>JBATNZ010000146.1:0-22150 GCA_049290615.1 Candidatus Contendibacter sp.
GCGAAGCGCCGACGAACATGAAGTAGACCTCCTAAACGACGCCTTATCTTACGTCAATCTTGACGTATAATCGCGGTAAGCCTTGACCAACTTGTTGTTAAATCTAACAAGTTGTATTCTAGCAACAACGCGAATTGGCTTATCGCAAGCGTCACCGCTGGTATCAACGAGGCACGATTTTCCGTCACGGAAACGCGCCGCCTACCATAAAAAATATTAAAGTAGCAGCGGTTATGAATGTCAAGCCCAAGTTGCTCGATCAGGTGCGCACAAAAATCCGCCTGAAACACTACAGCATCCGCACCGAGCAAACCTACGTGGATTGGATCAAGCGCTACATCTTGTTCCACAACAAGCGGCACCCCCAGGAGATGGGCAAACAGGAGGTCGAGCAGTTCTTGTCCCACTTGGCCGTGGAGCGCAACGTGGCCGCTTCCACACAAAATCAGGCGCTTAGCGCTATCCTGTTCCTGTACAAGGAAGTGCTCGAAAAGGACATCGGCTGGCTGGACGACGTGGAACGGGCCAAACGTCCCACCCGTCTGCCGGTCGTCCTCACCGCCACCGAGGTGCGCGCCGTACTGGCCCACCTGGAAGGGCGCCACCGACTCATGGCCAACCTCCTGTACGGCGCCGGCCTGCGGTTGATGGAGTGCGTCCGCCTGCGGATAAAAGACCTGGATTTTGAGTACCGGCAAATCACCGTGCGGGATGGCAAGGGCCAGAAAGACCGACTGACCCTGCTGCCGGACGCCTTGGCAGGACCGCTCCAAACCCACCTGGCCGATGTCAAGATCCTACACGAACAGGATTTACAGGCAGGATGCGGCGATGTCTACCTGCCGTTCGCTCTGGCCCGAAAGTATCCTAACGCTGGCCGGGAATGGGGTTGGCAATAGGTGTTTCCCGCCTCGCAACGCTCCATCGACCCGCGTTCCAATATTGAACGCCGCCATCACCTTGACGAGCAAACCCTGCAACGCGCGTTCAAGAATGCCGTGCGCGCCAGCGGCATCGCCAAGCCTGCTTCCTGTCATTCGCTACGCCATAGCTTCGCCACCATTTGCTGATGTCGGGCTACGACATTCGCACCGTGCAGGAATTGCTGGGCCACAAGGACGTCAGCACCACCATGATTTACACTCACGTTCTGAACCGGGGCGGCAAGGGCGTGGTCAGCCCGCTCGATGCGATCTAAACGAGCAGCCATTCAGCCAACACCGACTCCAGCCGAAGCCGGCGCCCGAAAGCCGGCGGCTCACCGACTGGTCGATCCGTTTTTCAATCATCGCGCAGGGTCGCCCTGTCCCAACCGCAGCTCCGCCGACCGCGCATGAGCGGTCAAGCCCTCGCCGCGCGCCAAGACTGAAGCCGTGCGGCCCAGAGTCGCGGCCCCGGCTGGCGAACAACGAATCAGGCTGGTGCGCTTCTGAAAATCGTACACGCCCAGCGGCGAGGAAAACCGCGCGGTCCTGGAAGTCGGCAGCACGTGATTGGGGCCGGCGCAATAATCGCCCAGCGCCTCGGCGGTGTAACGGCCCATGAAAATCGCGCCGGCGTGGCGGATCAGCGGCAGCAACTCCTCCGGCTGCTCCACCGACAGTTCCAGATGCTCGGGGGCGATGAAATTGACCACTTGCGCGGCCTCGGCCAGATCGAGCGTCTGAATCAGCGCCGCCCGCCGGACCAGCGAGGCTTCGATAATGTCCCGCCGCTCCATGCCAGGCAAAAGCCGCGCAACCGCTTCCTGAACCCGCTCCAGAAACGCCCCATCCGGACTGATCAGAATCGGCTGAGCGTCCTCGTCGTGTTCCGCCTGCGAGAACAGATCCATGGCGATCCAGTCGGGATTGGTCAACCCATCGCAGACCACCAGGATTTCCGACGGACCGGCGATCATGTCGATGCCGACCGTGCCGAACACCTGCCGCTTGGCGGCGGCGACATAGACGTTGCCCGGCCCCACGATCTTGTCCACCCGCGGCACGGTGGACGTGCCATAGGCCAGCGCGGCGACCGCCTGCGCTCCGCCGATGCCGAACACCCGGTCCACCCCCGCCACGGCGGCGGCGGCCAATACCAGTTCATTCAACTCGCCGCCCGGCGTCGGCGCGACCATCACCACTTCCGGCACGCCCGCGACCTTGGCGGGAATGGCGTTCATCAGCACCGAGGACGGATAGGCCGCCTTGCCACCGGGCACGTACAAGCCGACCCGATCCAGCGGCGTCACCTGCTGACCGAGGACCGTGCCGTCGGCTTCGGTGAAGGTCCAGGATTCGAGCTTCTGCCGTTCGGCGTAGGCGCGGATGCGGGCGGCGGCGGTTGCCAGCGCCGCGCGCTGCTCGGTGGAAATAACGGCCATCGCTTGTTGCAAGCGGGCTGAGGGAATTTCAAGAGCCTTGGCTTGCGCGACATCCAACCGGTCGAAACGGCGGGTGTATTCCAGCAGGGCATCGTCGCCGCGCGCCCGCACCTGCGCGAGGATCTCGCACACCGTGGCGATCACGGCTTCATCGGCGACGCCTTCCCAGGCGGTCAGCGCTTCCAGCCGTGGCCAAAAATCGAGATGGGCGGTATTCAGGCGTTGGATATCCAGCATGATCGAGTTTCCGGGCAGTGAAACTCCCCTCTCCCCTTGCGGGAGAGGGGTTGGGGGTGAGGGGGAAATCAGGCCCCCACGGCAGCGGCCATGCTGGCCATCACCGTCTTGATCCGGGCGTGCTTCATCTTCATCGCCGCCTTGTTGATAATCAGCCGCGAGCTGATGTCGGCGATATGCTCCAGCGGCGCCAGGCCATTGGCTTTCAAGGTATTACCGGTGTCCACCACATCCACGATGTAGTCCGCCAGCCCCACCAGCGGCGCCAGCTCCATCGAACCGTACAGCTTGATGACCTCCACCTGCCGGCCCTGGTCGGCGAACCAGCGCCGGGTGGTATTGACGTATTTGGTGGCGATCCGCGGCCGGCTCAGCCGGGGCCGGTGATCGGGACGGCCCGCCACCATCAGCCGACAACGGGCGATGTTCAAATCCAGCGGTTCGTACAGCCCCTCGCCGCCGTGCTCCATCAAAACATCCTTGCCGGCCACGCCCAGGTCGGCGGCGCCGTACTGTACGTAGGTCGGTACGTCGGCGGCACGGATGATGACCAATCTCACATCGACCTGATAGGTGTCGAGAATCAGCTTGCGGCTGGTGTCCGGGTCGTCAACCGGTACGATTCCCGCCGCCGCCAACAGCGGCAGGGTTTCCTTGAAAATACGGCCCTTGGAGAGCGCAATCGTCAGCGGCACAGTCATGGCGGATTTAGCCCGCGGTCCGACGGATGCGCGCGCCCAGATGCGACAACTTCTCCTCAATGCAGTCGTAGCCGCGGTCGATGTGGTAAATGCGGTCCACGACCGTATCGCCGTTGGCGACCAGCGCCGCCAGGATCAGGCTGGCCGAAGCGCGTAAATCCGTCGCCATGACCGGCGCGCCGGTCAGTTTGGGGACGCCGATACTGACGGCGGTGTTGCCTTCCAGTTCGATTTGCGCGCCCATCCGGTGCAACTCCTGGACATGCATGAAGCGGTTCTCGAACACCGTCTCGGTGATCATGCCAACGCCCTCGGCGATGGCATTGAGCGCCACGAATTGCGCCTGCATGTCGGTGGGGAACGCTGGGTAGGGCGCGGTGCGGATGCGCACCGCCTTGGGCCGGCCGCCGTTCATGTCCACCTCGATCCAGTCGGGGCCAGTGTTGACCCAGACGCCGGCTTCCTCCAGCTTGAGCAACACCGCTTCCAGATTATCCGGGCGGGTATCCTTGATTTTGACCCGGCCGCCGGTGATCACGCCGGCGAGCAGATAAGTGCCGGTTTCGATCCGGTCCGGCATCACCTGATAGTCGGCGCCGTGCAGGCGGTCCACGCCCTCGATCACGATGGTATCGGTGCCGGCCCCGCCGATCTTGGCGCCCATCGCGGTCAGGCAATCGGCCAGATCCACCACTTCCGGTTCGCGGGCGGCGTTCTCCAGGATGGTGGTGCCCTGGGCCAGGGTGGCGGCCATCAGCAGGTTCTCCGTGCCAGTCACGGTGACCAGGTCCATGACGATGTGGGCGCCCTTCAGCCGGTTGGCGCGGGCGCGGATGTAGCCGTTTTCGACCTTGATGTCGGCGCCCATCGCCTCCAGGCCCTTGATATGCAGGTTGACCGGCCGCGATCCGATGGCGCAGCCGCCCGGCAGCGATACCTCGGCCTGGCCGAAACGGGCCACCAGCGGACCCAGCACCAGGATCGAGGCGCGCATGGTCCGCACCAGTTCGTAGGGCGCCTGGAAGCTGCGAATCGAGCGCGGATCAACCTGGATGTTCATCCGCTCGTCCACCACCAAATCCACCCCCATCCGCCCCAGCAGTTCCATGGTGGTGGTGACATCCTGCAAGTGTGGGACATTGCGGAGGGTCATGGGGGCATCGGCCAGCAGGGTGGCGGCCAGAATCGGCAGCACCGCATTCTTGGCCCCGGAGGCTCGCAGTTCGCCGTAGAGCGGAACTCCGCCGTTGATGATCAGTTTGCTCATGAGGGGATTGTCCGCCAAGTCAGGGATGCAGCTTGCGCCAAGTATCCGGCGTGTAGGTTTTGAGCGACAGGGCGTGGATGTCCTCGCGCTCCAGCCGCCCGCCCAGGGCCGCGTACACCAGGCGGTGCTGCTGGACCAGTGATTTGTCGGCGAAGGCTTCGCTGATGACCACCGCTTCGAAATGGACGCCGTCGTCGCCGCGGACCATGGCCCGCGCGCCCGGCAGTCGTTCTTGAATCAGACGCTCGATATCCTGGGCTTGCATCATACGATCAACTATTCAACTCGCTCGCGAACGGCAAAAGCCGGGGTGGGATACTACCGGAAAAGCGGGAGAGGACGGGACGTTTCGCCGTCAGGCGAGAGGTAGCACCGTATCCAGATCGGCGACTTCGATGATCGCCCGCATCTGCGCCGGGACATTGACGAAGACCACTTCCCGTCGGCGGCGCTGGACCTGGCCCAGCCAGGCCACCAACAGGGCCACGCCAGCGCTGTTGGCGCGACTGACCTCGTTCAGATCAATCCAGGCCGGTGGACCGGCGGCGAACAGCGATTCGGTCGCGTGCCATAGCGCTACGACCGAGTCGAAATCCAGATCGCCCCGAACCCGCAGGGTATCGCCATCGCGCTCGGCGGTCGCCACGGCCATCAGCGGCGATCCCGCGCGCCGTTGCGTTGTTGCAGGTCGGCGATCACCGCATCCAGGCCGTTGGCGCGAATCTGGCTGGCGAAAGTCCCGCGATAGTTGGTCACCAAACTGACACCGTCCACGGTCACGTCGTAGACCTTCCAGCCCTCGGAGTTGAGATGCATGCTGTAGTTGATCTGGATCGGCTGGCCGGCTTTCAGGCGGACCTCGGTTTTAACCGTCGCTTCGCTACTGTCCGCCGCGCCCGGTTGCGGCAGCACCCGGACCTCCTCGTTCGCGTATTCCAGCAGCGCCTTGGCGTAGGTGCGAACCAGCAGGGTGCGGAATTCCTCGGTAAAGCGGCGACGCTGCTCCGGGGTGGCCTGCTGCCAGGCCCGGCCCAGCACCCAGCGCGACATCAGATCGAAATCGAAGTTCGGCAGTACGATCTGGTTGACCAGCCCGTAAATCTGGCTTGAATCGTTTTTCAGCACCGCGTAATTCTGGCGCAGGGCGCTCAGCATCCGTGTCGAAGTGTCCTGAACCACATCCTGGGGAGGCGCGATGGCGGCCCAGACCAGACCCCCGCCCAGCGCCAGTAACAATAAACTGATAGCAATGGCTTTTTTCATCAAATCGAACAACTCCTCAATGGACGGATTTCTCGCCGCCGACCACTGGCCACCGACCACTGATCAGTGACCGCTAATCGCTGACCCATCAGGGGGTCTTGGCTGGCGGCGCATCGCCCGACACGGCGTTGGTGAGCATCCGCCCGATCAGCTTTTCCAGCACCAGGGCCGACTGAGTCAACTTGAGGCTGCCGCCGCTCTTCAGATAATCGTCCATGCCGCCAGGTTCCAGTCCGATGTATCGTTCGCCCAGCAGCCCGGAAGTCAGGATGCTGGCGCTGGAATCCGTCGGCAGGCGATCATACTTGGGGTCGATGGACAAGGTGACCACCGCCTCGTAGCTTCGCCGATCAAGGTCGATGTCAACCACCCGGCCAATGCGCACCCCGCTCAGGGTGACCGGAGCACTGACCTTGAGGCCGCCGATGTTCTCGAAACGGGCAGTGACCTTGTAGCCTTGGTCCTCGCCCAACTCGGCGATATTGCTGACTTTCATGGCCAGCATGAAAAAGGCGGCCAACCCCAGGACAACGAAGATCCCGACCGCCAGCTCCAGTTTTTTGAGGGTAGCCATTGCCTAGACTCCAAACAGGATGGCGGTCAACACGAAATCCAATCCTAGCACCACCAGGGCGGTATTCACCACCGTGCGGGTGGTGGCCAGGCTGATGCCTTCCGAGGTAGGTATCGCGTCATAACCTTCAAAGACCGCGATCCAGTTGGCCACCCAGCCAAACGCCACGCTCTTGATGACCACGCCGTTTATTACATCGTCAACCAGCTTCACCGACGCCTGCATCTGCGACCAGAAGGTGCCACTGTCCACGCCGAGTTGTTTGACGGCGACGAAATAGCCGCCCAGAACGCCGATGGCGGTGAAAATGCAAGCAAGCAACGGCATGACGATAAAGCCGGCGACAAAGCGCGGCGCGAATACCCGCGGGAAAGGGTCCACCGCCATCATCTGCATGCAAGCAAGCTGTTCAGTGACTTTCATCAGGCCGATTTCCGCCGTGAGCGCCGAACCCGCCCGCGCCGCATAGAGCAGCGCCGTCAACACCGGTCCCAGCTCCCGCACCAGCGACAGGGCCACGACCGTGCCCAGGGTCGACGTCGCGCCGAAATCCACCAGATTCGCGTAACCCTGCAGACCCAGCACCATGCCCACGAAGAGACCGGATATGGCGATAATCGGCAGGGACAGCACGCCCACCGAATAAAGCTGCCTGACAATCAGGCCGGGCCGCTTGCTCAGTGCGGCCAGAGCGCCCAACAGCCGCAGCAGGAACAAGGTCGCCCGCCCCAGCCGATTCACCAGGCTCAGCGCCAATCGCCCCAGTCGTTGCAAGCTGTCAATCAAGGGATGGCTCCTCTGCGAGCGACAGATCCTGGGCATACGGCAATGCCGGGTAATGGAACGACATCGGGCCATCGGGCAGGGCATGCAAAAACTGTTCGACCCAAGCCGAACTGGAGCGTTCCAGCGCTTCCGGCGTGCCATGATCCACGACCAAACCGTCGGAAATGAGGTAGATGTAATCAGCGATGGAGGCCGTTTCCTTGACGTCGTGGGAGACGATGATGCTGGTCAGTCCCAACGCGTCGTTGAGCATGCGAATCAGTTTGATCAACACGCCCATGGTGATGGGATCCTGGCCGGAGAAGGGTTCATCGTACATGATCATCATCGGGTCCAGGGCGATCGCGCGCGCCAGCGCCGCCCGCCGGGCCATGCCTCCGGAAAGCTCGCTCGGCATCAGATCGCGCGCCCCGCGCAACCCAACCGCTTCCAGCTTCATTAGCACCAAGGTGTGGATGAGGTTTTCCGGGAGGCGGGTGTGTTCGCGCAGCGGGAAGGCGACGTTGTCGAATACGTTCAAATCGGTGAACAGCGCGCCGCTTTGGAACAGCATGCTCATGCGTTTGCGCAACTGGTACAGTTCCTTGCGCCCAAGTTCGTGGACGCAGGCCCCGTCCACCTCGATCCGGCCGGCGTCGGGCCGGAGCTGGCCGCCGATCAGCCGCAGCAGCGTGGTTTTACCGGCGCCACTCGGTCCCATGATGGCCGTGATTTTGCCGCGCGGGATGTCCAAATCCACGTTTTGGAAGATAATCCGGTCGCCACGGCGGAACGACAGGCCACGCACGGTCACGAGCGGGCGTTCGTCGGTGGCGACGATGCGGGAAGCAAAGGCGATTGCGGACATTTCGGGTGGGAACGGGTTGGAAACAGATATGGATGGCGTTGGTAAAGTTTTGTAGTTTCCCGTCAAGCCTCCGGCAAGTCAAATTAACTGCTGGTCCCGCGCCGATGAAACTTGGCAATTGCCGCTTGGTGCGGCTATCTTTTAATGGCGGTACCCGCCGGCGCGTTGGCCGGCGCGCGTATTCCTTTGGATCCCGATTTGCTCCGCGAGCGCATCCCGCGCCCCAACCCCGGTCTTCGACCGGACACGGCGGCGCGGGATGGTCTATGCTTCAGGCCGCGTCGGAAAGGTCCGATACTCACTCAACCACCATACATGCAAAAGGTAGGATCATGGCGAAGAAATACCTCTACAAGTACACCGAAGGCGATGGCAAGAACAAAATGCTGCTGGGCGGCAAGGGGGCCAACCTCTGCGAAATGACCCAGATTGGCCTGCGGGTACCGCCGGGCTTCGTGATCAGTACCGAAGCCTGCCTGGATTACATCGCCAACAACCGCTTGCCCGACGGGGTCATGGACGATGTGCGGGCGCACATGACATGGCTGGAGCAGGAAACCGGCAAGCAGTTCGGCGGCGCTGGCAATCCGCTGCTGGTATCGGTGCGCTCCGGTTCCTCCATGTCGATGCCGGGCATGATGGACACCATTCTCAACCTCGGCCTGAACGAGAAGACCCTGGCCGGGCTGATCAAGCTGACCGGCAACGAGCGGTTCGGCTATGACGCTTATCGCCGCTTCATCCAGTTGTTCGGCAAGATTGCGCTGAACGTCGATGATCATTTCTTCGACGAACACTTCGAAGCGATCAAGCGCCGCGCCGGCGTCAAGATCGACCTGGGTCTGAGCGCTGAAGACCTCCGCGACATCGGCCAGTTGTTCCTGCAAGTGGTTCAGGAGCAGACCGGGCGGCCCTTCCCGCAAGACCCCTATGAGCAACTGGAACTGGCGATCAAAGCGGTGTTCGGCTCCTGGATGGGTCAGCGCGCCGTGGATTACCGCCGCGAATTCAAGATTACCCCGGAGCAGGCCAGCGGCACCGCGGTCAATATCGTGACCATGGTGTTCGGCAACATGGGCAACGATTGCTCGACCGGCGTGGGTTTCACCCGCGATCCCGGCACCGGCGAGAATGTGATGTACGGCGAATATCTGGTCAATGCCCAAGGCGAAGATGTGGTCGCCGGCATTCGCACCCCCAAGCCAGTCGCGGAAATGAAGGACGAGATGCCGGATTTGTACCGGCAACTGGTGGAATTGCGCAACAAGCTGGAAGGCCATTATCACGAGGTGCAGGACTACGAGTACACCATCGAGAAGGGTGTGTTGTACTGCCTGCAAACCCGCAATGGCAAGATGAACGCCCAGGGCATGGTGCGCAGTTCGGTGGAAATGGCGAACGAAGGTTTGATCAGCCGCGAGAAAGCGCTGTTGCGGATCGACCCGGAATCGCTGGAACAGATGATGTTCCCGCAGCTTGATCCCAAGCATAAAGCCGCGCCGGCCGCAGTGGGCATGGGCGCATCGCCGGGCGCTTCGTCGGGCAAGATCGTGTTCGACGCCGACACCGCCGTAAAACGCGGTCGCGGCGCGGGCGAAAAAATCATCCTGATGCGCGAGGAAACCAAGCCGGAAGACATTCACGGCTTCTTCGCGGCGGTCGGCATCCTGACCAGTCGCGGCGGCAAGACCTCGCACGCGGCGGTGGTGGCGCGCGGCATGGGCAAGCCCTGCGTCGTTGGCGCGGAAGCCATTCAGGTCAACGTTCATCAGCGCCAAGCCATCATTGGCGACAAGGTGCTGCACGAAGGCGACGTCCTCACCATTGATGGCGGCACCGGCGCGGTATACTTCGGCGAAATCCCCACCGTCGAGCCGGAGTTCACCCCGGAATTGCGGACTCTGTTGGGCTGGGCGGACGAAATCGCCACCCTCAAGGTGATGGCGAATGCGGATACTCCGGACGCCGCGCAACGCGCCTCCAACTACGGGGCGATGGGCATTGGTCTGTGCCGCACCGAACGGATGTTCAATGCCAAGGAACGCTTGCCCACCGTGCTGGAGATGATTCTGGCCGAGACCACCGAGGATCGCGAAGCCGCGCTGGCCAAGCTGTTGCCGATGCAGCGCAGCGATTTCAAGGAAATCTTCCGGGCCATGGCGCCGCGTCCGGTCACGGTGCGTTTGCTCGATCCGCCGATTCACGAATTCCTGCCGTCCGAGCAGACCCTGATCGACGACATCGAGCATCTGCGCCATCTGCGCCAAACCGCGCAGGGTCTGGAGGCGATCAGCCAGATTCTCGGCCAGGTGAATCCGAAAGCGGTCGAGCAACTGGGCATCCTCAACGACAGCCACCTGGTTGCGGACGTGCTGGCCAAGAAGGAAGAAATCCTGCAGAAGGCCCGCGCCCTGCACGAAGTCAACCCGATGCTGGGTCATCGCGGCGTCCGTCTCGGCCTGACCTATCCTGAAATCTACAAGATGCAGATTCGCGCCATTCTGGAAGCGGCGGCGGAGTGCATGCAGGAGCGGGTGAACGTCCATCCTGAAATCATGGTGCCGCAGGTCTGCACCGTGGAAGAGTTGAAGCGGGTGAAGGCGCTGGTGGACGAAGTGCTGCCGGAAGTTGAAGCCAAGTACGCGGTCAAGGTGCATTTCGAGTTCGGCACCATGATGGAAGTGGTGCGGGCCTGTCTGCGCGCCGGCGAGATTGCCGACGTGGCCGAATTCTTCTCCTTCGGCACCAACGACCTGACCCAGGCCACCTTCTCATTCTCTCGCGAAGACGCCGAGAACAAGTTCCTGCCGTTCTACAATTCCGCCGGTATCCTCAAGGACAACCCGTTTGAGGCGCTGGATACGGCGGGCGTCGGCCAGTTGATGGAGTTTGCGGTGAACAATGGGCGCAAGACGCGGGCGGGACTCAAGGTCGGCATTTGCGGCGAACAGGGCGGTCATCCGCGCTCGATGCGCTTCTGCCACTACGCCAAGCTGACCTACGTGTCCTGCTCGTCGCCCCGGGTGCCGATTGCCCGGCTGGCGGCGGCGCACGCCAAGCTGCTGGAAGGCGAATACAAGCCGTAAGCGGTTGAATGGATCAGCGGTGTATTTTTCACATCGCTGGTTTGAATGATGAATGCCAGGGGCGGCTATGGTCGCCCCTGTTTTTTGAGGTGTCAGTCAATGGCAAAACTTGGCCATTCTGATTTCTGCCTTGATATTAAGGTGGCTAGTTTTTCTGTTCCTCCTTACGATAGCGGCGTGGAAATTTATTATCACATAAGGTAACCGTTCACTCCCCTCGCCCGCTTGCGGGAGAGGGGTTGGGGGTGAGGGCCGCAGTTTCAAAGACTTACCCCCTCACCCTAGCCCTCTCCCCCTTGACAAGGGGAGAGGGGACTGAATGATTACCACATAAGTTTTTTGTGGAAAAATCAAAATATAACATTGCAGTTCTGGTTTTACACGCACCATCAAATCGGTTGGATGATCTGAAAAATCTGATTCCCAAAACAATTTCCGCTTTGCCAGAATTAGAAAAAGGTAAAGCGACCGTTATTCAAACCTGAAAAATGACGCATATCCTCGGGCTAAGGGAAAATGGGTAGATCCCTACGAAGACATCATCTCAAGCGCCTAAAAAGGAAGGCCGAAAGTTACTTTGGCGGCTGGATCAAGCATAGCCCAAGGAAAGCGCGCTTTGCGGGCATTTATGCCAATACGCACACCCCCTGCTCATGCTGGATGTGTGGAAATCCCCGTAAATACTTCCATGAAAAGACGCTTCAGGAGTTGAAGGTGGAAACAGGAAATACCGAATGGGAGCGCAGAGAAACTGAAATAGATTTTAACCTGACATGCACCCCGACAAATTGAAACAACTGGCCAGCCAAGTGCTGACCATCGAAGCCCAAGCGGTTGCCCAACTGACCGCCCGGGTTGATGATCGCTTCGTCCACGCCTGCGAACTCATGCTGCACTGCCAAGGTCGGATCGTGGTGCTCGGCATCGGCAAATCCGGCCACATCGGCGGCAAAATTGCCGCGACGCTGGCCAGCACCGGCAGCCCGGCTTTTTTTGTCCATCCCGCCGAAGCCAGCCACGGCGACATGGGCATGATCACCGCCCAAGACGTGGTGGTGGCCCTGTCCAATTCCGGCGAAACTGACGAAATTCTCACCCTGCTGCCACTGATCAAGCGCCAGGGCGTACCGCTGATTGCCTTGACCGGCAACCCCGATTCAACGCTCGCCCAAACCGCTGATGTGCATATCGACGTCAGCGTCCCACAGGAAGCCTGTCCGCTGGGTCTGGCCCCCACCTCCAGCACCACGGCGACCCTGGCGATGGGCGATGCGCTGGCGGTAGCTCTGCTGGAGGCACGCGGTTTCACCGCTGAAGATTTCGCCCGTTCCCATCCGGGAGGTCGACTGGGGCGCCGTTTGCTGTTACTCACCGACGAGGTGATGCATACCGGCGAACAGATACCGCGCAACGCCCCGGATGACCTGCTCCGCGACGCTCTGCTGGAGATGAGCCGCAAGGGACTGGGGACGACGGTGGTGGTGGACCGTGAAGATCATGTGTTGGGAGTGTTCACCGATGGCGACCTGCGCCGGACGCTGGATCGACAGGTGGACGTGCATACCGCCCGCGTCGCCGAGGTCATGACCCGCAATTGTAAAACCATCGCCCCCGGATCCCTGGCCGCCGAGGCGCTGCAAAGGATGCAGCAATACAAGATTAATGCCCTGCCAGTGGTAAACTCCGCCGGGAAGCTGGCCGGCGTGTTGAACATGCACGATCTGTTGCGGGCCGGCGTGCTGTAACCCCAACCGACCGGCGAGAGACCCGCAATGCGCGATGTACTCAGCAAGGCCGCCCAGATTCAACTGGTGATTTTCGACGTGGACGGCGTATTGACCGACGGCCGGCTGTACCTGGGCAACGATGGCAACGAATACAAGGCCTTTCACATCCGCGATGGCCACGGTATCAAGATGCTGCTCGAAGCTGGCATGGAAGTCGCCATTATTTCCGGCCGCCACGCCGCCTCGGTCGAGCGGCGCATGACCGATCTCGGTATCCGCCACACCTATCTGGGCGTACCGGACAAGCTGGTGGCGTTCGACAGCCTGCTGGCTCGGCTCGGCTTGACCGCCGAACAGGCAGCGTTCGTGGGCGACGACCTGATCGACCTGCCGGTGATGACCCGGGTCGGTCTGGCCATCGCGGTGCGGGACGCCGATCCGTTCGTCCAGCAGCACGCCCACTGGCAAACCCCCAGCCGGGGCGGGCGCGGCGCGGCGCGCGAGGTCTGCGAGTTGCTGCTGGAAGCGCGCGGCCAACTGACGGCCCTGCGTGACCGGTATCTTTGAGCGCGAGCGGCGGTGTGACGGCGCGCGGCATTCTGTCCCTGGTCGGACTGGCGCTGCTGGCCGGCCTGAGCTACGGCCTGCTGCGGTGGGTGGAATCCTCGTTGCGGGAACCAGCGCCGGCCGAGAGTCAGGCCCCAGTGTTGACCATCGAGCGGTTCCGGGCGGTGCGCCTGAACATCGCCGGGGTGCGGGAATACGTGGTGGAAGCACCCCGCCTGTGGCAGTTGCCCAGCCAGGGCGGCATCCGGATCGAGCAACCGGTGCTGGACTGGTATCAGCCGGATGGCCAAATCCGTGAATGGCGGTTACAGGCCGAACAGGGCTGGATCGCCGCCGACAACCAGTCGGTGCGCCTCGAAGGCGAGGTGGTGATGAACCGCACCGCCGAGAGCGGCAAACCACCCACCACGATCACCACCCGCGACGTGCTGGTCCAGGTGGCCGAACGCTATGCCGAGACCGCCGCGCCGGTTCGGGCGGTGACGCCCGGCGGCGAACTCCACGCCGTCGGCGCGCGCGCCTGGCTGAACCGGGAACGGCTGGAACTGCTTTCCGAAGTGAGAGGCTCCTATGACCCCCCCAAGCGTTAAATTCGGACTCGCGACCGCGCTGGCGCTGGCGGCGCCGATGGCCGCGGCCCTGCCGGAAGACCGCGCACAGCCCATTCATCTGGAGGCCAGCCGGGGCCAGTTGGATCAGAAAACCGGCGTCAGCGTCTACGAAGGCAACGTGGTCATCACCCAGGGTTCGATGCGGCTGACCGCCGACACCGTCACCATCTATGTCAAGGACAACAATTTTCAGCGAATGGAAGCAACCGGCGCCCCGGCGAACCTGCGCTATCGACCGACGGCGGACAAACCGGAAATCCAGGGCGCCAGCCAGCGGGTTGAGTACGATGTCGCTGGCGCCAAGGTCATCATGAGCGGCAGCGCCCGGCTGACCCAAGGGCAGGACGTCTTCACCGGCGACCGGGTGGAATACGACCTCAAGGGCGATGTGGTGCGGGCGCGCGGCGCCGGCGACAACGGCCGCATCCAGTTCACCATCCAGCCACGGCCGCAGGAACCGCCGGCCGCCAGGAAGCCCTGAGCATGGCTCAACTGATCGCCAAGGAAATCGTCAAGCGCTACCGCAAGCGCGTGGTGGTGGACGCGGTGTCGCTGACGGTCGCCAGCGGCGAGGTCGTCGGACTGCTGGGACCGAATGGCGCCGGCAAGACCACCTGCTTTTACATGATGGTGGGGCTGATTCATTGCGACGAGGGCCGGGTGCTGCTGGACGAGCGCGACCTCACCCATCTGCCGATGCACGCGCGGGCGCGGCTGGGGGTCGGTTATCTGCCGCAAGAAGCCTCGGTATTCCGGCGGCTAACGGTGCTGGACAACGTGCTGGCGATTCTGGAGACCCGCCGCGATCTCTCCCGCGCCGCGCGCCGGCCGCTGGCCGAGGAACTGCTGCACGAGTTGCACGTCGGCCACCTGCACGACAACATCGGCATCAGCCTGTCGGGCGGCGAGCGCCGGCGGGTGGAAATCGCCCGGGCGCTGGCGGCCAACCCGGCCTTCATCCTCCTGGACGAGCCGTTCGCCGGGGTGGACCCCTTGTCGGTTCTGGATATCCAGCGCATCATCGAGCATCTGCGCGAGCGCCGCATCGGGGTGCTGATCACCGACCACAATGTTCGAGAAACCCTGGGCATCTGCGATCGCGCCTACATCCTCAACGAAGGCCGGGTGATCGCCGAGGGCGATCCCGCCGCGATTCTCGCCAACCAACAGGTGCGCCAGGTCTATCTGGGCGAATCGTTCCAGTTGTGACCGGCCGGCGCGCGCCATCGGCTGTCATGGCGCGTAAAACCGGCTAGGATTTAGGAGTGGCAGGTTGAGTTTCACGACTTCGGGTCGAGATTGAGTCCCCATGAGACAGTCATTGCAGCTACGCTTGGGTCAGCAACTGACGATGACCCCCCAACTGCAACAGGCGATTCGTTTGTTGCAGTTATCCAGCCTGGATCTCCAGGCGGAGGTGCAAACCATTCTCGATTCCAACCTGATGCTGGAGCAGAGCGACGAGCCGCAGGATCTGCCGGCGCAGCCGGAGGCCCTGGCCACCCTGGCGGCGGTGGACGCCCGCGCTGAAACCGAACTCAACGCCGCGCCGACCGACACCACCCTGCCGGACGAACTACCGGTGGACAGCGTCTGGGAAGATGTCTATGAGTCGTATGACGGCGCGACGTCCTATTCACGCGGCGAGGACGAAGACTGGGATCCCTACGAACGCTACGTCGGCGCTGGCGAATCCCTGCGCGACCATTTGTACTGGCAGATGCGGCTAACCCCGTTCGACGACCGTGACATGGCCATCGCCACCGCCATCATTGACGCCATCGACGAGTCCGGCTATCTGACGCTACCACTAATGGAAATCTGTCAGGGACTGCACGGCGAGTTCGCGGTGACGCCGACCGCGGCCGAGGCGGTGCTGAAGCTGGTGCAACACTTCGATCCCCAAGGCGTCGGCGCCCGCAGTCCGGCGGAATGCCTGCTGTTGCAGTTGGAAGCCCTGCCGGAGGATACGCCGTGGTTGACCGAGGCCCGCCTTCTAGTCGAGCAGCATCTGGAACTACTGGCCAACCACGATTTCAATGCCTTGATGCGGCGACTCAAGGTGACGCGCGAGGCGCTGCAGGGCATCATCGGCCTGATCCAATCGCTGGATCCGCACCCTGGCGCCCGCCTGTCCAACACCGCGCCGCAGTATGTCGTCCCGGACGTGCTGGTCTACCGCCAGCGCGAGGTCTGGCGGGTCGAACTGAACCCCGATAGCACCCCGAAGCTGCGCATCAACGCCCGTTACGCCGCCTTGACGCACCGGGCCGACCACGGCAGTGACGCCACCTGTCTCAGGAACCACTTGCAGGAAGCACGCTGGTTCCTGAAAAGCCTGCAAAACCGAAACGAGACCCTGCTCAAGGTGGCAACTTGCATCGTCGAGCGTCAGCGCGAGTTTCTGGAGCGGGGCGACGAGCACATGAAACCGCTGATCTTGCGCGACATCGCCGAAGTGCTGGGCATGCATGAATCCACTATCTCGCGGGTGACCACGCAGAAGTACATGCATACCCCACGCGGCCTTTACGAGCTGAAATATTTTTTCTCCAGCCACGTGGGCACCAGCAGCGGCGGCGAGTGTTCCTCCACCGCCATCCGCGCCATGATTCGCAAGCTGATCCAGGCCGAAGATCCGGGCAAACCGCTCAGCGACGACAAAATCGCCAAACTGCTTGAGGCGGAAGGGATTCAAGTGGCCCGGCGGACGGTGGCAAAATACCGGGAAGCGATGGCCATCGCTTCGTCCTCGGATCGTAAGCGCCTTATCTGAACGACGGGGCGGCAACGGGGGGCGGACGCGCGGCGAGAAACCACAACGCCAAATCCGCCGCCGCTGGAACCGCGCCAGGAGTCAATACGACGATGCATCTTGTACGGCTGGCCACCGGAACGGCCCTACCCGTGGCGAGCGCCTCGGCAACCCAGCGCACGCTGGACGGAACACCGCCCAGCGTCGGGAAAGTCACGCCTGTCAGACACGAATACCGCCGGTCAGGGGGTTCGGGACAGGAAAAGTAAGTTAAATCCCTTTGTTCACTTTCTTGAAGGCAGTCCATGTCATGCAAATCAAACTGAGCGGACACCATGTGGAAATCACCCAGGCGCTGCACGACTACGTGCATGACAAGCTGGAGCGCATTGAACGGCATTTCGACAACGTCACCAGCGTCCAGGTGATCCTCAGCGTCGAGAAACTGCGCCAGAAGGCCGAGGCGACCATCCATGTGGCCGGTAACGAGATCTACGCCGATGCGGTGGACGAGGATCTGTACGCCGCGATCGACGCCCTGATCGACAAAATCGATCGGCAAATCAAGAAGTACAAGGAGAAAATGACGGAAAAGCATCGCGGCGAAAAGGCGCGTGATTATCCCCAACCTTGAGCACGCGGGCACGGTAATGGACATCATGGACCTGATTACCCGCGAGCGGCTGGTCTGCGATAGCGAGGTGACCAGCAAGAAGCGGGTCATCGAGGTATTGAGCGAGTTGCTGGCCATGGGGCAAGTTGGCCTGACGGCCCGGCCGATCTTTGACAGCCTGATTGGCCGGGAGCGCTTGGGGAGCACGGGTCTGGGCCATGGGGTTGCCTTGCCCCATGGCCGGTTCAGCCAGAGTCGGCAGGCGATTGGCGCCTTCGTCAAGCTCAGGCAGGGCGTGGATTTCGACGCCATCGACCGGCAACCGGTGGATCTGGTGTTTGGCCTGCTGGTGCCGGATCACTATACCGACGAGCATCTTAAGATTCTCGCCTACCTGGCGGAGATGTTCAGCGACCGAAGCTTTTGCCAGCAGTTGCGGGAAACCAATTCCGACCAGGCGCTGTTCGAGCGGCTCCGGAATTGGCAACCTGCCGCGACAACCCTGCCATGACCCCGCCCTTGCGCGCTCAAGCACTCTTTCAGGGTTTGGAAGCGGTGCTGGACCTGCGCTGGATCGGGGGGATGACCGGAACCGATCACATCCTGTGGTCGCCCGTTGAGGCCAGCGCGCCCTTGTACGGCCGACTGAACTGGACTCAGGTGGCCCGGTTGCAGATTCTCGGTCCCGACGAATGCGCCTTTTTGAACCGGCTGGGGCCAGCGACCCGCGCGGAACTGCTCGGTTGTCTGCTGGGGTTTACGACCGGCGCGATCCTGGTGTGCGGTGAACCCAGCCTGGTCGAGGCGCTGCGGGCCGGCGCCGACGCGGCCGGCGTCCCGCTCTGGTACAGCCCGGCCGCGCTGGCGGTGGTCCTCGACCAGCTCGACAGCTACCGACACGGTCTGGAAGCCTCCACCGTGATCCACGGCGAATTGCTGGAAGTGTTCGGCATGGGTCTGCTGATCACCGGCGGCAGCGGGATCGGCAAGAGCGAACTGGCTCTGGAACTGATCAGCCGCGGCCATCGCCTGATCGCCGACGATACCCCGACCCTGACTCGGGTGGCGCCCGAGATCCTGGAAGGCACCTGTCCGCCCACCCTGAGCGATCTGCTGGAAGTGCGGGGGCTGGGGATTCTCAACATCCGCCGCATGTTCGGCGACAGCGCCATCAAGCGCAACAAACGGGTCCGGTTGATCATCCATCTGGTCAAGCTGGAGGAGATCGCGCCATCGGCCGAATCCCGCTTGCAGGGCTTGCGCGATACCCGGGGCATCCTCGGCGTCAGCGTGCCGGCGATCACCCTGCCGATCGCGCCCGGCCGCAATCTGGCGGTGCTGGTGGAATGCGCGGTGCGCGACCACATCTTGCGGCTGAACGGCTATCGCGCCGAAGAGGACTTAATGGCGCGCATGGAAAAAGCCATGACGAGGGCTGCCTCATGCGAATAATCATCGTCAGTGGCCTGTCGGGGTCCGGCAAGACCATCGCATTGCAGACTCTGGAGGATCTCGACTACTACTGCGTCGATAATCTTCCGTTCAAGCTGATTCTCCCGCTGGCGCGGGAAATCCTGGCGTCCAGCGATATATCAACGCCGGCGGTGGCGGTGGGAGTGGACGCGCGCAATTTCATCGACGAGCTGAACCAGTTTCCCGCCACGCTCGCCGAGCTACGCGCCAGCGATCTAACCGTGGAGGTATTATTCCTGCAGGCCGACGACGAGATTCTGCTCAAGCGCTACAGCGAGACCCGCCGCCGGCATCCCCTGGACGTGGGCAGCATTCCCCTGCGGGAGGCGATTCATCAGGAACGGCACCTGCTGGAACCGATCGTCGCGTGCGCCGACCTGATCGTGGACACCAGCGATACCAATATCTACCAGTTGCGCGAACTCCTCCGTGCCCGCCTGCACGATACCCCCCGCGAGGCGATGTCGCTGTTGTTCGAATCCTTCGGGTTCAAAAACGGGGTACCGGCCGACGCCGATTTCGTCTTCGACGTCCGCTGTTTACCCAATCCGCACTGGGAACCCCAGTTGCGCCCGCTGACTGGACTCGACTCGGCGGTGGTCGAATTTCTCGAATGCCAGCCGGAGGTGGTGGCGATGATCGCCGACCTGCGTCGGTTGCTGGAGGCGTGGCTACCACGGTTTGAGGCGAGCGACCGCAGCTATCTGACGGTGGCCATCGGATGTACCGGCGGCCAGCACCGCTCGGTGTTCGTCGCCGCCGCCCTGGCCCGCCATTTCAGTGGCATGCGTGACTATGTCATGGTCCGTCATCGGGAACTAAAATGAACTATGGGGTCACGCCGTCATACCGACCGCCGATCATGGAGACGCCAGGGTGTTGAAACGGGAAATCGTCATCATCAACAAGCTGGGATTGCATGCCCGCGCCGCCGCCAAGTTCGTCACCCTGGCGGCGGGCTTCGATGCCGAGATCCGGCTGTTGCGCGGCGGACGCGAAGTCAACGGCAAGAGCATCATGGGGGTGATGATGCTGGCCGCCGCCCGCGGCGCCCGGCTGGAATTATGTGCCAGTGGTCCCGAAGCCGAGCAGGCGCTCGAACATCTCGACGATCTGGTCCGCCGCCGTTTCGACGAGGACGAATAAGAGGGCTGCTCCATGCCATTTTCGCTGCATGGCATCGGCGTTTCCCGGGGATACGCAATTGGCAGGACGTATCTGCTGGAACGCAACCAACCGGAAATCACCGAGTACACCATCCCGGACGCGATCGTCGAGGATGAGATCCAGCGATTCCTGAATAGCCTGACCGTGGCCCGGCAGCAGTTGCGGGAAATCCGGGTGCGGATTCCGGCGACGGCGCCTAGCGATGTCACAGCCTTCATCGACACCCACTTGCTCATGCTGGAGGATGTTACCTTCACCGAGGCGCCGGTCCGGCTGATCCGCACCCACCGCTGTAATGCCGAATGGGCGCTGAAAATCCAGCGCGATTCCCTGGTGCAGGTGTTCGATGACATGGACGATCCGTATCTGCGCACCCGTAAGGACGATGTCGACCATGTGGTGCGGCGGATCCAGCGGATTCTGCTGGTCGAGGATCCGGCCTATCTCAACGATCCCGCCTACACCGAACTGGTGGCCAGCCGGCTGGAAGGCCGGATCGTGATCGCCGAAGACCTGACGCCGGCCGACACCATCCTGATGCAGCACCAAGGCGTCCTGGCCTTCGTCACCGAGTACGGCGGACCGCTGTCGCACACCGCCATTCTGGCGCGCAGCCTGGGGATTCCAGCGGTGGTGGGCGCGCACAACGCCCGCGCTTATCTGGGCAACGACGAGCCGGTGATCGTGGACGGCCGCCAGGGGGTCATCCTGGTCGGGTTGGACGAGCGCATCCTGCGTTATTACCGCCACAAGCAGCAGCAGGAACGCCGCGAGCAACGCGAACTAAACAAGCTCAAGGGTCAGCCGGCGGTGACCCGCGACGGGGTGTTGATCGGCCTGCACGCCAACATCGAACTGCCCGAGGACGCGGTCGCGGTGCGGGAGGTGACAGCCGACGGCATTGGTCTGTACCGGACCGAATTCCTGTTCATGAACCGTTCCGACGCGCCCGACGAGGAGGAGCATCTGGCGTCTTACCTGCATGTGATCAAGACCCTGGAGGGCAAGCCGATCACCATCCGCACCGCCGACCTGGGCGCGGACAAGCAGGTGGATGGCAGGCGCAGCGGGCCAGTCTGCAGCAACCCGGCGCTGGGCCTGCGGGCGATCCGGCTGTGTCTGAAGGATTTGGCCATGTTCCGCCCGCAGTTGCGGGCCATTCTGCGGGCCTCGGCCCATGGCCCGGTGCGGATGATGATCCCGATGCTCTGCGCCATCCACGAGGTGTTCCAGGTATTGCGGCTGGTGGCGGAGACCAAGCAGGAGCTGCGCGACCGTGGCTTGGCGTTCGACGAGCGGCTGCCAGTCGGTGGGATGATCGAAATTCCGGCGGCGGCGGTGTGCGCGAACCAGTTCGCCCGCTACATGGATTTCCTGTCCATCGGCACTAACGATCTGATCCAGTACACCCTGGCGATTGACCGGGTGGACGATGAGGTCAACTATCTCTACGACCCCTTGCACCCGGCGGTGCTGACGCTGATCCGCAACACCCTCCGCGCCGGACGCAGAGCCGGCATCCCGGTCAGCCTGTGCGGAGAAATGGCCGGCGATCCACGCTACACCCGCCTGTTGCTGGGTTTGGGATTGACCGAGTTCAGCATGCACCCCAGTAACCTGCTGGAAGTCAAGCGCGCGATTCAGGACAGCGACGTCGGCGAGTCGACCGGAACGATCCGGCGCCTGCTGCTGACCACCGACGCCGAAAAGTACGCTGAAATCCTCAAGGACATCGCGCAGAATTGAACGCGGCCGCCGCCCCCGCCATCGGCGGCGCCGTTCAAGATTCGCGTCTCCAAACCGACCTGAATCTACTCGTTCAGTCAGCCGGAGGAAGCGCCTGGCTTCGGCGTCCCCCGGACGATTCGCCAGCCCCCGCGCGGGAAAAAGCCCGGTACCCGGTCTCTAATCTCGCTCCAGGATAGTGGCATGGCTAACGATCCACCCACTTATGCGCGGAAGCGCCACACCAACCGTTGCAACTGGCGCACCGCTATCGGGGAAGCCACCGGGCCATAGCGCAACGCGGCATACAGGCGCGCGATCTCCCAAACCGGCGCCGCCAGTTCCGGCCGGCCAGCAGCCACCCGCTCGGCGAAGGCCAGCGGCCC
>JBATNZ010000147.1:0-3604 GCA_049290615.1 Candidatus Contendibacter sp.
GCGGCAAACACAGCGGCAGGCCCAGCCAGCGGCCCGGCAAGCCACGCGGAGCAAGCAACAGCGCCAGTCCCGGCAGCGCGAACGCCAGCGTCCACAGCGGCGGCGCGGGCCGATACAGCACCACGCCTGGCAGACGATCCAGCCAGACCAGGATGTGCCACAGCCCGTCCATGGTGAGCGCCGCCAACCCCAGTGGAAAAGCTTGCACATCGCCGCCGAGCGGTTCCAGCACCGCCGCCAACAGGCTCAACGGCAACACTGTGCAGCCAACCCAGGGAATGGCGATCAGATTCGCCAGCGGCGAAAGCAGCGGGAATTGCTGAAAAAACACCAGCGTCGGCGGCAGCATCGCCAAGGTGATGTTCAGTTGCAAGCCGAGGGTCTGGCCGAGCAACCGATGTTCGCGCCAGCGGCCGCTGACGGTGTAGAGGATCGCCGCCACCGCCCCGAACGACAGCCAGAATCCGGCCAGCAGCGGCGATCCGGGATCGACGATCAGCACTGCCAGAAGCGCCAGGGCCAGAATGCGGCTGGGCGCGGCGGGCCGCTGGACCAGCAGCGCGGTCATCGCTACCGCCGCCATCAGGAACGAGCGCTGCGCCGGGACCGACAACCCGGACAACAGGGTATAAGCGCCGGCTCCCAGCACCGTCGCCAGCGCCGCCGCGCGAGTAGCCGGCCAGCGCAGCGCCAGCGCCGGAATCCGGCTCCACCCCATCCAGATCAATCCGAACACCACACCGGCCACCAGGCTGATGTGCGAACCGGAAATTGACATCAGGTGGCCGATGCCCACCCGGTTGAACACGTCCCATTGCCACGGGCTGATGCCGCCTTCATCGCCCACCGCCAGCGCCACCAAAATGCCGGTGTAGGGATTGCCGGGCAGGAGCCGCTGGAAGCGTTCGGCGACCTGCTGGCGGTAGCGGTCCAGCGGATAGCGCTCGGATTGCGCCAGCAGGCGCGGCGATGGCTGGGAACGGATCGTCCCGGTGGCGACGATACCCTTGGCGTACAGCCAGCGTTCGTAGTCGAAACCGCCGGGATTGAGCAGACCGCGCGGTCGTTTCAGCCGCGCCGTGAACTCCCAGCGGTCACCGGCCCGCAAGGCCGGACGCTCCATCGCCACACTCTCGTCGGCCCCGGCTTCGCTATCGTTCCACCACGACAGTCGGACGCGCTGGCCAACCAGTGGCGCGGGCTGCTCCCCACGCATGGCCCGATCCACCACGAACTCGAACCGGGTATTGCGCCACTCGCGGTCTGGAATGGAAGCGATCCAGCCTTCCACCCAGAGATCAACGCCTTCCAGTTCCGCCGGTAACACCGCGGACGGCGGCGCCAGCAGCAGCGCCCATAGAAACCCCGTCGCGCCCCAGGCCGGCAGCCGCAAGCGGGGAACGAAGGCCAGCGCCAGCAAAGCCACGGGCAGCGCCAGGGTCCAGCCACGGGCGGGCAGTTCCGGCAACGCCTGCAGGAGCAGGATTCCGACGAGAAAAGCGACAGATCCAAGGCGCATCAAAGGTCACCTATAATGGACCCCAAATGATTGTAGCCCGGATGAAGCATCGTGGAATCCTTGGTCGTGATCGTGCCGGTTGCGATCTACGGCGTCTACGGCCAGTATCGCACCGCAACGCGGATCAACCCGGAAATCCTGAAAACGCTGGTTCAGCCCTACACCATGGCGCTCCAGGCCGGGGACCACGCCGCAGCCTACCAGCGCTTCACCTCAGCCGGGTTCAGAATGGCGCATTCTCTGGAAATGTACCCGCAAGCCCAGCAGATCAATCTCGCCGAGTTCGGCCCCCTGGTTGAAGTCACCCTCAAGGAGAATGATCCCTTCCAGTCCGCCGGCAACCTGTTTTCCGGGAGAAGGGACTACCAGGGTGGCCTGGTCTGGCGCGGCCAGCGGCGGGAGACATGGGTTAACTGGGAAGTGGTGCGGGAGGATGGAACGTTCAAAATCGACGCCATGGAGATCTTCCACGAACGCCTGATGCCCAGGATGTTCTGATGTACGGCCGCACGCCACCCTACTCGAAGTGACACTTGAGAGCGTCGCGTTCGAGGAGACCGGCGGTGGTCTGGCTCTTGCCGACATAGCGGGTCAGGAGCCAGCCGACGGAATCCTCGTTAACCAGATCGAGCGCCTCGACCCAGTCGCCCTTCACCACAAAACCCTTGCGCTCGGGTGGAGGCAGCGCGGAGACGGCGAACAAGCGCGCTTTCCGCGCCGTGACCTGGCAGCGGAAGGCGGGCCGCCAAGCCGCCTTGGTGAAGGTATCTCCGGGCCAGTTGGCGCCACAGAAAGACGCGATCCCCGTGGTTTCCCCCATGGTGACCTGGCCGCTTCGGGTGGTGAAAGTGATGGTTCCCTCGTCGTCCACGTACTGCCACGTTCCGTCGCCAACGAAGCCGGCAACGCCGATTCCGTCACAGACGTGGGCTGCGGCGCCGAACACCGCGGAGTAGGAAAACGACAGGGTGTCTCCGGCCCGCATCAGGGCAAGCGGGCCGTGCCGCCCCATCCAGACCCCGGTCGGGTCAAAACCACGGTCGTCAGGGGGCTGGGCCGACGCCGCGAAGACCGTCAGCGCGAAGATAGGGAACAGGGTTGGAAGGAGAAGGCGTAGCCTCACGAAACATTCCTTGCGGTTATAGTGGTACCGAAGAAGTAACTGTTCGCACCCCCACCCCGGCCCTTACAAGTGTAGGTTTTTTGGGGAGGTGGACCATCAGATTCGCCACCTGCTCGACTCCACCGAGCCGGGGCAGGTTAAAAATTTTTTCATTATTTTTCAATGCATTAAACCAGGCTGGCGTGGTAGAGGCCTGCCGATCGGCAAACCAGGCCCCGCTGCTGGCCTTGGATGGAACGGAGTATTTTCATCGCAAAATATCCATTGCCAAAATGGTTCGACCTGGCGATACGCCAACGGTCAAGTGGCATATTTCCATACCGCCTAGACCCCGGTTGATGATTACTCGTGCCGCAAAGCGTCGAGCCTGCTCCCCGCAACCAGAAACAGGGTGAATTTGCCAAAATGAGAATTGCTGGCCCGTTGCTTGAAAGCACCTGTTTTTCAATGAAATACGCTATCCTTGCGGTACATTCGCTCTGAAGACGCAGAATAAGCCTTGGTGAAGCTCTCGCCAAGGCGGGATACGATGAATCCGCTTCTCAAGATGGCCATCCTCGCGGGTACCCCGGACCTTGTTCAATTTCACCTCCAGCGTGGCGGCGATGCCAACCACCTGGATAAGGACGGCGTATCACCGCTGATGTACGCAGCCACCCGTGGCCAGGTGGAAATCTGCCGGATTTTGCTGGAGGCGGGAGCCGACCCGTTCCTGAAGAATCGCCAGGGCCAGGATGCGCTGGCGCTGGCCCGCTTGGCGGGTCACCGTGCCGTCGAAACGATGCTGCTTGAAGCTGTCAGCAAATCGCTTGGTCACGGTATTCCTGATGAGCCTGACGCAGCCGTTCACTCCCCCCTTGACTTCCCTGAATTTGACGGGGCAGGATGGGGACCGAGAACCCTGTTAACGAGTTGAGTTTACCGCTTCCATGCACCTGAGCGATCACAGCCTGCGCCAGATC
>JBATNZ010000148.1:0-4329 GCA_049290615.1 Candidatus Contendibacter sp.
CGCTCCCGTTCCAGCGCCGCAGCGACTTTGCGGTGGAGCTGCGCGCGGGCCAACCGGGCCGTGCGCTGGTACAGCACCTGACGGAAGAGAGCGTGCCTGAACGAATACGGCAGCTCCGGCCCATCGCGCTCTTCCTCGGCACGCGGAGCACTCAGCCAAAGCTGCTCGCGCGCGAGCTCGTCGCAGGTCTGGCCGACCCAAGCGGCGTCGCGCTCGAGCGCATCCGAGACCGTGTTGACGCGGAACTCGACGCCGCAAACGGCCGCCGCCGAGAGCAACGCGCGCTGCTCGTTCCCGAGCTTGGCGACGTAATGATCGATGATGGCCGCCAGATTCTCCGGAACCGCCGTTCTTGCGAGTTGCGCCGCCGCCGCCGCGTCGTCATCGCCTTGCGCAGCCCCAGCGATGACGTCTCTCATGACATAAGCGACGAACAGCGGCACTCCGTCGGTGCGCTCGTGCAACGCACGCACGAATGCTTCGTCGCTGGCGATCGATGGCAACCGTTCCGTCACGTAGTCGGCGACCTCCTTTTCCGAGAACGGATCGAGCACGATCTCCTCGCACAGCCCGTGCAGGCGCAACTCGTGCCGCAATGGGTTGAGCGGATGATCCAACGCGACGACCTCCGCGAGACGGAAGCTTGCCAGCCACATGAGGCGCCCGCTGCCACGCCGTCGCGCGATAGAGTCGATGAGCTGAATCGTCGCCCGGTCGCTCCAATGCAGGTCCTCGGTGACCAGCAACAGCGGCCGGCGCTCGGTGTAGCGATCAAACACCTCGCCCATCTCGCGGAGCATGCGATCCGGGCTGACGCCCGCGAGTTCGTGCCGCAGGGCATCGCGCTCCTCCGCAGTGCTGAGCCACGGCAATTGCAGCAGCCAAGTCGGCGCCACGGCGCGGAGCAAGGATGCGAGAGCACTGTCGCTGCGAGACAGCTCCGCGAGGGCTTCGAGAACGGGAAGATAGGGTTCGCCCTGACCGTAGTGCTCCACGCATTGGCCGCGGGCGCAAGCGACGTCGCCGAGGCCCGCCACGAAATGCTCGATCAGCGTGGTCTTGCCGATACCCGGTTCACCGGCGACCCAGACCACCGTGCGGTGGCCGCTGCGCGCAAGATCCCAGGCGCTGCGAAGTCGCGAGAGCGCTTCCGCGCGACCGATGAAGGAGGCCCCTGGCAGCGAGCGGATTTCCGAGAGGCTCGCCCGCTCCAGTCGCGTGGTGGATATCGCGGTCGCAACGGCGATGAACCGATAGCCTCGCCGCGACACCGTTTCGATGAAGCACGGTTGCCGGGCATCGTCCCGCAGGGCCGTCCGGAGCTCGCTGATCGTGGTCTTCAAGACCGATTCGCTGACGAACCGGTGGCCCCACACCTCGTCGAGCAACGCGTTCTTGGTGAGCAGCGACCCCGGTTGCCGCACGAGGGCGCACAGTACAGCGAATGGCGTTGGCGCGAGAGGGACAGGCTTTCCCTCGCGTAGCAACGATGCATTCGCCTCATCCAACTCGAATGTGTCGAAGCGCACTCTCATGACGTCAGTGGAATTTGGTGATTTTACCGCCACATGCGCTGGCCGCTCGGCTGTTTTCCGTAAAGAGAGAATTTTCAAAAACGGAACTACTCGAGCAGATCGGCGTGCGCGCCGGCGCGCACGAACACGATCAAGCCCGGCTTCCCGCAGTCATCGAGCTTGTACAGGAGCAGGAAATCGCCGCCGATGCCAACGTTTCAGCGGCCTGCGCCTTGATCTGTTGGTCCACGCGGACATGAACCATGGGGGTGGTAGCCATGGCGACCTCCCGATTAATAGGGGAGATACATCGTATTTCAGTCGCACGCCGCGAACAAGGATCGCCCAACCGCCGCATCCCGGCGGATGCGCGCCGGATGGATCGGCCGCCCGTTGCGGTCGAACAGCCGCCCGCTCAGGTCGGTGATGCGCCCCTGGGCGAGGCCGAGCGCGCCGCGCACCCGGGTGAGGTCTTGATCGTCGTCGAGCGGCAGTTCGGTGGGATAGAACGGGCCAGCGCTTTGGGCCGGTGTCGGTTCCAACCGCATGGCCGCTCGCCAGCCACGGGTAACGTCATGCGTCCTTGACCTGTGCGACCACGCGGCGCCAACGGTCGATCATCGATAATAATTTATACAAAATTTTTACAAATATAGGTTGGCAAGTCGCAATGAACAGGGATAATTTATACATAAATTATGCAAACAGCCAAGGTAACGAGTGGGTTAACCCATCCTGACGTGAAAAATCGGACAAGATTAATGAGGTGCCTACCATGAAAACGCGCATGAAACGTCCTACCAATTTCGGTGCCGCTCAGCTTCCAGTGGCGTTGCTGGCTTCCCTGGCAGGTCTGACCCTGCTGCTTGCAACGGGAGCAAACAAGGTGGTCGCTGGCTCTCAAGAACAGGACATCGTCGATACTGCTGTCGCTGCCGGGAGCTTCAAGACTTTGGTGACTGCCATCAAAGAGGCCGGTTTGGTGGAAACTTTGAAAGGCAAGGGTCCGTTCACCGTCTTTGCCCCCACGGATGAAGCGTTTGCCAAGATTCCTAAAGATCAGTTGAACGCCTTGCTGGCGGACCAGAAAAAACCTATGGAGGCAAACTTTGGCGGGATGGCGATCAACATATGTACATGATCCGGCAACAAATGGCCTTCCTCAATCGCGCTCTCCTTACTGCCGGGCCAGATTGTGAAACACCTCTCCCAGATGCCGTATTAGCTGCGCGTAGAGCGTCCGGCGACGACACTTCGGGATAAACACCACATGATATTTGCACACCCAGGTGGTGTGGCTTAGGCTTGCTGATCTGTCCATCAGGATTCTCCTTCATCGTGTGCTTTGGCGGCTCACGACATGGAGTCTCCTGGTGGACTCCCGGAATTGTCAAACTGTTACTGTCACCCCGGCAGAGCCGGGGGTTTACCTAATTTGTAATCATCGCCCCGCTGACCGCCCGAGCCGGCTCGGCGCTCCGTTGCGGCTGGAATCCTTGCCCTCCATGGCGTCACGCCCCGCTACGCGGCGCACGAGTCGCCAAGAGCGGCGATTTCGCCCCGAGTAACCAGAAAGCCCAGTTCAGCACCGGGCTTTCTGCGTTGCCCTCCTCAATCCCCGTTCGGCAGATAATCCTTTCGTACTGGCGAGAACACCTCGATAGCCGCAGAGTCCTCAACAGTCTGCGCGACATTCATCGGGATGCACCATGCTGCATCTTGGGCGAGGATAAATTCCGTCATCCGGGTGTTCTCGCCGAAGATCCGCGTCTTTTATCGGATGCCGGGCAGTCACTCGTGTGAGGTGGCTTCGTCATCGCAACGGATGCGCCGGATCTGACGATCGTGAACGCGCGAAAGCAAAAGCAAGGCGGTGACGGCGCCAATGAGGGCGAAGAGCATGTCGGACTGCGTGTCCCAAGGGTCTCCCTGTGTGCCCAAGAATTCGTCCGCGCCCTGTCCGAGCGCCAGGGCGACACCCCACTCGATGAGTTCGTACATTGCGCTGATTGCCAAGACGATACAGACCACCACGAACGCCAGCATCTTTTTCCCGCGCACGTACTGGCCCCGGACGAGGATCTCGCGAGCGACGAGAGCGGGAACCAACCCCTGAAAGAAGTGACCGATCTTGTCGTAGGGGTTCCGGGTGAGGCCGAGAAGTTCGGCGAGGTCGAAACCGAGCGGAACCCTCGCGTAGGTGTACGCACCGCCTAGCAGGAGCACGAGAGCATGCAGGAAGAGGCACCCGTAGAGCAAAGTGGTCAGCGGAAAGCGGCGGTAGGTCGCCCACAGTAGGGGTAGAGCAATAACGACGGGGAACACCTCGAGCGCCCAAGTGGGCCGGTCGTAGGGCTGAGCGCCAGACCATGCGAGCAGCGCTACGAGCGCGATTGCCGCGAGCACGAGGGCTTGAGAGCGTTGTACAGGCATATAGGGGGCAACCTAATGGGGTGGACTGAGCGGAATCGGCCTAACGCCGGCAAGCGCCGTGAGTGCTCAGTTGGTTAGACAGAATAGTAGAACTTACGCATTGACAAGCATTGTATAATGTGCACAGCAAGTTGAACCTTAGCCATGGATGTTTTCGTTGATGAGAGCAATCAGTCGCCCCTCTACAGCCCGTTGTACTTTAGCGACGTATGTATCTTTTATATTGAGCACCCCGCACTCATCGACCTGTTGTCACTTGGGGGAAGTGATGGAGATCAGCCATGATAGTGTCAATCGGTTCTTACTCCGCGAAGACTATACCCCCCGTGATTTATTCCATGAAGTCCGCGCCGATCTGAATTTGAAAGGGGGCACCGTCAGT
>JBATNZ010000149.1:0-3877 GCA_049290615.1 Candidatus Contendibacter sp.
AAAAACCACGGCTGGAGAGAAATCAATTCAAAGGTCACCCTCATGTATCGACGGCTAAGCTTCTCAAAGGAATCACCCCAAAGGTAGTGGCTGGGAAGGCAGCCTAAATGACCTTAAAAGGGCTGGGATCGATGAACGCATAGACCAGCGGCGCGGCACGAGCGCCCTCTTCGATGGCGGTCGCCTGACCGAGATCCGCCCAGACTGCTTCGGGACCGGTCGCCCCCCGAGCCAGGGTCTCCACCGCCGCCAAGGGGTCATCGAGGGTCGGCACCGGCGGCGAACCTTCCGTCAGGGCGGCAGGAGGTGGGGTGGGCGCGGCATCCGGCCCGCCGAGCAGCGGCTGAAGCCCCTCGCGCCGCTGGCGGGCCGGATCGAGGATGACCGGCACCGCCGCAGCGGTATCGAGCTTGAGCAAGCCGCCGGGCTCGTACACCTGTCCCCGGATCACCAAGCCGCGCGGGCTGGTGACATAAGTCTGCTGGCCAGCCGGAGATTCGATCATCCAGAAGGGCAAATCACCCACCACCCCGCGCCCGGCCAGCCGACCACCACGGTCCAGCAGCGTTTGAATCACCATCGGGTACGCTTCGGCGGGCGTCGGGGCGACCGGGAGCGAAACCGGGGCACCCGACGACGGGGCGGGCGGCTCGGTGGGTAACGGGTCCGGCGCGGCGGTCCGGGGGTTCCCGACGCCCGCGACCAGGATAGCGAGGGAGAGGGTACGGAGAAATCGGCCGTTCATCGCGCGCTCCAATACAGTCAGTCCGAGCGAGTCCGCTCGCGGATCGGTTCCACTTGGGCGAGGACGTCCCTCGCATCGAGCACCCCAAGACCGCTCGCCACCGCGAGCAACAGTACGTCCCAGCGGTTCGCCGGATCGGGATTCAGATGGGCGAAATCGGGATCGAGCTGACGCGCCGCTTCCTGGAAACTGATGGCAACGATCGGGGCCACGCGGGCGGCTTCCGGGTCGGAACCGGTCCCCGACATCCCGTCGTCCGGCTGGTCCTGATAGACCTCCAGCGGGGGTTGCCCGGCGCCGAGGCCGACGTGGTACAGCGTCTCTTCCTCCACCGGTGCCGGCATCGCCTCCCCCTCCCCGACCGTGGCCAACGCGGCGATGAACTCCCGTTCCTGAACCCGACAGGCGTCCAGTACCCAGCCGATCAGGCCGGCAATGAAGCTGGTCGGGTCATCGGTCCGACGCAGTGCCGTCAGTTCGGGATGGTTGGGGAGGTCCAGGAGGTCCAGCAGGGCGTTCGGCGTGTCCAGGATCGCGCCGATCGCCGCGCGCAGGCCGCCCGGATCGGGCCACCGCAACGCATCCGGCGCCACCGGCCGGTCCTGCTGGGCCAAAATGGCGTCCGGGGTTTGCGGCAGCAGCTCGATAAAGCGGTTGAGCCGATAGGCGGGAGCGGTGGGCGGACGGGCGTAGAACAGCTCGGCGCGGATCAGAGTGGAGCCTTGAAAGATATGCGCCTGCCCCGCCCGCTGGTCGCGGATGTCGAGCAGGTCGATCCGCGAGCGCTTCTCCACGCCCGCACTGTGGGTGTCGTGGTAATAACTGCTGAGCCAGGCGTTGTCGTGGCGGGCGAAGCCGCTGGTCGGCGTCACCCACGCCTCGCCGGCGGTTTTCTGAAACAGCTCGAAGGTTTCGTGGGCATCCTCGATCTTCATGGCGATCTTGATCAAGGTGTTGCCGAAGATCGCGGCAGCTTCTTCCTTGGATTCCTTGCCGAAGCTCGGCGAATCCTGGCCGCCGAAGCACACCGCGAAGCCCAGCGCGCGGGCCTGCGCCGCCACCACCGCGAAGCCCTTGACCGCGTAGTAGCCGTATTCGTCGTTGAAGTCGAGAAACGGCGACGGGGCGTTGAGCGGCTTGCTGACGATCACCTCCCGATGGGTGCCCTCCAGCCGCGCCCCCAGACCGACCGCCAGCATGGTCTTCATGGCGGCGACGATCACCTTTCCCAGGCTGGCCAGTTCGTCGGGACTCTTCTCCAGCGCCGGCAACTGCACCAGCAGGATGCGGCGGTTGAGCACCAGGTCAGCGAAATCCACCTCGCCTTGCCGGACCCGGTAGATGTGGCCGTACACGTCCGCCAGTTGGGTCAGCATCCGGTTGAACTGATTGATCAGGTAGCCGTGCTGCACGTAGGTCTGCGGCTCCGGCTGGGTCGGGTAGCTCCGCACGCGGATCACGTCGGCGGTGAACGGAACATCCGGGTTTTGCTGTTCCCAGAGCTGGCGCGGCTCCCGGAAACCCGGCACGCTGTCCAGATAGTGCTGGAGACCGGCCTGGACGGCGGCCGGCAGGGTAAACCCGTCCACCTGGTGCTCGGCGCGCAGGCGCCAGTCGATGAGCGCGTCGAGCGGCAGGGCGCGGCGCAGCGCCAGCACGTCGAAGGTGAACGGCTCGCCCCGCTCGTCCACGCCCCGGTCGCGCAGCGCCACCAGCACCCGGACCACCACGGTCAGCAGGCCGATGGCCTTATCCTTCCAGGTCGCCGAATCGCCGCCCGCCTCCGCCATCTGCGCCACCAGCAACTGGGTCAGGGTGTCGGCGGAGCCGGTGGCAAACGGGTTGAAGGTGTTGCTGAGCCGCCGTTCCACCGGCGCGTCCGGATCCACGGTCGCGGCCCCGGTCAGGTAGTTAACCACGTACAGGTCATCCTCGCGCCCGCAGGCCCGGGCTAGCGCGAACGTTTTCGCCCACAGCGCGGTATCGCCCTTGGCGTCCTTGAAGGCAAACCCGGACCCCCACAGCAGCGCCTGGGCCGCCAGGCCGAGCATCGCTTCGGTCTTGCCGGCGCCGGTACCGCCCAGGATCAACAGATGGGTGCGGACCTCGTCCTCGGTGACGTACAACTCGGCGCCGGATCGGCGGTCGTTGCCAAGATGGAAGAGGCCTCGCGCGCGGTGGCAGGCCGTCTCCGATCCCGGCTTGAGATCGTGGGGATCGGTACCCCGATAGCGGTCGGGCAGTTTCAGCGGCAACCGGGGTTTGAGGCGGCAGCCGCCCACGACCAAGCCCAGCCCCACCAGCAGGCCGAGGTCCAGCACGGCGGGATACCGATACACCACTCCCGCCAACACCAGGCTCACCAGGCCCAGAACCCGTGGCTGGCGGCAGGCGATCTTGAACCGCTGAAACGGCGTCTGGATATTGCGCAGGTAAAACCGGGGATGGACGACCTGATCGGGATCGACCCCGCGGGGGAGCGTGAACTGGGACATCGCAGTCACTCCTGGCCTATCGCCCGACCCGGCCCGCCGCATCGCCACCGCGGGGAAGGACCGAATGTTCGGCGGGATCATCAACCCGCGCCGGCGGCGGCCATGCATCGTGGCCGGCTCGCGCCGACCTGATCCGCTCCTCCGGCAGCGCCAGCCGATCGATGTCCCCAGCATCGCCGACCGCCAGCCCGGAGAGCCGATCGGTCTCCACCGGCAGGAAGAATAAAAACCAGATCACGAACAAGAACATTGCGCCGATGAGGCCCCACGCCAGCCAGGCTATCCACCTCCCCGGAGATCGGGTTAACCGGTCGAGCTGCCGCAGCGCCTCGGTCTCGGTCGCATAAGTCGCTAGTACCCGGCGGTGGCCGGGGATCTCCGACCCCGCCGCAAACTCGGCAACCAGAGCGTGGCCGCTCCGCTCCGGCAACGACTCCACCCGGAGATCGAGGGCACGGACGCCGGCCAAGGAAATCAGCGTCAGGCGGTTGACCTGACGCGCCAGCAGGACAGTGGCCGTCAGCCGAAGCGTCGGCGCGGTTGGGTTCATGTGAAACATCGGCTCGCTCCTGGTCGGGCGGTCATGGACGGTCCGCGGGCGCTGCCACCTCGCGGGGCGGCGGGCGCACGGCGCGGG
>JBATNZ010000150.1:0-5024 GCA_049290615.1 Candidatus Contendibacter sp.
CGCTGCGCAGCGAGACGACCGGCAATGCCGCGTCCCGGGTCGCCGCGTTCCCGGCGGTGCGCGCCGCGTTGTTGCAACGGCAACGGGATTTTCGCCGTGCCCCTGGCCTGATCGCCGACGGTCGGGACATGGGCACGGTGGTGTTCCCCGACGCCAGGCTCAAGCTGTTTTTGACCGCCAGCGCCCAGGAACGCGCCCGTCGCCGACATAAGCAGTTGAGCGAACAGGGCGTGAATGCTAACCTTGATAACCTTGCCAGCGAAATCGCGGAGCGCGACGCCCGCGACCGCCATCGCGCGGTGGCGCCGCTTCGGCCCGCCGCCGATGCGGAAATGCTCGACACCACGCACTTGAGCATTGCCGAGGTATGCGCCCGGGCGCTGGCGCTGGCCATCCAGCGGCTGGGATTGCCGGAAAACTGTTAAGCTCAAACCTTTACGCTGGCGTCGCCCATGCTACGCTTACCCGTTGACGAGCGCTAAGACTGGGCGCTCCCGTCGCAACGAGAAATTCAGTCACCCAGAACCGGTTCGGGAGCGCGCTGCCGAATCCGATACCCCAACCCACCCGTGGCGGTTTCTTGCCGCCGGTTTTTTTGAGCTATAACCCATGACCGAAAGTTTTGCCGAACTGTTTGAACAGAGCCTGGTTGACAAGCAGATGCAGCTTGGCTCCATCGTCCAGGGACTGGTGGTGGAGATCCGGTCGGATGCCGTGGTCGTCAACGCCGGCCTGAAATCCGAGGGGCTGATTCCACTCGAACAGTTTTACAACGAGGACGGCGTGCTCGAAGTGAAGGTGGGCGATATGGTCGAGGTCGCCCTGGATGCGCTCGAGGATGGCTTCGGGGAAACCCGGCTGTCCCGCGAGAAAGCCAAGCGCGCCCGGGTCTGGAGCGCCCTGGAAAAAGCCTTCGAGGGCGAGGAAATCATCAAGGGCCTGATCAGCGGCAAGGTGAAAGGCGGTTTCACCGTGGACATCGGCGAGATTCGCGCCTTTTTGCCTGGATCGCTGGTGGACGTGCGGCCGGTGCGGGACGCCGCCTATCTGGAAGGCAAGGAACAGGAGTTCAAGGTCATCAAGCTCGACCGCCGGCGCAATAACGTGGTGGTCTCCCGTCGGGCGGTGGTGGAGCAGGAATACAGCGCCGAGCGTGAGGCTCTGTTGCAAAACCTGCAAGAAGGCCAGATCGTTGATGGCGTGGTCAAGAATCTCACCGACTACGGCGCGTTCCTGGATCTGGGGGGCATCGACGGTCTGCTGCACATCACCGACATGGCTTGGCGACGGGTCAAGCATCCCTCGGAAGTGGTCGCGGTCGGCGACAACATCAAGATCAAGGTGCTCAAGTTCGACCGCGAGCGCAACCGGGTGTCGCTGGGCCTCAAGCAACTGGGCGACGATCCATGGATCGCCCTGGCCCGCCGCTATCCGGTCGGCACCCGGGTGTTCGGCAAGGTGACCAACATCGCCGACTATGGCTGCTTCGTGGAGATCGAGGAAGGAGTCGAGGGTCTGGTCCACGTCTCCGAAATGGACTGGACCAACAAGAACGTCAATCCCAACAAGGTGGTGGCCATGGGCGACGAGGTCGAGGTCATGGTGCTCGACATCGACGAGGATCGCCGCCGCATCTCGCTGGGGATGAAGCAGTGCCAGGCCAATCCCTGGGATGACTTCGATCAGAGCCATGCCAAGGGGGACCGCGTCTCCGGCAAGATCAAATCCATCACCGACTTTGGCATTTTCATCGGCCTGGATGGCGGGATTGACGGTCTGGTTCATCTGTCCGACATTTCCTGGAACGCCACTGGCGAGGAAGCGGTGCGTCAGTACAAGAAAGGCCAGGAAGTCGAGGCCGTGGTGCTGGCGGTGGATCCCGAGCGCGAGCGCATTTCGCTGGGCATCAAGCAGATCGACAAGGATCCCTTCTCCAATTTTGTTGCCGATCATCCCAAGGGCAGCGTGATCAAGGGCCGGATCGCCTCGGTGGATAGCAAGGGCGCCTTGGTGGATTTGGGTTATGGGGTCGAGGGTACGCTGCGCGCCTCCGAGCTGTCCCGCGAACGGATCGAGGATGCCCGTTCGATCCTGAAGGAAGGCGAAGAGATCGAGGCCAAGTTCATCGGCGTGGATCGCAAGAACCGCACCATCACCCTGTCCATCAAGGCCAAGGACATGGCGGAGGAAGCCGAGGTGTTGCAGGACTACAGCCGCAAGTCCAGCACCGGCGCGACCCTGGGCGATATCTTCAAGGAACAGATGAGCGCGCAGGACGACTGACTCGAACAAGTGTGGCGCGGTGTTGACCACCGCGACCGCCGTTCACTGGGGGTGTTCCATGACGAAATCGGAATTGATCGGGATTCTCGCGTGCAAGCGCAGCGACATTCCCTATAAGGATGTGGAGCAAGCGGTTAAGACCCTGCTGGAGCAGATGAGCGATTCGCTGGCTCACGGCGAGCGGATCGAAATCCGCGGTTTCGGCAGCTTTTCGCTGCACTTCCGGCCACCGCGGGTCGGCCGCAATCCCAAGACCGGCGATGCTGTCACGCTGGCGGGTAAGTGCGTCCCGCACTTCAAGCCCGGTAAGGAATTGCGCGAACGGGTCAACGACCGCGATTTCGAAGGTGGCGACGCCTTGTTGTAATCGCCATCTCAATCCGGCAGGCTATCGGGCTATTATCCGCCGTTCAAAAACCCACGGTATGAAGTGGGTTTTTTGTTGAAGAGCCGCGGGAACCGGGTCCGCCATCGGTGGCGGCCAACCGTTCGGGTCGGCCGAGTTCAAGCCGTTTTTTAGCAGGGGAAAGCGATGCTCTGGATTAAAATCATTAAATTCGCCTTGATCGTTGCCATTTTTTTGGTCTTGCTGCTGCTTGGGGTGGAGTTTGCCACACTGCACACCCAGCAGGTTGACGTGAATTATCTGCTGGGCACAACGACTCTGGAGTTGGCATGGGTCGTGGTGGGCGCATTCGCCTCCGGAGTTCTGTTGACCGCGCTGATCGGAGCCTTCGTTGTGTTGCCGCTGCGTTGGCGGGTGGCCCGGTTGCGGCAGGCTGTCGCCGGCAAGGACCAGGAAATCAGCCTGCTGGCCAGGAAGGCGGGCCGGGATGGTCATTGACGCGCCGGGGACGCGTCGCTAGGTTATGATGGAGCTATTGTGGCTGCTGCTACCGGTCGCCGCGGCTTCTGGCTGGTGGGTAGCCCGGCGCGAGTACGCAGGGCGGCGCAGCAGTGCGACCGACCGCAGTACCGAGTACTTTAAAGGGCTTAATTATCTGATCGAAGACAAGCCCGATCAGGCGATTGAAGTGTTCACGCGCATGGCCGACGTGGACCGGAATACCGCGGAGATTCATCTGACCCTGGGCAATCTGTTCCGTCGCCGCGGCGAGGTGGATCGGGCGATCCACATTCACGGTAGCCTGATCGCCCGGTCCACCCTGACGGCGGACCAGCGTTGCCGGGCCCTGCTCGAACTCGGCGAGGACTATCTGCGGGCCGGCCTGTTTGACCGGGCCGAGGAACTGTTTCGGCAACTGCTGGAACAGCCCGATCACACCGAAGCGGCCCTGTCCCGCCTGATCCACATTTTTCAGCAGGAAAAGGACTGGCGCCAGGCGATCACTTATTGCGACCGTCTGGAGCGGATCGGCGGCGAATCCAAACGGCGGGAGACCGCGCATTTTTGCTGTGAGTTGGCCGAGGAAGCCGACCAGGACGATGATGCCAGCATCTGGTTGCTCGATGCGCTGGCGCGAGATCCCGGCTGCGCCCGGGCCAACCTGCTGCTGGGTCGTCTGGCGATGCGGGTGGGAGACCATCGAGCGGCCATCGCGGCGTTTCAGGCGGTCGAACGGCAGGATCGGGGGTATTTCCCGGAGGTGATCGCGCTGCTCGGTCAGTGCTACGGTGCGCTGGACCGGCTCGACGAATGGGGAACGTATTTGCGGGAGGTCCAGCAGCGGGATCATGGCGGCCGAATCACCGATGCCTTGGCGGATTGGCTGTTGCAGCAGGAGGGCGAGGAGGCGGCGCTCAAGTTTCTCGAACGCGAATTACAGGAGTATCCGACCCTGCTGGGTTTGCGGCGGTTGGTCCAAATCCAACTGGAGCGCGGCGAAGGGGCAGGGTATGCCGATTTGCGCGCCTTGCACTGCGTCAGTACGCAGATGCTCAACGGCGCCGCTCGCTACCGTTGCGGCAACTGCGGTTTTGTCGTCAAATCGCTGCACTGGTGCTGTCCCAGTTGCCAGCAGTGGAACACCATCAAGCCGATGCCTGATCTGGTCATGAAGACCAGCGTTTGATTTTTGACCTTTCATGAAAATCAACGCTTGCCGCGCCGGGCAGCGGTTCTAATCCACTTGCCCCAGCAAGAATGCCCGCCCCTAAAAAAACCGTCGGCTGGCTTGCATTCCCATGGTTTCGTTCTATGTTTTTCTCAATGCCGGTTTTTTGCCACCGACAGAATAATCATCGGAAAAGGAGCGAAAAATGAAACTGTTGCATCTGATGCTCGTGGTTGTCCTGGCGTTATTCTCCACCGTGACCTTCGCCCAGGCTATCGACATCAATACAGCGACCACCGAGCAATTGGATAAAGGGTTGAAGGGGATCGGTCCCAAAAAGGCGGCCGACATCGTCAAGTATCGGGAAGCCAACGGCCCCTTCAAATCGGTGGACGACTTGGCCAAGATTCCGGGCATCAAGGGGAAAACCCTTGATATGATCAAACCCATGGTGACCGTGGGTGGAGCGGAACCATCAGCCACCCCGGCGATGCCGGCTACGCCCGCTACTCCAGCCATGCCCGCTACTCCAGCCATGCCTGCCAAGCCGGCGATGCCTGCTACTCCAGCCATGCCCGCCAAGCCGGCGATGCCCGCCACCCCAGCCACCCCAGCGATGCCCGCTACCCCGGCTACCCCGGCGATGCCCGCCACGCCCAAGCCGTAATCGCGTTGGAATCCTTCCGGTTCGCGAGGGATTGCGAGTTGGCCGCCCACGGGGCGGCC
>JBATNZ010000151.1:0-3747 GCA_049290615.1 Candidatus Contendibacter sp.
CACGCTGGGCATAGAAGCGGATGGTGGATTCCAGCGACCGCAGGGTGCGGCCATCCGCCTTCAGGCTGGTCGGCGGCGGATCGGTTCGCACCCGCTGGCAAATTTGATCGGCGATCCGGCTGGCGAGGTTGGCGGCGCTGGCCGGACAGGGCGGCAGAGGCGGCGGCGCGGCCACCGTTTCCGCCGGTTGCGGCAAGGCCTCAGCGGGCGCCGCCGGCTCCATCTCGTCGGCCGCCGCCGGCTGGCTATCCCCAGCCGACTTGGGGACTTCCAACTCCTGGCGCGCATTCAGGCTGGCCACAACCGGCGGTGTGGCCGGTTCGACCGGGCCGCCCACGGCGGCGCTTCGGACTTGGTACTCTGGACCGCTGGCGACTTGCGCCACCACCAGTCCGCTATTGAGCGCGCAAGCGCCCAACAGGGTGCAAAACCAGAGAGATAAAATAATGCGTTTGGACATGACGGCGACGAACTCAAGGCTTCTGGGTGACATACTGTGTTGTATCATCATACCAACAAAGTATTAAAAAAGAAAATTTTTTATACAAAAACAACAGGCGTCTTTAGCTGGCGGGTATATCAACCCGTGGCGTGTACTGTCGCCTTGCGCTCCAGCTTACCCCAACCCACCAACGCACCGCGCAAAGAAGACGGGTGGATCTTAATCACCATTTAGATTATTTATTATTTTCAGTTAGTTAACCATGGTTTTTGAAGGTATGAAACCTCGTCCGAGAACCCAACACTTCGCCCGGGACCCCTATAAAAACAGGCAACCTCAGCAGCAACCGATGAAGATCCGCCGGAAATCACCTTAACAAGTGTTTGTTGGGCGGTTTCCACCAGCACGGATCTCCTGTCGCAAGACGAGCAAAACACCCGTACCATCAGGAAACGCGCCTGTCCTTGCCGATGATTTCGCAAAGCTTTTCGAATAATCTTTTAGAGAGCGGCAACGGCTGATCGTTGCACTCCCTACCGCTACCAATGCGAAACTTCCCGCAACTCCAGCAAGATTTCGTTCAGCGGCGCCCCGATGCTGTCCACGACGCAGACCAGATTGGCGACACCGTATACCGACTGGGTGACGCCCCGCACGATCCAGCCGCGCGGGGGAGTCCAGCCCCGCATGCCGGTAAACATCGCCAGTTGGTCGGCGTTGCCCTGGGCCATGCGCCGGAAGTCATGCGCGAATCGCGCCAACTTGACCATGTCGTCGTGGCTCATCAGGCCGTAACCTTCCACCAGGCTGCCATCATCGCGGAAATGGCAAACCACATTGACGCCATCCAAAGCCAGCAACCGCTTGATCATGCTCATGGGAACTGGCTCCTAACTTTCCAGGATAGCGAACGCGGCCTCGTAATCGGCGCTTTCGTTGGCCATGACCACGCCCAGAAACGGCGGCAGGCTAAATTTGCCCTCCTGTTTCCACTGCTCCCGGCTCAGACCACTGACCATCACCGACCAGTCGAAACCAACCAGCGTGAACTCCTGGACCGGATAGAAACCCTTCATGGCGGTAGCCTTCTCCCAGCCACGCGCCTGCATGGTGGCGATGCTCATATTGGCCGCGCACATGTGGGCTAACAGATCGAGCGTTGCCTCGTTGATTCGATCGGGATAGGCAATCCGTTGCTCCAGCAGTTCGCCGCTGCCCCGGAACTCGAAAGCCGCCATCGCCCCCGGCAATCGCATCAGTTCATCGAGTGTCGCCATCAGTTGTTTCTCCTTGTGATTAGTATTAAATTATGGATCAAATCAAGCCAGCGGGAACATTGGCCAGCGCTTCGCGCATAAACCCGACGATGTCGTTGATCGAACCCTTGGCGTTATCGAGCAGGCAAAACACATTCGCAATTACGCATACGGTATAGTCAGGACCATGCACTATCCAACCGCGCGGTGGTTGCAAACCGTTATGCGGCTGGAAAGCTTCGAGCATCCTGCCTTCCATGTTGGTACCCATGGTTGTAGCACGGCACATGATGGACGCCATGCGGGCGTGGTCCTCGGTCAGAGCACCCCGGTAGGAAAACCGGTCACCGCGATAAGCGTACTCGCCGGCGGCGATGACGCCAGGTTTGGCCAATAAGTTAGTGATCATATTCATGCCGGCGATATCCTCCGCTGAGGGCTGGCGTATGATGGGCGGCCGGCGGTGGAACCGGCGCGAATGCAAGCTCACTAAACCATAGTCAAAACACCCCAAAAATGCACGCGGCATCGCAACTTGGCGCATGATCGTCTCCAATTGTCCTGCCAGCCCGCGCCGAACGTGTCCGAATTGATCCTCCCACCCTCCCCCGATCCGACCCTCCTGCCCATTGAACCCGCGCTGCCGGCAATTCGGGCCGCGTTGCGCGATGCCACCGCCCTGGTGCTGCAAGCGCCACCAGGCGCCGGCAAAACCACCCGCGTACCGTTGGCGTTGCTGGATGAACCATGGCTGGCCGGGCAATCCACCCTGCTGCTGGAACCGCGCCGACTGGCGGCGCGGGCAGCAGCGGCGCGCATGGCCAGCCTGCTGGGCGAACCGGTCGGCCAAACCGTGGGCTATCGCATCCGCTTCGACCATCAGGTGTCGCGCCAGACCCGGATCGAGGTGCTGACCGAGGGCATTCTAAGCCGCCGCCTGCAACGCGATCCGGCGCTGGACGGCGTGGGACTGGTGATCTTCGACGAATTCCACGAACGCAACCTTCACGCCGATCTGGCCCTGGCCTTGTGTCTGGACAGCCAGCGCGGCCTGCGCGCCGATCTGCGGCTGCTGGTGATGTCGGCGACCCTGGACGGCGCGGCGGCAGCCCGGTTGCTGGGCGGCGCGCCCATCGTCAGCAGCGAGGGCCGCGCCCATCCGGTAAGCCTGCATTACTTGCCGCGCGATCCCGAGGACCGCGATTTCAACGCCGTGGTTCGCGCCGCGCTAACCGCCTTGTCCCACCAGGCTGGCGATCTGCTGGTGTTCCTGCCGGGCGGCGCGGAAATCCGCCAGATTTTGCGCCGGCTGGAGGCGGAGCCGGCCTGCGCTGGGCTGGCCCTGGTTCCGCTGTACGGCGATTTGCCGGGCGACGCGCAGCAGCGCGCCCTCCAACCTGACCCCGAAGGCCGGCGCAAGATCGTGCTTGCCACGCCCATCGCCGAAACCAGCCTGACCATCGAGGGTGTGAGCGTGGTGGTGGACGCCGGCTGGACCCGGGTTCCACGCTTCGATCCGCGCAGCGGCCTAGCTCGACTGGAGACGGTGCGCATCTCCGCCGACGCCGCCGAACAACGCGCCGGTCGCGCCGGTCGGCTGGGGCCGGGCGTTTGCTACCGCCTGTGGAGCGAGTCCGCGCAAAGCCGGTTGCGGCCACGCCGTACTCCGGAAATTCTCGAGGCCGATCTGGCGCCGCTGGCGCTGGAATTGGCGCAATGGGGTGTGAACGACCCGCTGGCGCTGGCCTGGCTCGATCCGCCGCCGCCCGGCGCGCTGGCCCAGGCCCGCGCCTTGCTGACCGAACTGGAGGCGCTGGACGAGCAGGGTCGCATCACCCCGACCGGACGGGAACTGGCCGAGCTGCCGGCTCATCCGCGGCTGGCGCACCTGCTACGGCGCGGCGCGGTGCTCGGCTGGGGCGCGCTGGTCGCTGATCTGGCCGCGCTGTTGGAAGAGCGCGACCTGCTGCGCGGCGAACATCCCTTCGGCTGCGATCTCACGGCCCGGCTGGACGCGCTGCGCCGGTTTCGGCGCGACGGCCGTGACGG
>JBATNZ010000152.1:0-4034 GCA_049290615.1 Candidatus Contendibacter sp.
GATCGCCTCGGGCGTGATTGAAGGGGCCTGTCGCCACGTCGTCAAGGATCGGATGGAGCGGGCTGGGATGCACTGGACTCTCCCCGGCGCCCAGGCCCTGTTGAACCTCCGTTGTGTAGCCCTCAACGACGAGTGGGAGCCGTTCATCAACCATCACATCCAAAGCGAAACCGCGCGCCTCTACGCAAATATCCCCATCCAACCCAAATCCGCTCATCTCCGCTTGGTCGCCTGAGCGGGGGGCGCGCTCGACTGGTTACGCCCGTTTGAAACGGCGATTTCACAAATCAGATAGCAGCGCTATATTCCCAATTTAGCGCTTGACTGATCCGCTTGGCCTATCGCGAAAATTTCCCATGCACGACCTGCCCCGCCAAAAACTCCGCGAACTGATCATCGAATATGGCCGCTCGCTGTGTGATGACCCGCGCCGCTGCGAGGCGCTGCTGAAGGATTATTGCGGGCAGTACAAGCGGGAGATTTTTGTTCTGGTGAGCGCCCTGAAGAACCGGGTGGCGGAGGACTTGATCAATGCCTCCGCAGGGGTACCGCCCGCGCTGTTGCTGGGGCGATTGATCAAGCGTTTGGAAGATGAGTTGGCGCTGTCCGAAAACGCGGCGCGCTGGGCGGTGGAGTCGTGGGCGCTGGCGTTGGGCATCTTGGTTGCCAGCGTCGAACGACCCCAACCCGCGCTGGAAACGCCGCGCCCGCCCGTCGTGCCTCCTGTGGCTTCATCCTCATCCCTCAAACCCCTCACGGTATTCCGCGACCGGCTACATGATGGCAGCGACGGCCCGGCGATGATCGTGATCCCGGCGGGCAAGTTTTGGATGGGATCGCCCGAGAACGAAGAGGGGCGAAAAAGCGATGAACGCCGGCATCGAGTGAAGATTGAACGGCCCTTCGCCATCGGCCAATACGCCGTCACCTTCGACGAGTACGACCGTTTTTGCACCGCAATTGCGCGACAGAAACCCGAAGATCGAAGCTGGGGCCGAGGCAATCGGCCGGTAATCAACGTGAATTGGTATGACGCAGTGGCGTATGCCGAGTGGCTGTCGGCGCGGACGGGCCAAGCGTATCGGTTACCGACTGAGGCGGAATGGGAATACGCCGCGCGGGCGGGGACGGAGACGGCGTTCTGGTGGGGAGACAGTATTACCACTGACCAGGCGAACTATGGCGGGAATTGCGCTTACCGTAGTGGACGAAAAGAGATGTATCGTGAAAAGACCGTCTCGGTAGATCAGTTTCAACCTAATCCTTGGGGTTTGTATCAGGTGCATGGCAACGTCTGGGAATGGACCGGCTCATGCTATGACGAGAATTATGATGGAGGGGAGAGGCGGTATGTGGGCAAGGAGGAGGGCGGCCCCTGGTCGTTGCGCGGTGGCTCCTGGTACGGCCTCCCCGCCTGGGTGCGTTCCGCCAACCGCGTCGGGGACGACCCGGCCCTCTGCGACAACAACATCGGTTTCCGTCTCGCCAGATCTTTATAACACTTTGATCTTTTGGCTTTTACCCTTTATCGCGCGCGGAGCGCGCGTTTTTCCGCGCTATTTTTTGGCCTTGAATGACGGCTGAAGGAATCCCCCATGCACCAACTCCTCCAACTCCGCTCCACCGTCCAGGCCGCCTCCGGCCATCCCTGCACGGTGGAAACCTTCCTCGGCGGCGGCGGGCAGGGCGAAGTCTACCACGCCACGCTGAACGGCAAGCCGCTGGCTCTCAAGTGGTACTTCCCCGAACAGGCTACGCCCGCGCAGCGGCAAAATCTGGAAACGCTGATTCGCAAAGGCCCGCCCAACGGCCAATTCCTCTGGCCGCTGGAGCTGGCGACCTCGGCGAACGCGCCCGGCTTCGGCTACCTGATGCCGCTGCGCGAACCGCGCTACAAAGGCATCGTGGACCTGATGAAAGGCCGCATCGAACCCTCGTTCCGCGCCCTCGCCACCGCCGGCCTGCAACTGGCCCAAGCCTTCCTGGAACTGCACGCCAAGGGACTGTGCTATCGGGACATCTCCTTCGGCAACGTCTTCTTCGATCCCGACACCGGCGACATCCAGGTCTGCGACAACGATAACGTCGCCATCGACGGCCAGGGCGACAGCGGCATTCTGGGCACCCCGCGCTTCATCGCCCCGGAAGTGGTGCGGGGCGAAGCCGCGCCCAGCATTCAAACCGACCTGTTCTCGCTGGCGGTGCTGCTGTTCTACCTGTTCCACATCCATCACCCGCTGGAGGGCCAGAAGGAAGCCGTGATCAAATGCTTCGATCTGCCGGCGATGACCAAGCTCTACGGCACCGAACCGCTGTTCATCTTCGATCCCGCCGACGCCTCCAACCGGCCCGTGCCCGGCCTTCACGACAACGCTCTCGAATTCTGGCCGCTCTACCCGCAATTCCTGCGCGACCGGTTCACCCGCGCCTTCACCGACGGGTTACGCGACCCCCACGAGCGGGTGCGGGAAAGCGAATGGCGGGCGGCGCTGGTTCATCTGCGCGACGCCATCCTCTATTGCGGCCAGTGCGGCGTGGAAAACTTCTATGACGGCGAAGCGTTGCGCGCCTCCGGTGGCCAACCGGGATCGTGCTGGTCCTGCCGGCACCCGCTGACGCTGCCGTTCCGCCTGCGGATCGGGCGCGGCGTGGTCATGCTCAACCACGACACCCAACTGTTCCCGCATCATCTCGACAGCCAGCGGCTTTACGATCTCTCGCAACCGCTGGCGGTGGTGCAGCGGCATCCGCAGAATCCCAGCGTCTGGGGCCTGAAAAACCTGTCGCCCGTCAAATGGGTAATGACCGCGCCTGACGGCACGATCCGCGATGTCGAACCGGGGCGCAGCGTGACGCTGGCGGCGGGGGTGAAGGTCAATTTTGGCTCAGTGGAAGGCGAGATTCGGGGTTGAAGCAGTGCTGAATCAGTCATTGTGAGCGGCATAAAGAATGCCAAGAAAGATTCGGGAGTTAATTAGGGATCTGGAACAAGCCGGTTTTATCAACCGGGGCGGAAAGGGAAGTCATAGAAATTTCACTCATCTCAAAGTGAATAAGCCGGTAGTGATCTCTGGTCAACCTGGCGATGATGCTCAACGCTATCAAGAGAATGCAGTGAAAACGGCTATGGAGGAGTCCAAGAAATGAATAAAGGCGCTTACTACGTTAAAATTGTTGAATGGTCCGAAGAGGATCAATGCTTTGTTGGAAGCTGTCCAGGGTTGTTTTATGGAGGTTGCCACGGTCCTGGAGAAAAACAAGTCTTTGCTGAATTATGCGATATTGTTGAGGAAGTAATTGCGCTTTATCAACAGGATGGAAAACCGTTGCCTCCGGCAACTTCAGGTAGAGATTATGCAAATAAAATGCTTGATGTTGCCTGAAATCAGGTGTTGGCTGCCGTTATTGCACTAAAAATCCAATAGCCACTGATCAGCCGATTCGTTTTCACGCCATCAAACACAACCTCCGCATTTCACCCCAAGGAGTCCCCATGGCCAAACGCCCCGGCGGCGAACTGGCAACTCGCCCGCTGCATTTCATCTGGATCGCCGACTGTTCCGGTTCCATGTCCATCGACGGCAAGATTCAGGCGCTCAACACCGCCATCCGCGAAGCCCTGCCGCACATGCGCCAAGTGGCCGACGAAAACCCCAACGCCGAGGTGCTGGTCCGCGCTTTGAAGTTTTCCAGCGGCGCGCAATGGCACGTCTCGCAGCCGACCCCGGTGGCGGATTTCAAGTGGGCCGACTTGCAGACTGAGGGCGTCACCGATCTGGGCCGGGCTTTGGCGATGGTGGCGGAACAACTGCGCATCCCGCCGATGAGCGACCGCGCCCTGCCACCGGTGCTGGTCCTGATCTCCGACGGCCAGCCGACCGACGATTTCAACAAGGGCCTGCAAACCCCAGCAATTCTCATTTTGGCGAATTCACCCGTTTTGGACTACGGGGGCGCCGGTTCAAGAGGGGGCGAGGGTTCGAGTCGCACGGGCACGACCCGACCCGGCTCGAAGCTGCGCAGCATGAAGGTGA
>JBATNZ010000153.1:0-8782 GCA_049290615.1 Candidatus Contendibacter sp.
GCCGCGCCATGCGCGCCCACCGCGACGCCCGCCGCATCGCCCACGCCACCCCGGCCAAGCTGCGCGCCCTCGGCATGATCCTCGCCAACCATCCCGGCGCCAGAACCGTGATCTTCACCGAGGACAACGCCACCGCCTACGAAGTCTCGCAGCGCTTCCTGATCCCCTGCCTGACTCATCAGACCGTAATCAAGGAACGGCAGGCGATTCTCGACCGCTTCAAGTCCGGCGCCTACGCCGCCATCGTCACCAGCAACGTACTCAACGAAGGGGTGGACGTGCCGGAAGCTTCGATTGGCGTGATCCTGTCCGGCAGCGCCTCGGCGCGGGAATTCGTGCAGCGGCTGGGCCGCATCCTGCGGCGCGGCGATAACAAGCAGGCGGTGTTGTACGAGGTGATCGCCCGCGAAACCCGCGAGGAACGGGTGGCCGACCGGCGCCGAACTCCACCGGACGCCAGCCGCAAAGCGGAACGGATCGAGGCCACGCTGGCGCTGTTCGACCCGGAACGCTCCGTCGATCCTGAACCCGACCGCTGATGCTGCCTTCCGATCTCCTGTTTTCCCACAAACGCGGTGCTCAGATTTATCCACGCTTCCTGCGCCGCGAGCAGCAGGTCTGGGCCGAACAGGTCTTGACTCTGATCAACGAGCACCAACACCGCACTCGGGGCGAGTTGCAGGCGGCCTTGCGGGCGCTGGAAGGTGATTCGCCCGATTACCGCATCGTGCGCGGTTTCGCCCATCTGGCGCTGAACGCCGCCGAATTCACCTTGGCGACCGGCGAACTGGAGCCGGAGACGCTGCGGCGGGAGGTGTTCACTCTGGCGGCGGAACGCGGCGGTTACGGCGAAACCCAGGCGAGGGAAGTGCTGGAAGCGGTCGCGCCGCGCTATCAACTGGAAACGGACACCCTGCGCGAGGCGCTGTACGCCGACCTGCCGGAAAACCACCTGTTGACCGCGTTGCCGGATTTCACCCCGGATCGGCTGGTGGACCGCTACAACCTGGCTCAGGCGCAGGGCCTGCTGTATTCGGCGCTATGCCTGCGCCTCAGCGCCCACCGCAACGTGCCGGGCGAATACCGCCGGCTGTTCCAGCATCTCAAGTTTCACGGGCTGATGTACGCGGTCGAGGGCAACCTGGACGATGGTTACCAAATCTACGTGGACGGTCCCGCCAGCCTGTTCAAGCAGACCCGCAAGTACGGCCTGCAAATGGCGGTATTTCTGCCGGCGCTGTTGCGGATCAGCCGCTGGGAGATGGAGGCGGTGTTGCAGCGGGACGGCCAGGAACTCAGCTACCGGCTCGACTCGCAATCCCCGCTCAAACCGCTGACCGCCGCGCCGCCGGCCTACGACAGCCTGCTGGAGGAAAGCTTCGCCCGCCGCTGGGAGAAGTTGGGGACGCCGTGGACGCTGGAACGGGAAGTGGAGATCGTGGATTTGAAAGGGACGGTGTTCGTGCCCGACTTCGCCCTGCGCCATCCCGACGGCCGGGTGGCGCATGTCGAGATCATGGGTTTCTGGCATCCGGATTATCTGCGCCGCAAGCTGGACAAGCTGCGCCGCGCCGCCATGCCGAATCTGATCGTCGCCGTCTCGGAACGGCTGAACGTCGGCGCGGACGATTTCCGCGACGTTCCCGGGCCGGTGCTGTTCTTCAAGGGTAAACTCGAACCGCGCGCGGTATTGGATGTTCTGGAGCGGTTGGCCTGAAAAGCCGTATCAGAACCCCTCGCCCGCAAGCGGGAAAGGGGCAGGGGTGAGGGCGTCTTTTCAACGGGTTAGCGCACAAGAGCTTGTACAAAAACGCCTCTGACCCGGCGCCCTCACCCCCGTCCCAGCGCCTCGCTGGTATGCGTCAGCAGTCGCGCCAGCCATGGCTTTTTGCCGGTGTAGATTACTTCGTACAGATCGGCACCGGCGCTGGCATCCAGCAGATAATCGTCGCTGGTGCGCAGTTCGTCCGCCAGCCGGCGCTCCAGCGCCCGGGTTCCATACCAGTATTCGCCGGTCGCCACCTGGTCCATATCCAGTTGCGGACGGTGGCTTTTCACAAAATCCTTGAACAAGGTGTGAGTGATCTCGATTTCTTCCTGGAACTTGTGGCGACCCTTGTCGGTGTTCTCGCCGAACAGCGTAACCGTGCGCTTGAATTCGCCGGCCATGAACTGTTCGTAGTCGATGTCGTGCTTTTTGAGCAGCCGGTTGAAGTTCGGCAACTGGGCGATGACGCCAATCGAGCCGAGAATGGCGAACGGCGCGGCGACGATGCGGTCGGCGACGCAGGCCATCAGATAGCCGCCGCTGGCCGCCACCTTGTCCACCGCCACGGTTAGCTTGATCCGCCGGTCGCGGATGCGCAGCAGTTGCGCCGCCGCCAGCCCGTAGGCGTGAACCAGGCCGCCGGCGCTTTCCAGCCGCACCATCACTTCATCTTCGGGCTGGGCGACGGTCAGCACCGCCGTCACTTCCTCGCGCAGGGACGCCACCGCCGCCGCACGAAGGTCGCCGTGGAAATTCAGCACGAACACCCGGCGACGTATGGTTTTATCATGCTGCTTGTCCCGCGCCTTTTGCTCCTTGCGCGCCTGCTTGAACGCCTTTTTCGGCAGGGTCGCCGCCTTGAGCGCCAGGGCCATGCCGTTGTAATTCTCGTTCAAATGGCGGATATCCAACCGCCCCCGGATCTCCGGCTGGTCGCCGCCACGCGCCATCAGCGCCACGATGCCGCCCACCACCACCAGCATCGCCGCCACGATGGTCGCGGCCTTGGCCAAAAACATCCCGTATTCGCTTAGAAATTCCATCACGCTCTCGATCTCCAAAGGGCCGTTAAATTTCCACCATCGCGCTACTGTTTCAACCAGGCTGAGTTGACACTCAAGCTCCCCTTTTCAAGGGGGGTGGCGCGTTAGCGCCGGGGGATGCGTTCCGCAACCCCGTTCAGCGCGTGGTTGTACTGGAGAAGAACCCCCCTACCCCCTTAACAAGGGGGCAAGAACAAGTCGTCAATCCAGCCCGGTTGCAACACTCCTTCGGTCGAGAGGATGAGCGACCACAGATGCCCATCCCACGCCCAGCAGTGCCAGTCCCCACCATCCGTTCCTTCCCTGCATCGCTGATTCCTCTTAAATGTTCCGTCGCCTCATCCGTTTACCACACCAGCCGTTCCAGGCCGATGCACACCACCGCATGAGTCCGTAGCTTGAGCATGGCTCCCTCGGTGCGTTCCAGCACTTCCCGGTAGGCCGCCAGTTGCTTCTCCGCTTCCTGGAGCTTTTCCGCCACCGCCGGCAGCGCGCGCAGTTCGTCCCGTGGCTTCGCCGCCAGTTCAACGCTGGTCAGTCCCACCGCCTTGAGACCGACCGCCTTGAATTCCAGCAGGTGATCGAGCAGGGCGTATTGGCGCATGTCCGGCCGCACCCGCAGCAACAGGTCGCCGTAGCCCCGCTCCAGCACCGGTTCCGAGTCCATCACGTAGAAGGCGTCGTTAAACAGCGTCACCAGAAACGCCGTCTTGACCACCAGCTCGTTGCTCCAACGCAGGTCCCGGTTGTCGAACACTTTGAAATACCGCTGTTCGAGAAAGTCGCATAACGGCTCCAGATCGCCGGTGGCGTAGAACCTCCGGCACAGCCCTTGCCGTTGTTCCTGGTCGTCGTAGTCCGGGAGGAGCTGTTCCTGCAGCCGCTCGACATACAGTTTGCGGATCACCTGATTGGGAATGGTCAGCCTCAGTTCACCCCATTCGTTCCGCCCGGCCAGGGTCAGCACGCCGAAGTAGTACAGCAGCGAAGCCAGAAAGTCGGGGTCGCGGGGCGCGGTCAGCATGTCCCGCACCCCGAAGCGGTTGACCAGTTGCGCCACCGCCAGCGGTTCGGCGTCGTTCAACGCCGCGTTGACCAGCGCCTCGCCGTGCGGCAACCGGGCGACGTACTGAATCCGGTTGCGGTCCATCGCCAGGTTGTCGTCGAGCATCTGGCGCGGGTAGCGACCGTAGCGGCTGAAATAGTCCAGAAAATACAGCGCCAGCGTGGGATTGTAGATCAGGGGATTCTCGCCTTCGCCGAACCGGTAGCCGTTGTAGAAGCGCTGGAGCATGTCGAGAATGCCCGGCGCTTGTTCGTCCGGTAGCGAACGCGCCGCCAGCACGTCCACCAAGGCTTCGGCCAGTTCGCCCGCGGTGAACCCGCAGAGATCGTGATACTCGTCCAGGTGCGTCAGATCCTTGGCCACGTTGTAGCCGCTAGTGATGTCACTCAGCGCCACCGGCGAAACCCCGGTGAGAAACGTTCGGTCGATACCGCCACCACTGGCCCCGCTCTTGACCACCTTGAACAGGGTCTTGATGATCCCTTCGCCCTCCACCAGTTCTTCGTAACGACCCGCGCCGCGCAGGGGACTGACCATCACTTCGTTAGCGAAGTTGTCGTATTCGTCCACTAGCAGGTAGAGTTTGTAGGGCGTTTGGGATACCGCGCTGAACAGCGATTGCAGAGAGGCCAGACCATCGTCCGGGTTGAGGTCAAGCCGCCCGTCCAGCCAGTCGCCATAGCGGGCGACGACGTCCTTGATGCGGACATTGACGTGATTAAACAGGGAACGCCGGATCGCGTTCAAATCGCCGCTGGGATCGACCATGGAAAAATCCCAGCGCATGACGAAGTAGCGGTTGTGCAGCGGCGTGGGGTTCTGGCCGATTTTCAGCCCGCCAAACAGCCGCTCGAAATCGTTCTTCCGCGCCAAGTCGTAATAGTTTTCCAGCGTGGATAGCCACAGGCTTTTGCCAAAGCGGCGCGGACGCAGGAACAACAATTGTTTGCCAGCCTCTTCCAGCAGCGGAATCCGGTCGGTGCGATCCACGTAGAAATACCCTTCATCGATGATCGCTTGAAAATCGGCAATGCCGTAGGGAAAACGCATGGTCATCGCCTCGCGGAAAATGAAGCGTTTTCCCCTCCTTGGACAAGGAGGGGTGGCGCGGAGCGCCGGGGTGGTTCGACTACGCGCACCGACCCCCAGAAATTAAGGTGATTCTTCTCGTTCCCGCGCTCCACAGCGTGGGAATGCCGTCGAGCCGCTCCAGCGGTAAGAATTTTTGGCTGCGGTTTAGGCGCCGGTTCCGGTTTCGGTCGAGGTTTAGGCGCGGGCGCTTTCTTTGCCGCCTCTTCCGCCGCCTCCCGCTCGTACTTTTCCGCCCGCCGGCGTACCTCCTCCATATCCACGTCCTAACCTACCACCCGTCCCGGCCATCCCGCGCCGAGCAATACCAACCCTATCAGCCAGTTATATCCGCGCATCGCTCAACCCCCTTGAGTTTTCCGTCGCCTCATCGTTTACCACCCCAGCCGCTCCAGGCCGATGCCAACCACCGTGTGCGTGCGCAGTTTGAGCGCATTGCCGCATTGACCGCTGCCAGGGCGCCGGCGATACTGCGTTGGTCTCATCCGGCCATTCGACCCCGCCATGTCTGTTCCTCATCCTCACGACGTCTTCGTGCGCGACTTTCTGGCCGATCTCGACCAAGCGCGGGATTTCTTCCGCCTGCTCCTGCCGCCCGCTTTCCAGGCCGAGTTCGACCTGGACGCCCTGCGGGCCGAACCCACCAGCCTGATCGACGAAACCCTCAACGAGTTGCAATCCGATCTGCTGTTCTCGCTGACCACCCACGCCGGCGAGTCGCGCCAGTTGTACCTGCTATTCGAGCATAAGTCCTATCTGGACGCTGGCTTGCTCACCCAACTGCTCGGTTATCTGGGCCGCCTGTACGGCAAGCAATCTCGCCGGGCGCCTATTCTTCCGCTGGTGCTCTATCACGGCGCGGCGCCCTTCACGCTCGCGCGCCGCTTCGGCGACGAGTTCGCCCTGACCGCCGAACAACAGGCCCTGCTGCGGCCCTATCTGCCGGATTTCACTTATCTGCTTTACGATCTGAGCGACTGAACGCCATGCTCACCGCTGCGCAACAACTCTATGAACGTGGCCATCGCGAGGGCGAAGCCAAATTGTTACGGGAGCTACTGGAACACAAATTCGGGGCGCTGCCGAAACGGATTCAACAACGCCTAGCCGAGGCCGATGAAGCAGACTTGCGGACGTGGAGCCTGCAGCTGTTGACAGCGACTGCTCTCGACGAAGTGTTCCCCAAGACGCCCCGGCGGCGCTCGCCCGTCTGATTCCACAGAATGCGCCTTGCTGGTTCCCATGTTCCAGCGTGGGAGCCAGATGAATGCTGGAGCGTTAGAGCCAGACCAGAAAGCCTTTACCTACTCGTTGCATGGCTTAGTGCGATAAAAGGTCGTTCCATCATCTAGATAACACTTGTACATAATATCTTCCAGTTTAGGTGTCGGGGGTTCCGACGCCGATTTCAACCGCGCCCTGGCCATCCGCGCGTACCGACCCTTCGGGTACTCCTCCAGATACGCCTCAAAACACGCCGTCGTCCCGCATTCCGCCGCCGCTTTCCAGGCCTCATGGTCATAATCCACAGTCGGCGCGGGCTTCGGCTGAGGCTTGGGTTTGGGCGCTGGTTCCACTTTCGGTCGGGGTTTAGGCGCAGGCGCTTTCTTCGAGGCCTCCTCCGCAAAATCCCGCTCGTACTTTTCCTTCAGCCGACGCACCGCCTCCGGGTCCGGTTCCGCGCCCCAAACCGGCGAACCCATCAGCCCCAATACGATTCCCCATCCAATCCAACTCCACCCGCTTCGCATCGTCGTCACCTTATCTTCTTCAACGGTGTTTTATCGCCGGCGCGCCAGCCGTTCGCGCAGCGCCTGGTATTCGGGACTTTGTGGGTCCCACTGCTTCAGATCGTTCAACACCCGCTCGGCCAGCGTCCGTTGGCCCTGATCCAGAAAGACTAGCGCGGTTGCCTGCATGGTCGTGGTCTGTTCCCGCCGGAACGCCTCCACCCGCCCCTCCCGATCCAGGGGCTTGGCATCGTCCAGCGCCCGCCGGGCTGCCAGAATCTTGCGCGCTTCCAGCAATTCCTTGGCTACCTGCAACTGGAGATCGAGCTGCTGCTGGCGGGCGATATCATCCGGACTCGGCGCCGGCGCGGCGGGCGCGACCGGTTCGATCACCGGCGGCGCAACCGGCGCAACGGGTGGGGAGACGGGCGGGTTCGGTTGTAGCACGACCGCTATTTCTTGCACACCCGCCACCAGCGTGCGCCACCCCCGGTAGGTTTGGTAGCCGGGGGCGCTCACTTCCAGATCGAAGTCGCCCGGCGTTAATTCGATCCCGTCCCGATAGCCTGAGCCGATATTCATAATTTGGATTTGAGCGGTCGCCGGATCTGCCCGGACCGTCAGATAAGCGCGCGGCTCCGCGACTGGCGGCGGCGACTCCGTGACCGGGGGGGTGACCACAGGCGGTGCGACCACCACCGGCGTGGCGGGCGACTTCGGCGCCACTCTAAACTCCATCCAAAGCCACCAGCCGCCTGGCGCCATCAGCCCGATCACCGCAATCGCCACCACCGTCCTCCGCGACTTTGGCGTCGCCGACGGTTTTGCCGTCCCGGTAGCTTTGGGCGGCGCGGTCGGGCGCGCGGGCTTCGCGGACGATGCCGAAACCGGTTCCGGCTGGATCGGCGGGTTCGAAGCGGCTTTGGGCCGGGGCAGCGGGGTTGGATCTACCTTTGGCTGGGGTGGCGGTTTGGGGCGGGTTGGTTCCTCCTCCGTCAACACAGCTTCCAGTTGCCGCTTGAACTCCGCTATGGATTGCAGCCGCTGTTCCGGCTCCACCGCCAAGGCCCGCAGCAGCGCGGCGTCCAGCGCCTCCGGCACGTCGGGAACCCAATGCCGGGCTGGCTTGAGCAAATCCGGTTGCTGGAGTCGGCTGCTGTCCCTTCGGTCCGGCGCCGAGGGCAACCGCCGCGCGGTCAGCATGAAGTACAGCGTCGCCGCCGCGCCGTAGACATCGGTCCACGGTCCCTGCCGGTTCAGATGGCCTTGCAGGTATTGTTCGTAGGGGGCGTAGCCTTCGGAAAAGATCAGCAGACTGCGGGTATGCGTACCGGTCACCTGCCGCGCTGAGCCGAAATCCAGCAGAATCAGGTCGTCGTCCTGGGTCAGGTACAGGTTGCCCGGCTTGAAGTCCCGGTGCATGAACCCGGCCTGATGCACTTTCCGCAACCCGTCCAGCACCGGCAACAACAGCTTGAGCGCCCGCCGCCACGGCATCGGCTGGCCGCCCAGACCTTTGGGCGGTTTCAGATGCCGCGCCAGATCCTCGCCTTCGTAGTAGTCCATCACCAGATAGGCTGTGTCGTTCAGCTCGAAGAAGTTCAGCACCCGCACCAGATGCGGATGGCGCAACTGCGCCACCGTTTGCGCTTCCTGCAGGAAGGTTCTCAAGCCGTAGTGGAACAGGTCTTCGTGATCGTGAGTATTGAGCACCACCGTCTTGCGGTCGGTGGAGCGCCCGACCAGCTCGCTCGGATAGTATTCCTTGATCGCCACCTTCATCTTCAAGGTGACGTCGAAGCCGCGATAGGTGATCCCGAACCCGCCCTGGCCCAGCTTTTCCCCGACCACGTAGCCCTTCAATTGGGTCCCGACCGGCAGCAGCGCCCCGGAACGGCCCTCCAGGCCGGCGCGGTAATGGCAAATCGGGCACACGCCGGCCACGTCCCATTCGCGCGGGTGAAAACAGCCCGGACAGGTCACCTCGACCGGCTGGGCGCGGGTTTCTTCCGATGGCGCGGTCATACGAAAACCCCCCTATAAACAGTCATATCGAGCGCTGACCCACTCCTTGCCTAGCGCCCCC
>JBATNZ010000154.1:0-12924 GCA_049290615.1 Candidatus Contendibacter sp.
CGGCGAGCCAGCCACCGGCGAGCAGATAGAGCAGGACGGCCAGGCCGCCGCTGATCGCGTTCATGGATAGTTCCTTGCTCCCCTCTCCCCTTGCGGGAGAGGGGTCGGGGGTGAGGGGAACAAAATGATAATGGCATGGAACGCCTTCGGCTTGAAGCGGGGCCACCGTTCCCAGTTCGCCGCCAAGTACCCGATGCCCCTATAATCCCGTCCATTCCGACTGAAGTGAAGGTTGATCCGCATGTTTGAAAATCTCAGCGAGCGCCTGTTGCGCACCGTCAAGAATCTGCGCGGCCAGGGTCGCCTGACCGATGACAATATCAAGGACGCCCTGCGCGAGGTGCGCATGGCGCTGCTGGAAGCCGATGTGGCGCTGCCGGTGGTGCGGGAGTTCATCGCCCGGGTGCGCGAGCGGGCGGTGGGCGAAGAGGTTTTGCTCAGCCTGACGCCCGGCCAGGTGCTGATCAAGATCGTGAACGAGGAACTGATCCGGGTCATGGGCGAGGCCAACGCCGAATTGAACCTGCGGGTCCAGCCGCCGGCGGTGGTGCTCATGGCGGGCTTGCAGGGTTCCGGCAAGACCACCAGCGTCGCCAAACTGGCCCGCTGGCTCAAGGAGCGCCAGCACAAGAAAGTCCTGGTGGCGAGCTGCGACGTATACCGGCCGGCCGCCATCGAGCAGTTGCGCAAGCTGGCCGGCGAGGTCGGCGCGGAATTCTTCCCCAGCGACGCCGGACAGGAACCGGAAACCATCGCCCGCCAGGCGCTGGATTATGCCCGCCGCCACGGGTTGGACGTGCTGATCGTGGATACCGCTGGCCGCCTGCATGTGGATCAGGACATGATGGTGGAAATCCAGCGGCTGCACGCCGTGCTCGATCCCATCGAGACCCTGTTCGTGGTGGACAGCATGACCGGTCAAGATGCCGCCAACACCGCCCAGGCCTTCAACGCCGCCCTGCCGTTGACCGGGGTGGTGCTGACCAAGGCCGATGGCGATGCCCGCGGCGGCGCAGCGCTGTCCATCCGCCAAGTCACCGGCAAACCGATCAAGTTCCTGGGCGTCGGCGAGAAGACCGCCGCGCTGGAGCCGTTCTTTCCCGACCGGGTGGTCTCCCGCATTCTCGGCATGGGCGATGTGTTGAGTCTGGTCGAGGAGATGGAGCATAAGGTTGACAAGGAGAAGGCGCTCAAGCTGGCCCGGAAGGTCCAGAAGGGCAAGGGCTTCGATCTGGAGGATTTCCGCGAGCAGATGGAGCAGATGATGCAAATGGGCGGCATCGCCAGCCTGCTGGACAAGATGCCAGGCTTTGATGCGGCGGCGGGGGCACTCAAGGATCAGGCGTCGGACCGGGAGGTCAAACGGCTGATCGCCATCATCAACTCCATGACCCCGCAGGAGCGTCGATTTCCCGACATCATCAAGGGTTCGCGCAAGCGCCGCATCGCCGGCGGTTCCGGCGCCCAGATTCAGGATGTGAACCGGCTGCTCAAGCAGTTCGATCAGGCCCAGAGGATGATGAAGAAGATGAAGGGCGGCGGCATGATGAAGATGCTGCGCGGCTTGCAGGGCAAGTTGCCGATGGGTGGGTTGCCACCGTTCAAGCCGTAGCTGGGCGGGCGTTGGACAATCAGGCTTTGCAACGTCCTTGGCGCTTGATGACCGCCAGGTGCCGGCGGTCGTTGCCGCCGGACGCAGCCGGTGGCAGATCGAAAATCAAAGGTATTGCACCTCGATGATCTCGTAGGTTTTGATGCCGCCCGGCGTTTGGACATCGACGATATCGTCGGCGAATTTGCCGATCAACGCCCGGGCAATCGGCGAACTGAAAGAAATCTTGCTGTCCTTGATATCGGCCTCATCCTCACCGACGATCTGATAGCGCCGTTCCCCCCCGCTCTCTTCCTCGCGCAACAATACCGTGGAGCCGAACACGACCTTGTCCGAAATCGGCAGCGTAGTCACGTCGATAATCTGAGCGCGGGCCAGCTTGGATTCGATGTCGGCGATACGGCCCTCGATGAAGCTCTGCTGGTCACGGGCGGCGTGATATTCAGCGTTCTCCTTTAAATCGCCGTGGGCGCGGGCCTCGGCGATGGCGACGATGACCCGTGGTCGCGCCACCGTCTTGAGTTCCTGAAGTTCCGCGCGGAGCCTGGCCGCGCCGGCGACGGTCATTGGTACTTTCTGGGTCATGCGTGCAGTTCCCGGTGCAAGTCCTGAAGGCAGTTGACGGTTGCGTTGTCGAGTTCGCGCAGGGCCTGGCAGGTGGCCCGCGCGGCGGCGAGCGTGGTAGTGTAGCTTACCTTATACATTAAGGCCTCGCGGCGAATGGAAAAGGAATCAGCGATGGCTTGTTTGCCCTCGGTGGTGTTGACGATCAACGCAATCTGGTCGTTCTTGATCAGGTCCACAATATGCGGCCGGCCTTCACCGACCTTATGTACGGTTTCGCAGTCGATGCCGTGCCTCCGTAACGCCTCCGCCGTTCCTTTGGTCGCCATCAATTTGAAACCCAGCCGTTCCAGTTCGTGGGCAATCTCCACGGATCTGGCCTTGTCGGTGTCGCGCACACTGAGGAAGGCTCGACCGCCGCGCGGCAACTGATCTCCCGCGCCGAGCTGAGCCTTGGCGAACGCCTCGCCGAAAGAACGCCCGACCCCCATCACCTCGCCGGTGGATTTCATTTCCGGCCCCAGCAGCGGGTCCACGCCAGGGAATTTGACGAAGGGGAACACTGCTTCCTTGACGCAATAATAGGCCGGAATTACCTCACCGAATATGCCCTGCGCGGCCAGACTGTGCCCAACCATGCAGCGGGCGGCGATCTTGGCCAGCGGCCGGCCAGTGGCCTTAGAGACATAGGGGACGGTGCGGGAGGCGCGCGGGTTGACTTCGAGCACGTAAATATCGTCGCCTTGAATGGCGAACTGGGTATTCATCAGGCCAATCACGCCCAGCTCCAGCGCCATCGCCCGCACCTGGTTGCGCAACCGATCCTGAACCGCCGGATCGAGCGAGTAGGGCGGCAGCGAGCAGGCGGAATCGCCGGAATGGACGCCGGCTTCCTCAATGTGTTCCATGATGCCACCGATGATGACTTCGCGCCCGTCGCAGAGGGCGTCCACATCCACCTCGACGGCGTCATTGAGGAAACGGTCCAGCAACACCGGCGAGTCGTTGGAGACCTGCACGGCGTCCCGCATGTAGCGGCGCAGATCCTCTTCCTGATGGACGATTTCCATGGCCCGTCCGCCCAGCACATACGATGGCCGCACCACCAGCGGATAGCCGATTTCCCGCGCCAATCGCACCGCCTCCTCGGGTTCGCGGGCGGTGCGGTTGGGCGGTTGCAGCAGCCCAAGCCGGCGGATCATCTGCTGGAAGCGCTCGCGGTCCTCGGCCTGGTCAATCGCGTCCGGGCTAGTGCCGATAATCGGTACACCGTTGGTTTCCAGCGGGCGGGCCAGCTTGAGCGGCGTCTGACCGCCGTACTGGACGATCACGCCCTGGGGCTGCTCCTTGCGGACGACTTCCAGCACGTCCTCCAAGGTCAGTGGCTCGAAGTACAGCCGGTCGGAAGTGTCGAAATCGGTGGACACCGTTTCCGGGTTGCAGTTGACCATGATGGTCTCGTAACCGTCCTCGCGCAGGGCGAGCGCGGCGTGGACGCAGCAGTAGTCGAATTCGATGCCCTGGCCGATGCGGTTCGGGCCGCCGCCCAAGACCATGATCTTGGCACGATCGCTGGGTTCGGCCTCGCACTCTTCCTCGTAGGTCGAGTACAGATAGGCGGTGCCGGTGGCAAACTCAGCGGCGCAGGAATCCACCCGCTTGTAGACCGGATGCACGTCGAGTTCATCCCGCAGCCGGCGGATATCATCCTCGGTGGCGCCGGTCAGGGTCGCCAGCCGGCTGTCGGAAAAGCCCTTGCGCTTGAGGAAATACAGCCGTTCCCGGTCGCGCAGCGCCGCCGGGCCCTGGGTGCGCGCCTCGCCGGCGATTTGCGCCAGTTCCTCGATCTGCACCAGGAACCAGGGGTCGATTTTGGTCAGTTCGTACAGGGTTTCGACTGAATAACCCAGTCGAAACGCCTCGGCGACAAACCAGATCCGTTGCGGGCCGGGTACACCCAACTCGTGCTTGAGTACGGTGTGCGGGTCCGAGCGCCGCTGATCGAGAACTTCGTTGAAACCATCGACACCAGTTTCCAGCCCGCGCAAGGCTTTCTGCACCGACTCCTGGAAGGTGCGACCGATGGCCATCACTTCGCCGACCGATTTCATCTGGGTGGTCAGCCGGGGGTCGGCTTGGGGGAATTTCTCGAAGTTGAAGCGCGGCACCTTGGTCACGACATAGTCGATGCTCGGCTCGAACGAGGCCGGGGTGCGGCCGCCGGTGATTTCGTTGCGCAGTTCGTCCAAGGTGTAGCCGACCGCCAGCTTGGCCGCGACCTTGGCGATGGGGAAGCCGGTGGCCTTGGAGGCCAGCGCCGAGGAACGGGACACCCGCGGGTTCATCTCGATGATGACCATCCGTCCATCGTCGGGGTTAATGGCGAACTGGACGTTAGATCCGCCGGTATCGACACCGATCTTACGCAGCACCGCCAACGAGGCGTCGCGCATGATCTGGTATTCCTTGTCGGTCAGAGTTTGCGCCGGAGCGATGGTGATGGAATCGCCGGTGTGTACCCCCATTGGGTCGAGGTTCTCAATCGAGCAGACGATGATGCAGTTGTCGGCGCGATCCCGCACCACCTCCATCTCGAACTCCTTCCAGCCCAGCACCGATTCTTCCAGCAACACTTCGCTGGTGGGGGAGAGATCGAGACCACGTTCGAGGATCTCCACCAGTTCCTCGCGGTTATAGGCGATGCCGCCGCCGCTGCCACCCAGGGTAAAGGACGGGCGAATGATGGTCGGAAACCCGATTTCATGATGTTGGGCCAGTGCCTCTTCCAAGCTGTGGGCAATCACCGAACGCGGCGTTTTCAGGCCGATCTCGCGCATCGCCTGGCGGAAGTGGTCGCGGTCCTCGGCCATGTCGATAGCCTCGGGCGAAGCGCCGATCATTTCCACCCCATACTGCTCCAGCACGCCGTGGCGGACCAGATCGAGCGCGCAGTTCAGCGCGGTCTGACCACCCATGGTTGGCAGCAGGGCATCGGGGCGCTCGCGGGCGATGATGTGGGCCACCGTCCGCCAGTGGACCGGCTCGATGTACACGGCATCGGCCATGTTGGGGTCGGTCATGATGGTGGCCGGGTTGGAATTCACCAGGACCACCCGGTAGCCCTCCTCCCGCAGCGCCTTGCAGGCTTGCGCGCCCGAATAGTCGAATTCGCAGGCCTGGCCGATCACGATGGGACCGGCGCCGATGATCAGAATGCTGTGCAAATCGATACGCTTGGGCATAGCTCTACCTGCGGCGAACAACCGCGTGCGAGTGGGGCGAAAAAACCGGATGTGGCGCTAGGAACGGATGGCGCATGTCGCCATGAGGGCGATGAACCGGTCGAACAGCGGCGCCACGTCGTGCGGGCCGGGGCTGGCTTCGGGATGGCCCTGGAAACTGAAGGCTGGCCGGTCGACGCGGGCGATGCCTTGCAGCGAGCCGTCGAACAGCGAGCGGTGAGTGGGACGCAGGGTGGCCGGCAGCGTGGCCTCGTTCACCGCAAAACCGTGATTCTGACTGCTGATCATCACCCGGCCGCTGTCGAGGTCCAGCACCGGATGGTTGCCGCCATGATGGCCAAATTTCATCTTGACGGTGCGCGCCCCGCTGGCCAGACCCAGCAACTGGTGGCCGAGACAAATGCCGAACAGCGGAACGTCGGCGTCCAGCAACTCGCGGATGGCGGCGATGGCATAGTCACAGGGTTCGGGATCGCCGGGGCCGTTGGACAGGAACACCCCGTCAGGCCGCAAGGCCATGACCTCGCGGGCGGGCGTTCGCGCCGGAACCACGGTGATCCGGCAGCCGCGGTCGGCCAGCATCCGCAGGATGTTGCGTTTGACCCCATAATCGTAGGCGACCACATGGTAGCCGGTGTCGCGCACCGTCGGAAAGTTGTTGCCGGCCAGTTGCCAGACGCCTTCGCTCCATGTGTAGGGCGCGGAGACACTGACCACCCGGGCCAAATCCATACCCTTCAGGCCCGGAAATGCGCGGGCCAACCGCAGCGCGAGTTCCACGTCGAGATAGTCGCCGGCCATCAGGCAACCGTTTTGCGCGCCCTTTTCCCGTAGCAGCCGGGTCAGCCGGCGAGTATCAATGTCAGCGATGGCCACCACGTCACGCTCGCGCAGGTAGCGGTCCAGAGGCTGCTGGTTGCGCCAGTTGCTGGCGAGGCGTGGACAATCCCGCACCACCAAGCCGCTGGCGTGGATGTGGGTCGCTTCCTCGTCACCCTGGTTGGTTCCAACATTGCCGATATGCGGGTAGGTCAGGGTGATGATCTGTTGGCAATAGGACGGGTCGCTCAGGATTTCCTGATAGCCCGTGATCGAGGTATTGAAAACGACCTCGCCTTGGGCGTGACCATCAGCACCGATGGATTCGCCCCGGAACAGGCTGCCGTCTTCCAGGGCCAGAAGCGCGGGTTTCCTCAAGGAAGCCTCCAGAATGAACACGCGCAATAAAAGAGCGGCGCAAAGGCCGCTCCGGGAGTGCGGTGCATAAAAATGCCGAAATTGGCATGGAGTCTATCAAATCACGCCGCGCCGCTCTAGCGGCAATGCGGCCAGCGGCCGAGATTTAGCGCAGGTGAAGCACGTCCCGCATGTCGAACAGGCCGGGGCCGCGCCCGGCCAGCCAGGCGGCGGCTCGTACCGCGCCCTTGGCGAAGGTCATCCGGCTGGAGGCGCGGTGGGTAATCTCAATGCGCTCGCCGACGTCGGCGAACAGTACGGTGTGTTCGCCGACGATATCGCCGGCCCGGATGGTGGCGAAGCCGATGGCGGTGGAGTCGCGCTCGCCGGTGACGCCCTGCCGGTCATACACGGCGCATTGCTCCAGATCGCGGTCCAGCGTTCTGGCGATCACCTGCCCCATGGCCAAGGCGGTACCAGAGGGGGCATCCACCTTGTGGCGGTGGTGGGCCTCGATGATTTCGATGTCCACGCCATCGCCCAGCACCCGCGCCGCCAGTTCCAGCAGCTTGAAGCAGAGATTGACGCCGACGCTCATGTTCGGCGCGAACACGATGGGAATCGTCTCGGCGGCGTGGGCGATGGCGGTCTTCTGATCGGTGGACAGGCCGGTGGTGCCGATGACCATCGCCTTGCCGGCGGTTTGACAGAGGGCCAGATGCGCCAGGGTTGCTGCTGGACGGGTGAAATCAATGAGCACGTCGAAGCGCTCGATCAGCGGCGCCAGATCAGCGGTGATTGGTATGTTCAGCCGCCCGATACCCGCGAGTTCGCCCGCGTCGGCGCCGATAAAGGGGCAGTCGGGATGTTCCGAGGCTACGGTACAGCGCATACCCTCGACCTGATGGCAGGCTTCGAGCAGATGGCGGCCCATGCGGCCGGCCGCGCCGGCGATCGCGACATGAATCATGGCGGGGATTCTCGCTGGGATGTTGGGATGAGTCCGGCCGGCGGCGCGGCGACTTTGGCGCGCTGTGGAAGACCACGGTCACAAAAAAGGGTTACGCCGTATAGCGCAACCCTGATGTCTTGGAGCGGGTGATGGGAATCGAACCCACGCCATCAGCTTGGGAAGCTGAGGTTCTACCATTGAACTACACCCGCCACGGGATTCCGCGCGCGCCGTCGTTTAAAGCGCGGCGAACTGGCCAAATTTAAATGTTAGCGATAAAGTAGGACCGTTGCAAGGTGGATGGCCGCGAACCGCGGCAACCCTGTCCAGGTGACAATCGGGATCACTCCGGAATCCGGCAGCTATCGGGATCCGCCATTTCCTTCAGCCAGCGCGGCGGTTTACCGCGACCCGTCCAGGTTTTTTCGGGATCGTTGGGATTGCGGTACTTCGGCTTGCCGGGTCTCCGTTTACGGCCGGAATAGTTAAGAACGTCTTCCGGCGCCATATCGACCCTTTTCGACATCTCGACCATCTGCTTGCGGATGGCCTCGATTTCGCCGCCCTTCTTTTGTTCGATTGCGTCTTGGGCTTTTTCGATGATTGCCTTGAGTTGCTCGATGGACGAGGCTTCGATGAGGTCGTCAATGTCATTCATGATTGTGTGTTTACCGTCGCTTTGTGAGTTATAGGGAATCCGTGATTTGGATCACGAGATTATTGTAAAACATTTTTTTATTTCCGCAATGATTTTGATAATCTGTTCGATTAGACAGGTATATTCTGAAAACCCATTTTTGGGTCTTCCAAGAATGAGATTGTCGCGGTAATCGTGAAGCGCCATGAATCCAACTAACACTATGCAACAGAGCTCGGGAATCCAGTTCGGAGCGGATGATCCAAGCGCCGTCGGCCATTCGCCGAACCGAATTCGCAGTTTCGTTCGCCGCGAAGGCCGCATGACCCGCGCCCAGCACCGGGCGTTGACAGCATTGTGGCAACGCTTTGGGGTCGATGCCGGCGCCGCGCCATTGGATCCGATGGTTCTCTTTGGCCGCCGCGCGCCGCTGGTGCTGGAGATTGGTTTTGGCGACGGCGAATCGTTGGCGACCATGGCTAGCGCTGATAAGGCCGTGAATTATCTGGGCATGGAAGTCCATCGCCCGGGAATCGGGCATTTGCTCCTGCGCGCGGAGGCGTTGGCGTTAATCAATCTTCGGGTTATGTGTGCCGATGCCGTGGAGGTATTGGAACGGCAGATGCCGGAGGGATGCCTGGATCGCGTACAGATTTTCTTTCCCGATCCTTGGTCCAAGGCGCGGCATCACAAACGTCGCCTGATTCAAACCCCCTTTGTTACGTTGCTGGTCCGCAAACTCAAGTCAGAGGGACAATTGCATATCGCCACGGATTGCGAGGACTATGCTCGTTCGATTCTGAACCTGCTGAACGCAACTCCCGAGTTGATGAACCAGGCGACCGGGAATGGCTTCGCGCCACGTCCCGCGTATCGGCCTCCAACCAAATTCGAGCAGCGCGGTTGGCGCCTGGGGCATCAAGTCTGGGATATCCTGTTCGCACGGTGTGACCACGGCGAACGAACAGTTCCACGTTCGCGAGGCGTCGCTGGTCGGGCGCGGGCTTGGCCGATGGATTTCTTGCGTGCCGTACCCTAGCCGGCCGGCGTATTTTCACCCAAAATAGATTATCGCGTTTTCGGCGCGAACCAAGCGACGAAGTTGCTACCGCCGCATACGTTGGGTGGCCCAGTCCGAACTCAAGATGGCGATGAGGTCAACAGAATGTTTTTACAGTTATTTCTTGATGCGTTCCGCAACGGACGACCCTACCCCAGGATGCTGGTTCTGGTTCTAGGGATCGTGGCCGGACCCGCGCTGGGACAGGACGGGGGGGAATTTTCCTCGCAGCCGAAGGTCGCGGCTCTCTCCGCGGTGCTGATGAACCCGACCACGGGCGAAGTCCTGTTCGCCAAGGAATCGCATTTGCGCCTGCCGCCCGCCAGCACCACCAAGGTACTCACCGCGCTGGTGGCGCTGGAACGCCTCGATCCGAATGTCCGGGTGCTGGTCAGCCCACAAGCGGCCAGTGCGCCTCCGAGCCGCATCGGGCTACGGGCCGGCGAATCCGCCTTGACGCAGGATCTGCTGTACGGGCTAATGCTGAAATCGGGCAACGACGCCGCCGAGACTCTGGCCGAAGCGGCGGGCGGCTCGGTTGCCGGGTTTGCCGAACTGATGAACGCCAAGGCCTGGCAGATCGGCGCGCGTGACAGTCATTTCATGAACCCGCATGGCCTGCCGAACGATGATCATTACACGACCGCCTACGATCTGGCGTTGATTTTCCGCCAAGCGATCAACCATCCGATGTTCGCGGACATCGTACGCACCCGCAACGCGGCCTTGCGGATCGAATCGGGCCAGAGCCTGTACGGCGACTGGCGAATGGTTCCAGTGGTTAACCATAACCGGTTGCTGGGTTCTTACGAAGGAACACTCGGTGGCAAGACCGGTTTTACGCTCAAGGCCCGGCGTTGCTTCGTCGGCGAGGTAAGTCGCGGTGGGGTCCGTTTGATCGTGGCCATTCTCAATAGCCCCAACAGCGGCGCCTTGTGGCATGACGCCCGCACCCTGCTTGATTATGGTTTTGCCCGCTATGGCTTGGCGTCACCGCCGCCCGCGCTGCCGGTTCTGGTTCAGCGCGAGCCGGATGAGGATGAGCGCGAGTTGATGGTTCGTCCGGCACCGGTCGTGGCGCGCGTGGCGGTGGTTCGGCCAACGGCGCCGGATCAGCAACGGAAACCCCAGGTTGTCAGATCGACGATACCGGCCAAACCGATGATTGCCGCTCGTACCCGGAAGAGCGTCGAGATCCATGCGGCGGCCAAGCCAGTGGCGGCAGCCAAGCCAGCCAAGCCAGCCAAGCCGCTCATGCTGGCCGCCGTAGCCACGATCAAGCCCATGAGAGCGTCTGGCAGGGTTGCCAAACCAGCCGTCCCGCCGCCTGGCAAGGCGACTATCAAGCCGGCAACCGGCGCACCGGCCAAGCTGGAGAAGCGGGAGACCACCAAAGTCGTGGTCCGCACCGAATTGGCGGCGGCTAAGCTCCAAAAGGCTAAGCGGTGAAGCTGGGAATGGCTTGAAACACGGCCAAGACCAAACCCAACAAAAAAGGCGATTCGGAGAATCGCCTTTTTTGTTGGGCTGCTAACGGCGCTTATTTACGCTCGTTCAACGCTGGAACATTACGACGCGCTTCACCCACATAGAGTTGGCGTGGCCGCCCGATCTTCTGCTCCTTGTCGGTAATCATTTCGATCCAGTGACTGATCCAACCAGCGGTACGGGCGATGGCAAACATCACCGTGAACATCTCAACCGGGATCTTCAGCGCGCTGTAGATGATGCCGGAGTAGAAGTCCACGTTCGGATACAACTTGCGCTCGACGAAGTAGTGATCGTTCAGGGCGATCTCTTCCAGGCGCATCGCCAGATCCAGGCGTGGGTCGGGTCCCATGGTCTCCAACACCTGGTGACAGATGCCCTTGATGATCTTGGCGCGGGGATCGAAGCTCTTGTAAACCCGGTGGCCAAAACCCATCAATCGCACGTCGCTGTTCTTATCCTTGACCTTGGCGATAAAGCTGTCGATGTTCGACGTATTGCCGATCCGGTCGAGCATCCGGATTACGGCTTCATTGGCGCCCCCGTGCGCCGGTCCCCACAGGCAGGCGATACCTGCCGCGATTGCGGCGTAGGGGTTGGTGCCCGAGGAACCGGCCAGCCGCACGGTGGAAGTGGAAGCGTTCTGCTCGTGGTCGGCATGCAGGGTAAACAGCACATCCAGCGCCTGCTCGGCCACTGGATTCACCTCATAGCGCTTGCCGGGGAGGCTAAACATCATGTTAAGCAGATTGCCAGTGTAGCTCAGGTCGTCGCGGGGATAGATGGCGGGGTCGCCGATGCTGTGTTTGTAACATGCGGCGGCGATGGTCGGCATTTTAGCGATCAGCCGGCGAGCGGTGACCATGCGGTCTTCGAAATCCTGAATATTGAGCCGATCATGGAAGAATGCCGATAGCGAACTCACCACGGCCATCATCATCGCCATCGGATGGGCATCGTGGTTGAAACCGTGCAAAAAGCGGCGAAGATTCTCGCGAATCCGGTTGTGCCGGGCGATGCTGGTCTCGAAAATCTGCTTCTTTTCGATGTTGGGCAGCTCTCCGTAAAGCAGTAAATAACAAACTTCCAGGAAGTTGCATTGCTCGGCCAATTGCTCGATCGGATGGCCGCGGTACAGCAATTCGCCCTTGTCGCCGTCCAGGTAAGTGATCGTACTCTGGCAACTGGCGGTGGACATGAAACCGGGGTCGTAGGTGAAATAGCCGAACTCCTTGGCCAGTCTGCCAATATCCACCACCGGGGCACCGTAGGTCGGCTCCAGCACCGGCATTTGCACCGTTTTTCCGTTGACATCATCCTTAAGGGTGATCGTTGTCATTGTGTAGCCTCCAAAGTGGGTCGATTGGCGAACCGCTGTCCTGTTTTTTCGTCGCTGCAGCGGCATTCCGGCGTTTATCAGCGTCTTATGCGCCATTTTCAGGGCAGCGGGAATCATACCTTAAGATGCCGCGTTGCCGCAAAATCCTCGCGGGGTGTGAACGACGGGCAAAAGAAAAGGCATCGTTTTGGGATGCCTTTGGGCGGTGGGGCCGGGAGGGTTCAGGATAGGCCGTACTTGCGGCGGAAGCGGTCCACACGGCCAGCGGTGTCCACGATCTTTTGTTTGCCGGTGTAGAAGGGGTGCGAGTGGCTGGACACTTCCACTTTTACCAAGGGATAGTTCTTGCCATCGGTCCACTGGATGGTTTCCCTGGTGGAAATCGTGGACCGGGTGAGGAACGAGAAGTCGGTGGAGATGTCCTGAAACACGACTTCGCGGTAGGCGGGATGGATGTCTTTCTTCATGAATGCCGAAACCTTCACAGTACGGTGGACCGATCCGCGCCTGAGTGGCGCGTGGGCATGAGTCCCTAGCGGGCTACTAAAACACTAAATTATAGCGAGTTTTGGGGTTGAGCCGCAAGGCCGAGCCCGCCCCGCCAGCAATTCTCAGAGACTGTACAAGAACCCCTCGCCCGCAAGCGGGAGAGGGGCAGGGGTGAGGGCATCTTTTCAACGAGTTAGCTCACAAGAGGCTGTACAAAAACGCCTCTCATTTTGGCGAAAGGGGGTGGGCGGTTACCTCCTCCTACCCTACATCTTGTGTAGCCGCCAATCGTAACCATGGATGAGATTTTTCTCGGGCACCTGGTCGGTCACGGCGATCTGTTCAAGTAAACGGCGAAAGACGAG
>JBATNZ010000155.1:0-7422 GCA_049290615.1 Candidatus Contendibacter sp.
GCCGATTCGGCGTTGGGAGGCAATCCATCATGATCGGCGGGCATGGGTGACGGTCCGTGGCGTAGCGTGGATTTCAACTGGCCCCCGATAGGGTTGCCAGCTTGGCAAGCAAACATTCTAGAATAGGTAAGACAATCGCGGTGCGTTGATGCCGGCGGAAATCCGTTGGGCCGCGCCGCCTCCCGCTCCGGAGGATCCGTCCGTGACCCGCAAGCCCTTCCGTTTAATGCGCGCCCTGCTTGGTGCATGTCCCACGAGCGCCCGTGGCGTGTCCAAGGGGGAGAGGGGTGATCGGGAGGGAAATTGCGGCGGGACAAGCCGGCGTGGCTGGGGCGCATCGGGCTGGCCGCTGCTGGTGATTGCGCTGGCTGGGTGGCCGCTGGCCCATGCCGCGCCGTTGGAGCCGGTTACGTTGCAACTGAAATGGAAACACCAATTCCAGTTCGCCGGCTATTACGCCGCGCTAGCCCAAGGTTACTACCGCGAAGCCGGCCTGGAGGTGAAAATTATCGAGGCGCAAACCGGCCAGGATCCGGTGGATATGGTGTTGAACGGCAAGGCCGATTTTGGCGTCGGCGCATCAAACCTGCTGCTGCTGCGGGCGCGCGGCGAGCCGGTGGTGGTGCTGGCGGTCATCTTTCAGCATTCGCCCCAAATGCTGCTGGCGCGGCGCGGTCCGGATCTGAACCACGTTCACGATCTGAACGGCAAGCAGGTGCATATCGAACCAGGTTCCGCCGAACTGCTGGCCTATCTGCGGCGCGAGGGGATTACTTTGGAACGCCTTGGCATCATGCCATACAACCTCGATGTGGCGGCGCTGGTCGACGGTCGGGTCGACGCGATCTCGGCTTATGTGACCGATCAGCCGTTCGCCGCGCGGCAGGCCGGTCTTGACTATCTGATCTTCTCTCCCCGCGCCGCCGGCATCGACTTCTACGGCGACAACCTGTTCACCACCGAGGCGCAAATCGAGGCGCACCCGCGGCGGGTCGATGCCTTTCTCGCCGCCAGCCTGCGCGGTTGGCGCTACGCGATGGAGCATCCCGAGGAGATCATCGAGCTGATTTTGGCCCAGTACAGCCAGCGCCACAGTCGCGAGCATCTGCGCTACGAAGCGGAACAGATGCAGTATTTGATCCTGCCAGTGTTGGTGGAACTGGGGCAGATGAATCCGGGCCGCTGGCGGCACATGGCCGAAACGTATGCCGAGCTGGGCATGCTGCCGGGGACGTTATCCCTGAAAGGGTTTCTCTACGAGGCCAATCCGAAGGCGGATTTGCGCTGGCTCTATTGGAGTCTGGCGGCGGCGCTGGTGCTGGTGCTGGTGGGTGGCGTGGTTATTCTGCATATCCACCGCCTCAACCGTGATCTGCGCCGCGAAGTGCGGGAGCGCAAGACTGCCGAAACCAAATTCCGGGGACTGGTGGAACAATCGCTGGTGGGGATTTACATCATCCAGGAGGGCCGGTTTGTCTATGTCAACCCCAAGTTCGCCGAAATCTTTGGCTACGCGGTGGAGGACATCGTCGGTCGGCTGGGGCCCCTGGATCTGACGGCCCAGGCCGACCGGGAGCAAGTCCGGGAAAATCTCTGCCGAATCGATAGCGAAACTGGCGGCATTCGCTATGTCTTCGGCGCTATCCGCCAGGACGGTTCCCTGATCGATGTGGAGGTCAACGGGGAAGCCGTCGAGTACGAAGGACATCCTGCTATCGTCGGGGTGGCGCTGGACATCACCGAGCAGAAGCGCGCCCAGCAGCAATTGAATTATCTGGCGTTCTACGATCCGCTTACCGAATTGCCCAACCGCGCGCTGTTTTTCGACCGTTTCTGTCAGTTGCTGGTTCAGAGCAAGCGCAACGGAACGCCGTTCGCCCTGCTGATGCTGGATCTGGACGGCTTCAAGGCGGTGAACGATGCCCATGGTCACAAAACCGGCGATGCCCTGCTGGTGGCGGTGGGGCAGCGGTTGCGCAATTGCGTCCGCGAATCCGACACCGTAGCGCGGATGGGGGGAGATGAGTTCGTTTTGCTGTTGCAAAACGTGCAGGAGGCCGAAAGCGCGCCGCGGGTCGCCGGGAAAATCGTCGCCGCGTTGGCCGAGCCGTTTCCGCTGTTGGGCCACGAGTGCCGGGTTGGGGCCAGCATCGGCTTGTGCATCGCGCCTCGGGATGGCGACGACATGGAAACCCTGCTGGGCCGTGCCGACGCCGCCATGTACCAAAGCAAGGCGCGAGGCAAAAATACCTATACCTGTTACCAGCCGACGCTGAACGTCCTCCGACCCACAAAAATGGTATTCCTGGAGTGGAGCGAGGCGCTTTGTATTGGAGTGCCGGTGATCGACGACCAGCACGCCCGGCTGGTTACGTTGCTGAACCGCATTGACGACGCCGTGAAAACCGGCCAGGTCGAGGAGCGGATCATGGCGTTACTGGATGAACTGGTCGCCTTCACCCGCTATCACTTCGAAACCGAGGAACGACTGATGGACCAGTATGGCTATGCGGATGCCCTCATCCACCAGCAGGAGCATGGCAAACTGTTGGAAGATCTGCTCAGCATCCAGAGCCAGTTTGACAACGCCAGCCTGATGCTGAGCTTGCAGGCGCTCAAGCTCTGGCTGATCAGGCACATTATTTTTAGCGACCGGCGCCTGGGGGAAGTGCTGATCGCCAGCGGAGTATTGGAATCCCAGCACGAGCAACAGATTCAAGCCGGCACTGCTCATTCAGTGGCAATCTAGCGTTGATGAACGTCACGCCCACCATCAGCATCCACGAAAACGAACTCCAGTTTCAGTTCAAACTGGCGTCCGGCCCCGGCGGCCAGAATGTAAATAAGGTGGCGACGGCGGCGGAACTGCGCTTCGATGTCGCGCGTTCGCCCTCGCTACCGGAGCCGGTGCGGGCGCGGTTGCTGGCCTTGGCTGGGAGTCGCGTGACCCAGGATGGGGAACTGCTGATCACCGCCCGGCGCTTCCGCAGTCAGGAACGCAACCGTCAGGATGCGATTGATCGGTTGGTTGCCCTGATCCAGAAAGCGGCGACGCCGCCCAAGCCGAGAATCAAGACCAAACCGTCGCGGGCCGCCAAACGGCGGCGCATGGATGAAAAGCGGCGGATCGGGGAGAAAAAACAGACCCGCCGGCCGGTCGGATCGTCCGGGGAGAGCGAATGAACGTCGCTACCGCCTGCCCCTGCGGCTCGGGCCAATCCTATCCCGCCTGTTGCGGACCCTACCTCGACCACGAGCAACCACAGGCCACGCCCGAAGCCCTGATGCGTTCGCGCTATTCCGCCTACGTCCTCGTTCGGGAAGAGTACCTGCTGCGCACTTGGCATCAATCCACGCGACCCGGAAAGCTCGACCTGAGCGGCGATGCCGGTACTGTCAACTGGCTGGGTTTGAAGATTGTCCGCGTGGAAGCCGGTGGTCCTGACGACACGCGCGGCGTGGTTGAGTTCGTGGCCCGCTACAAGGTCGGCGGCAAGGCGCACCGACTCCACGAAACCAGCCGGTTCGTTCGGGAAAACGGCCAGTGGTTTTATCTGGACGGTACGCTACACGCTGCCGCCAAGCCCGGTCGGAAGTGATCCGCGCGCCGGTCAAGTCTCACCAATTCACAAGCTGCTGAAGCCTTGTCGCGTCGATTTAGAAGCTTTCGTGTTACACTAACAATAAGAAGTTTGCGTAGAAGACCACCTACCGTACCACCGGTTCGAAGCCGGAGAACCTGATCGCCACCTTCCGCGACAGTTATCGGCAACGCGCTACCGTCGCCTCGCATAAATGTGCGATCACTGCGTTAATAGAAGGACTACTTAAGATGCATAAAACCCACTTCGGAGCGAATCGTCAAAAGACTCTCGATTGGCTGAAGAATGCATGGTTAAAGGATGGTCCACCAATCTGTTTCCTTGAAGGCTTTCCAGGCGTAGGAAAGAGTGCGCTCGCCGACGAGATACTAGCTCACGTAAAGCATTTGCAGGGTTGGCATATTTGCCTTGATGTGGTTGCTGATCGTGCCAGTCCTTCTATCATTGATACGCTCTTTGACTTAGCAGACAAACTTGGTCAGGAAGGATTGAAAGAAATGGAAGTCGCCCTTTTGGACGAACCAGAGCCGAACCTTGCTTACGCTCTCGAAAAAGCGTTACGACACCCTGTCCTTATCGTTATTGATGAAGCCCAGCGGTTGTTTAAACCAGATTCTGGGGAACTAGATCTCGCTCTCTCAGGAGTGCTCTCATTTCTCAGGAATCGAGCCACTCTGCGCGGCAGGCTATTGCTGTTGAGTGATCGGTTGGTCGAGCGAGCACGCTGGTCCGAAGCCTTTGCGATTCAACCCCTCACGGAATTATCGGATGAAGAAGCAGAACAACTCTTAATTGATCGATTGCAGGTACAGGGAACATCTGAAGCTGTTCCGGTTGAGCGGAGGCAGGACCTTATTCGAGTACTCGGGCGCAATCCAAGAGCCATCGAAACCTTGGTCGCAACGCTTGTCTATGAACCGTTGGATGAAATCGTTGGCCGAGATCCCGGATTTTGGGCTATTCAAGATCGTGAGGTATCTCGGGATTTTCTTGAGAAACTGGAGCGAGACCTTTTGGAGCGGACCATTGCTCATCTTGATCCTCCCCAACACAAGCGGTTGTTGATGCTTGCCGCGCATCGAAAAGACTTCGAAAGCCCGGCGATTGAGTTGATCTGCGGTGGAGTCAGAAAAGAGTGGCGCACGTTCCGTCACCTGCTGGTTACGAGGTTCTTGCTGAGCCAGCGCTTGGGATGGCATTCTCTGCACCCTATTGTTCGCGAAATTGGCTTAGCGCATTTAAGAGAAAACGCCGCCGATTTCAAGCAAGCACACTCTAAAGCTGCCAAGTATCATCTGCGACACTTTCGGGCACGGACAATGGTCGATGGACAAGTGAAGCTCGCTGCTTCATTCGCAGAACTTCGTTATCATCTACATCACGCCGAACAGAAAAATGAGTTCCGCGAAGTCGTCAATCACTTTGCCAACCACCTGAGGGCCGAAATCAAGTCAGTGTCGCCAGTCCCTACTGACCAAGAGGAACTCAACGAGCGTATTGCAGTTCTCTCGGTCCTACTTGAGGATGGCGGCGCAAAAGGACTCGAATTCCATCTCGCCCAGTGTCTCAAGAAGCGCGGCAAACCGGCTGATTTGGCCCAAGCACTGATTCATGCAGAGCGAGCGACTGGTGCTGACGCTCCTGTTCATGCCTGGATCCTTCGCGCTCAGATGGAGGAGCAGTTGGGCAAGGTCGATGACGCAGTGGAGACCATCTACGCGGCCATCGAGTCCGTTTCCAAGAATGACAGCCTGTTTTCTCTCTATCAATACGGAGCTGAACTGCTGAGCCGGGAAGGCCATTTAGACGACGCCCTGTTGCTTCTCCGCCAAGGAATTGTGCTAATCCCCGCAGAAAAGAATGTGTTCTCGCTGTACCAGCTCTGCGCGGAACTGCTGGCGCGGAACGACCGAGCGGGCGAGGCCATCGACCTGCTGCGCGAGGGCCTCGGCAAGGTGCCGGCGCAGTTCAACCTGTTCTCGCTGTACCAGCTCTGCGCGGAACTGCTGGCGCGGAACGACCGGGCGGGCGAGGCCATCGACCTGCTGCGCGAGGGCATCGGCAAGGTGCCGGCGCAGTTCAGCCGCCATAAGCTAGTCGAGAGCGCAATGTATCAAGCGGCTGTATTTCATCAGCGAGATTGGCTGAATGAGATTGCGGCGGCTGTTGCGTCGAGTTCGACAAATGCGCCGCAGGTTGCGCTTGCCGCTTCCTTGCTTCACCAGATCAATGGGGATTGGGAGCTTGCCGCACAGGTAGCACATGAAGGTCGGCTGCACGCCGCTCGGTACCTGCCGCGCAGCCGTTCACTCCCCCCTTGACTTCCCTGAATATGCCGGGGCAGGATGGGGACCGAGAACCCTGTTAACGAGTTGAGTTTACCGCTTCCATGCACCTGAGCGATCACAGCCTGCGCCAGATCGACGACGCCTACCTCCGGTCCTTGGACCCGGAGGCGTTGTGTGGGCTGTCGGTGCGGTTGCTGGCGGACCTCAAGGAGGCGCGGGAGCGGTTGAACCAGGGGCCGACCAACAGTTCGCGCCCGCCGAGCAGTCGGGCGCCGTGGGAGCGGGGCGAGACGGTGGCCGAATCCGATGAGGCGGCGGAACCGGCCAAGACCCCACCGGCTACGGTAGCGCCGGCCGTGGTCAAGCCGGCGCTGGGGGCCCGGAAGGCGGGCAAACAGCCGGGCGCGCCGGGGGTGGGCCGGACCCAGGAGTTCGCGGCGCACGAGACGATCGCGCACTATCCCGAGGTCTGCGCCGGTTGCGGGCGGGCGCTGACCGACCCGGTCGGGGCGGTGGCCTACACCGGGTTTCAGGCGGTGGACCTGCGGTGCGGGGAACCGGACGCCCCGGGCCTCCGGCTGTGGGTGGTGGACCACCGTTATTACGCGGTGCCCTGCGCCTGCGGGCACCACACCCGGGCCGAAGCGGGCCGGGGTGAGGTCGATCCGCTGCTGGCCGGGGTGGAACTGAGCGAATGGCGGGTGGTCGGCCCCGGCTTGGCGGGGTTGATCGTCGCCCTGAGCCTGCGGTTCCGGCTGTCGCGGGCGCGGATTCAGGAATTCCTGGGGGAGTGGCTGGGGGTGGAGCTGAGCATCGGCACGATCCATCAAACGCTCCACGAAGCGGCCGCCGCCCTGGCCCCGGCGGAAGACGAGTTGGTCGACGCGATCCTGGCCAGCGGCCTGCTGCACGCCGACGAAACCTCGTGGCCGGAACAGGGCCAGCCGCTGTGGCTGTGGGTGTTCACCGCCGCCACCGTCACCCTGTACTACGTCGCCGGCCGGGGCAAGGAGCTGGTCGAGAACGTGCTGGACGGCTTCACCGGCTGGCTGATGAGCGACGGCTGGGTCTCCTACCGCCACTACCCGCGCCGGCTGCGGTGCTGGGCGCACCTGCTGCGCAAGGCGCAAGGCTTGGTGGAGAGCTACCAGAGCGACGTGCGGGCCTTCGGCCGCCAGGTGCGCGACGCCCTCAACGCCCTGATGGCGGCGGTGTACGCCGCGCGGGAAGGCCCGCCCGCCGACCTCCCGACCCAACACGCCAACCTCTTGGCCGAGCTGCGCGCTGCCTGCGAGCAGCACCAGGGCCACTCTCACGCCAAGACCCACGCTTTGGCGGTGGAACTGCTCAACGACTGGGACGCGATCTTCCAGGTGTTGCACCATCCCGAACTCCCGCTGACCAACAACGCCGCGGAGCGGGCCCTGCGGCACTGGGTGATCGCTCGCAAGATCAGTCACGGCACCCGCACCGCTACCGGCTCGCGGGTCTTCGCCCTGCTGGCCAGCGTCATCGACACCTGCCGGCAACGC
>JBATNZ010000156.1:0-63402 GCA_049290615.1 Candidatus Contendibacter sp.
GTGGCCGCCTGGGAACAGGCGCGCAATGCCGACCCCAGGCCAGTCAATTGGCGATTCACTACCCCCGATGCCCGCATCAAACTCAAGCGCCTCTATCCATCAATTGAGAACGGTTGAACCACTAGGGTGAGGGGGTAAGTCTTTGAAACTGCGACCCTCACCCCCAACCCCTCTCCCGCAAGCGGGCGAGGGGAGTGAATGGTTACCTCTATTGCACCCAATGCCGCTGGCTGTTGCGGGCCGCTTGGCTGGCGCAGGAACTGCTGACTACGTTCGAGGAGGAACTGGGCGAGGTAGCGCTGCAACCGGGCACCGGCGGAGTGTTCGAGGTTTGGGTCGGCGAGGAGTTGGTCTGGTCGCGCCAGTGGGAGGGACGGTTTCCAGAAGCCACGGAAGTCAAGCAGCGGGTGCGCGACCGGGTCGCGCCGGATCGGTCTCTGGGGCATTCGGATCGCTAAACCAGCGGATGGTCCGGGAGCGCTGGCGTCCCGCCGACCCTGTTGGTCTTCAAATTCAGAGTGTTCACGACCATGTCGGATTCCCAAATGATTGGTGTTGCCGGTCCCGGCCGGTTTGGACTGGACCCCCGCCGGTTGTTCAACGGCTTGTGTTTTCTGGTCTGCGCGGGCGGATTGGGTTTTGCCTGCTACGCCCAGTTTTACCTGGGGTTGGAGCCGTGCCCGCTGTGCATTTTCCAGCGGCTGACCCTGTTGGTCCTGGGCGTGGTGTTTTTGCTGGCGACCATTCACAACCCGCGCGACTGGGGCGCGAAGGTGTATGGGGTGCTGGTGGGACTGAGCGCTGGCGTCGGCGCCAGCATCGCCGCCCGGCATGTCTGGTTGCAGCATCTGCCGCCGGAGGCGGCGCCGCAGTGCGGGCCAGGGCTGGATTATCTGCTGGAGACCCTGCCGCTGAGCGAAACCGTGCGCGAGGTGCTGACCGGCTCCGGCGAGTGCGCCAAGGTGGACTGGACCTTGCTGGGATTGAGTATGCCGGAGTGGACCTTGCTGCTGTTCCTCGGGCTGGGCGTGTTGGGGGTAATGAGCAACTGGCGGTGGCGCGGCCGAGGGGATTGAGATGCTGGACCGCGGGATCGTCGCCGCTCGCGAGCAGCGGTGGAGAGGGTAAAACCGCCGGCGGAAACGCGCCGGCGGGGCGATTCAGGGTTGGCAACTGTTGTTGGGAAAAGCCGGGTGGGTGGGGACAAAAATCGTTCAGGCAGATGAAGAATCAACCCTGGCGACCGCATCCTCCATCAGTTTTTGCAGTTCGCCGCTTTGGTAGAGTTCCAAGGTGATGTCGCAGCCGCCGATCAGTTCGCCGTTGACGTAAATCTGCGGGAAGGTCGGCCAGTCGGCGTAACGGGGCAGGTTGTCGAAGATTTCCGGATCTTCCAACACGTTCACATAAGCGAACGGCAGGCTGGTGGCGGCGAGCGCTTGGGAAGCGCGTTGCGAGAAGCCGCAGCGCGGCATTTCCGGGGTGCCCTTCATGTAGATCACCACCGGATTGTTTTCGACCTGCTCTTTGATGCGTTCCAGTACGTCCATCGCTTAACCTCGAATGGGAAAGACTCAAGCATTGACCCGCGCAACCGGGTCCACGTTCAATTGCAACCATAGTTCCAGCAGCGCCGCATGCCATAGCTTGCTGCCCAGCAAGCGAGTCAAATGCGCCTCGGGTTCGGCCAGCAGCCGGTCCAGATAGGCGCGCTGGAACAGGCCGCGCTCCCGGCAGGCGCGCGAGTTGACGATATCGCGCATGAAATCCAGAAACGGCCCGCGCACAAACTTGAGCGCCGGTACCGGGAAATAACCCTTGGGCCGGTCAATCACCCCATCGGGCAGCAGACCACGGGCGATTTTCTTCAACACATATTTGCCGTCGCCGCCAATTTTCAGCTCCGGCGGCAGTTGCATCGCCAGTTCCACCAGTTCGTGATCGAGGAACGGCACCCGCGCTTCCAGCCCCCAGGCCATGGTCATGTTATCCACCCGCTTGACCGGGTCGTCCACGATCAGGGTGGTGACGTCCAGCCGCAGCACTTGGTCGAGATACTCCTCGGCGTCCGGTAGCGCCAGCCGTTCGGCAATGAGTCGCGCGGTATGGTCGGGACCGCGCCAGGCCGGCGCGACCGTCTCCAGAAACTCTTCGTGGTCGCGGTCGAAATAGTGCCGCCGGAACCGCTCCAGGTCGCTCCCGCGCTCGGCGGCCATGCGCGGATACCAGAAGTAGCCGCCGAACACCTCGTCCGCGCCCTGGCCGCTTTGCACCACCTTGACCGCCTGGGACACTTGCTCGGCCAGCAGGAAGAATGCCACCGCGTCCTGCCCGACCATCGGCTCGGCCATGCAGGTCACCGCTTCCGGCAGGCGCTGGAGCACCTGGTCGTTGGGGATCAGATACTTATGATGTCGGGTCTGATAGCGGGCCACCACCTGATCGGAATATTCGAACTCGCTGCCCTTTTCCTCCGGCTGATCCTCGAAGCCCACCGAAAACGTCCGTAGATCGCGGACCCCGGTTTCGGCCAGCAGCGCCACCAGCAGACTGGAATCCAACCCGCCGGACAGCAGCACGCCCACCGGCACGTCGGCAACGTCCAGTCGTCGCCGCACCGCCAGCCGCAGCGCGGCATGAACCGCCTCGATCCATTCCGCTTCGCCGCGCCGTTCGGCGGGACGCAACGCTTTGAGATACCAGTAGACGCGGCCATGCTCGTGGCCATCGGGAGTGATCGTCAAGGTAGTGGCGGGGGCCAGCTTGCGGATGCCCTGGAGAATGGTTCGCGGCGCGGGAATGACCGCGTGCAAGGTGAGTTGGTGGTGCAGGGCGACCGGATCGAGCGCGGTGTCCACGTCCGGCGTTTCCAGCAGCGCCTGGCTGTTGGAGGCGAAGTGGAAGGCGCGCGGCGTGCGGCTGTAGTACAGCGGCTTGATGCCCAGCCGGTCGCGGGCGAGAAAGAGGGTACGCTCGCGGGTATTCCAGAGAGCGAAGGCGAACATGCCGATCAGATGCTCGACGCACTGTTCGCCCCATTCGGCATAGGCTTTGAGAATGACCTCGGTGTCGCCGTCGGAGAAGAAGCGGTAGCCCTTGGCCAGCAGCTCGCGCCGCAGTTCCCGGTAGTTGTAAATAGCGCCGTTGAAGACCAGCGCCAACCCCAGGTCGGGATCCACCATCGGCTGGTTGGAACGGTCGCTGAGGTCGATGACCGACAACCGGCGGTGGCCCAACAGCAGCGGCCCGTCGGACCAGACGCCTTCGTGGTCGGGGCCGCGCCGGGCCAGCCGCTGCAACATTCGCCCCATCAGGGCCAAATCGGATTCGCCGCCGTCGAGGCGCAGTTCGCCGCCAATACCGCACATGGTGTGTCGTCGCCGGGAAGGGGTGAAGTTGGATTAGCGCGGGTAGCGCAGGTTGGCGACGTTGACCGGTGGGCGCACCCCGGGGGCGTTGCGGGCCAGGGAACCGGCTCGAAGATAGGCTTGGACGTTAGGCGTGTTGCCGCTCAAGGTGACCGCGCCCTTTTCGACCGTGACGGTGATGTTGGCCGTGGCCAGTTCAGGATCTTGCTTGAAGGCGGCCTGAATACTGGAAGTGATTTCGGAATCGCTGGCCGTGGGGCCACCGCGCCCAGCTCCGCTGGGGCTGGTAGCGCTGGCGCTGTCGCTGGAGCCGCCGCCGCCTAGTCCGGCGCAGCCCGCCGTGGTGAGAATGGCCAACAAGGCGAGAGTGACAGTGAACTTGTTCATGCATCGATCTCCGTGGGCTGGAAAACGGGGGACGCGGCCCGGCCCTGGAGGAGTCTGGCCGCGGGGGTCGGCGGCAAGAATAGCACACCCGTCCGGTCCGGGACTTGCGTTGCATCGGCGGGAACCGGCGTCTAGACTAACCCGGCATTCCTGCCCGGCCTCACGCCAGCGGTAAAACTTAACGCTGCCGCCAAGCTCTAACTGGGCGCTTCACCACCTACCGATTCAATATGGAGAGACGACCCATGGTTCACCAACTACCCGAACTGCCCTATGCCAAGAACGCTTTGGAGCCGCATATCTCAGCGGAGACGCTGGAATTTCACTATGGCAAGCACCACCAGACCTACGTTACCAATCTGAACAACCTGATCAAGGGCACCGAATTCGAGAGCCTGTCGCTCGAAGACATCGTGCTGAAGTCCTCCGGTGGGATTTTCAACAACGCCGCGCAGGTGTGGAACCACACCTTCTATTGGAACTGCCTGAAGCCCAACGGCGGCGGCGAGCCGGGCGGAGCGCTGGCGGCGGCGATCAATCAGAAGTTCGGCTCGTTCGCGGCGTTCAAGGAGGAATTCGCCAAGTGCGCGGTTGGCACCTTCGGCTCGGGCTGGGGCTGGCTGGTCAAGAATCCGGACGGTTCGGTCGAGTTGATGAGCACCTCCAACGCCGGCACTCCGGCGACTTCCGGCAAGAAGGCGCTGTTGACTTGCGACGTGTGGGAACACGCCTACTACATTGATTACCGCAACCTGCGGCCCAAGTACGTCGAGGCGTTCTGGAATCTGGTCAACTGGGATTTCGTGGCGAAGCAGTACGCCTGAACCGGCGCCGGCCATCCGGCCGGACCCCTGTTCACGAACAAGCCGGCAAGTTTCGCCGGCTTTTTATGTGGGAACGCGCCAGCGCCAGCGTCAACACGTCGCCCAATGTGGGAGGGCGCCTTTCAGCGCGACGGGGTGCGATGGCTTCAAGCCAGCTTCCGATACTTGATCCGGTGCGGCTGATCGGCATCCACGCCCAGCCGCCGCTTGCGGTCGGCTTCGTAGTCGGCGTAGTTGCCCTCGAACCACACGACTTGCGAATCGCCCTCGAACGCCAGGATGTGGGTGGCGACGCGATCCAGGAACCAGCGGTCGTGAGAGATGATCACCGCGCAGCCGGCAAAGGCCAGCAGCGCCTCTTCCAGCGCCCGCAGCGTCTCCACGTCCAGATCGTTGGTCGGCTCGTCCAACAGCAGCACGTTGCCGCCGCTCCTGAGCAGCTTCGCCAGATGGACCCGGTTACGCTCGCCGCCGGACAGATCCTTGACGAATTTTTGCTGGTCCGGCCCCTTGAAGTTGAAGCGACCGACATAGGCCCGCGAGTTGATCTGGTAGTTGCCAATGGCGATCACGTCCAGACCGTCGGAGATTTCCTGCCAGACTGTTTTATCGGGAGCCAGGCTGTCGCGCGATTGATCGACATAGGCCAGTTTGACGGTGTCGCCGACTCGCAGCGTTCCGCCGTCCGGCTGTTCCTGGCCGACCAGCATCCGAAACAGGGTGGTCTTGCCGGCGCCGTTGGGGCCGATTACCCCGACGATGCCGCCTTTGGGCAATTTGAAATTGAGATCGTCGATGAGCAAGCGATCACCGAAACCTTTACGCAACTGGGCGGCTTCGACCACCAGTTCGCCCAGGCGCGGCCCCGGCGGAATGTACAGCTCCTGGGTTTCGTTACGCTTCTGGAATTCCTGCGATTCCAGTTCCTCGAAGCGGGCCACGCGAGCCTTACTCTTGGCGTGGCGACCCTTCGGATTGGCGCGTACCCATTCCAGTTCCGATTTCATCGCCTTGATGTGCGCGGTTTCCTGCTTCTCCTCGATTTCCAGCCGCTTTTCCTTCTGCTCCAGCCAGGAGGAGTAGTTGCCTTCCCACGGGATGCCCCGGCCCCGGTCCAGTTCCAGAATCCAGCCGGCGACGTTGTCGAGGAAGTAGCGGTCGTGGGTGACGGCGACCACGGTGCCGGGGTAGTCCTGAAGGAAACGCTCCAGCCAGGCGACGGATTCCGTGTCGAGGTGGTTGGTCGGTTCGTCCAGCAGCAGCATGTCGGGTTTCGACAGCAGCAACCGGCACAGTGCGACCCGGCGCTTTTCGCCGCCGGACAGGGTGGCTACATCCGCTTCCCACGGTGGCAAACGCAACGCATCGGCGGCGACATCCAGCGTGCGGTCGAGGTTATGGCCGTCGGTGGTGTGCAGGTAGGATTCAAGGTCGGCCTGCTCGGCGGCCAGCTTCTCGAAATCGGCGTCCGGGTCGGCATAGGCGGCGTACACCTCGTCCAACCGCGCCATGGCAGCCTTGATCGGCTGGACCGCTTCCTCGACGTTGCCGCGCACGTCCTTGGCGGGATCGAGTTGCGGCTCCTGCGACAGCAAGCCGATATGGATGCCGGGTTGCGGGCGGGCCTCGCCGAGGATGTCGCTGTCCACCCCGGCCATGATGCGCAGCAGGGTGGATTTGCCGGAACCGTTCAGGCCCAGCACGCCGATCTTGGCGCCAGGGAAGAACGACAGCGAGATGTCCTTGAGAATTTCCCGCTTGGGCGGCACGATTTTGCCCACGCGGTTCATGGTGAAGATGTATTGGGCCATGCGATTTAATCGGGTGGTTGGCGTTGGGCAATCATCTAACCATTGACGCGGGTTGCCGTAAAGAGGCAAGGAGCGCGCGCAACGAAAAGCCCCGCTTCCGGCGGGAAGCGGGGCTCTGGTAGGGTGAATCCGGTCTGACTAGTGCTGCACGACCGGGTGATAGATGATCTCCAGTTCCTCGCCCTCGGTTTGCAGGAACTTGATCATCTGGCCCTGCATTTCGGCGGTGGCGCCCACTGAAGCGACTGGACTCAGAAGCGAACTGTGGTCGCCTTGGTTGAAGCGGACGATGGCGCGCACGCCCTTGTCGTCCCAGACCGAGCGGCTGGCCGACTTCAGCCCCATCACCTTGGCCAGCGGTTCAGTGCTCGAGTTGGGTACCACCTGATCAGGCAGCACGCCCGCGCCGCCGACCACTTCGATCAGGTGAATCGGATGCAGGCTGGCGGCGGCAGCGCCGTAGTTGATCGGATCGCCGGAATCAAGCGCGGTCTGCGCCAAGACTAGGAAAAGCTCGTAGGCAGGCGTGCCTTTGATGATACCCAAGGCTGCCAAACCAGCAATAATGGGGGGGCCAATAGTAGGCGATTCATCCGCCAGCTCGGCAAGACCGCCGCCGCCCATGCCCAGCGTCGCGCTGGTGACATTATCCTCGATGCCCAGGAAGGTGGCCCCGGTGATGGCGCCCAGCGAGTGCCCCACGAAGCGGATATGGCCGGTGTCCAGGTCGGGTTTGCCGTCGCCATTCAGGTCCACCAACGGTAAGGTGGCGGTCAGTTGCCGCAAGTCCTCGGCGGCTTCACGGAAATTGTCACGCGTGGTTAGTAAATACTTCGGATTGAGGAAGTAACTACCCGAAGCATCGATCTTGCCATCCGGGCCAGCCGCGCCGGTCGTGTTATTGACCAGATCCAGATCGAAGGTGCGTTCTAATCCCTTCAGGTAGAAAGGACTCGTCGTATCAGTGACGCCATGCAGCGGCTGATCAATGGCGACGGTGGCGAAGCCGGCGAACGACAGCGCGTCGGCGAGCGTGAAGATATCGAGGCGGCTGCGGGTAATGCCGTGCTGGAAGATCACCACCGGCCAGCCATTGACGGGTTTGCTCTGGCCGCTCTTGGCGTTGGGCACGGTCATCAACACCGGTATTTGCAGAGCCGCGGTCGCCGCCGGCAGCGGGTTGTAGCGGGTGACTGCGCCGCCGCTGGCTGTCTGCCAGTAACTACTCAGCGCTGCTTTGTCCTTGCCGAGATAGTAGGGAATCGCCAGCGTCCCGAAGTAAATATCGGAAAAGCCGGGCAAGTTGAAAGAAGGCACGGCGGCGGTGGTTAAGCCGGTCGGCTCAACCACCATCCCCAGCGGCTTGAGATTCTTGCCCAACGCGACGAAGGCGTCGTCGATGGACTGGGTCATCACGGTCCAGCTCAGCACGATACCGCTCTTGGCAACGCCCTGACTGGCAGCGGCGGCTTCCTGGTTGTTGGTCAGTTGCCGCAGCGGTTCCAGCGCCCGCGCCTGGGCGTCGCTCAGTCCGGGAATCACACTTTTACCGTTGGCGTCCACCAGCGGCGTGGTCAGCTTGGTCAAGGTATAGGTCTGCGACGGCGAAGCGTCGAAGCCACCACTGTCCTGAATGCCATTAGTCAGCACCACCAGATAGCCGGTTTTGGGTTTCAGTGGGAGCAGTGGATGGATGTTCAGTGTGGTCTGGTTAGCATCCTGCGGTAGCAGATTGGCGCTGTAATCGCTGCCGGCCTTGAGTTCGCGCTTGACCTCGGTAATGGCGAAAGACCCGGTCAGCGTTACCTCGAAAACCCGTACCGTGCCGCCGGCCCGGACTGTGTCGGCCTTCAAGGTGCTGGAGAATTGCGCGGTCAGCGGGGCGACGGTGGAAAAACCATCCAACCCGTTCATCGCCACTTTGGGGTCGGCCAGATTGGTCGGATCGGCCACCGGGATGTTCAGGGTGCCGTCGGTCGAGCCGTTGAACAACAGGTTGGTGGGAAAGGGAAGCTGGCCGGCGGTGGGGTCGAAGACCGCGTAGAAATCCGCGCGGGTGGCGGCTTGCGCGCCGCTGAATGCAATCAGGCTAAAGGCGAGACAGAGTGGGGCGAGCCGGAACGGGGTTTTATGGGTTTTCATTTTCATCATATTGACTCCCAAATGGTGGTTGAACGGGCGAAATCCACTTCGGGAAATGCATCGGTGGAGCAGGTAACAGTAGGGCGAGTTAGCGAAGCGTAACCCGCCGATCCGCGCCGGATGGCTGTTCATGGAAGTATAGCCAGCGGCGGCGGCTCAGGTTTTCAACAACGCGCGAATCGCCGACGAGGTCATCACCTTGCCCTCGCCGCGATAGGCTTCGTGATTGGCCTCGATATCGTTGAGTTTATACAGATAGTTCACCATCATCCCGACCGACTGGCGCAAACCGTTCTCCGAGGTATCGGCCAGCCAGTTCAGCCGCTCGATTCGCGCGCCGTTGGCGAGGTGGAAGTTGGCCACCCGGTCGTAGGCGATTCCTCCCTCGCGCTTTTCCTTGGCCAGATAACCGGCGCACAGCCGTGGCAGCACTTGCTTCAGCGCTTTGGTCAGTTCCGGCTTCCGGTGCCAGTCCGGGATCTGCAACACGGTCTTGAGCGAGGCTGGCTCGCTGCCGGTTTTGGCTGCGGTAGCCAGCGCCTTGCGGTCGGTTGGGGTCAACAGTTCCGCTTCCACATCCTTGCCGGGTTCGCTCAGCTTGCGATCCAGCCAGGGGCGGAATCCGGGAATCGGCGACAGGGTGGCAAAGGTCTTGAGATTCTTGAACTCGCCGGCCAGCTCGTCCACCACCCGCTTGATCAGAAAGTTGCCGAAGCTGATGCCGCCCAGCCCCTCATGGGCGTTGGAGATGGAGTAGAAAATAGCGGTGTCGGCCTCGGTCGGGTCGAACACCGGCGCGGATTCGTCCAGCAGGGTCTGGACATTGTCGGCGATGCCGTGGGCCAGCGCCACCTGGACGATGATCAGCGGTTCGTCGGCCATGCGTGGGTGAAAAAAGGCGAAACAGCGCCGGTCGGCACTAAGCCGGTTCTTCAGGTCGCCCCAGTCCTTGATCGGATGCACCGCCTCGTAGGCGAACAGCTTTTCCAGCAGCGAGGCCGGCGAATCCCAGGTGATGCGCCGCAGTTCCAGGAAGCCGACATCGAACCAGGAGGTCAGCAGCGACAGCAAATCCCGCTCCAGCGCCGCCAGCGCCGGAGCGTCCTTGCGCCAGTCCAACAACTCCGCGCGCAAGTCCACCAGGAAGTGAAAGCCCTCCGGCAGGGCGTTGAGCTGGGTCAGCAACCGCAGGCGCGGCGGTTGCAACGCCTGCCGCAGCGCCCGTTCGGCCTTGGCGCGCTCGTCGGCCTGGTCGCCGGCCTGCTGGAGTTTCGCCGCCGCCCGGTCCACCGCCTTGCGGTCGATGTCGAACTCGGTGGCGAGGACTTGCAGGAAGCGCTTGCGGCCCCTGGGTTCCAGCGCCAGATAAATCCGTCCCAGATTGGCGGCGCGGGCGCGGGCCGAGACCTCGCCGCCGCGCGCTTCCAGACAATCGCGCATCTGGGCCTTGAGGGCGTCGATGTCCTTTTCCGGCAGATGGGGACTCGGAGCGGCGGGCAACAGACCGCCCCCCCAGTCGGCCACCTCGCGCCAGGCTTCCCGCAAGTTCTGCATGGTGCGGTTCAGTAAACTGGCGCGGGTGATTTCGGACTCGCGGGCGTTCAGTTCAGTCATGACCGGATAACCTGTGGGAAGCGTGGTGTTCGCTCCCCTCGCCCGCAAGCGGGCGAGGGGTTGGGGGTGAGGGTCGGAATTTTAAAAACCTGCCCTCAGGATCGCTACAGCGCTAGAACTGCTCCTCGGACAGCGCCAGGATCGAAGCGCCGCCGCTCAGGACCGAGCGCAGGAGGGCGCCAGCCTTGGGCAGTACGTGCTCGGCGTAGAAACGGGCGGTGACCAGCTTGGCTTCGTGGAACACCGGATCCTGGCCAGCCGACAGTTTGCCCTGCGCCGCCAGCGCCGCGCGGCCCATCTGCCAGCCGCCACAGACATAGCCGGTCAGCATCATGTAGTCCACCGAGACCGCCATCACGGCGTTGGCGTCGCGCTCGGCCAGTATCCATTCGGTGGCCTCGGCCAGCGCCTTCGCGCCCTCGCGCAAGCCGTCGCGGATCACCACCATGTCATCGCCGGCAGCTTTGCCCAAATCCGCGACGGTTGCCTCGATCTCGGCGATCAGCGCCCGCATGGCGCCCCCCTTGTCCATGCTCAGCTTGCGGCCGGCCAGGTCGGCGGCCTGAATGCCGGTGGTGCCCTCGTAGATGGTGGCGATGCGGGAATCGCGCAGGTGCTGGCAAGCGCCGGTTTCCTCGATGAAGCCCATGCCGCCATGCACCTGGACGCCGAGCGAGGCGACTTCGATGCCCAACTCGGTGGACCAGCCCTTGATCACCGGAATCAACAAATCCACCCGCGCCTGATGGGTCTTGCGCGCCGCGGGATCGGGGTGATACCGGGCCAGATCCATGTGCTTGGCCACCACGTAGGCCAACGCCCGCATCGCTTCGTTCTGCGCCTTCATGGTCATCAGCATCCGCCGCACGTCGGGGTGATTGATGATGGTGACCCGGTCGCCGCTCTTGGCGCCCACCGGCCGGCCCTGTACCCGGTCCTTGGCGTAATTGAGCGCGGCCTGATAGGCGCGTTCGGCGATGGCCAAACCCTGTACGCCGACCTTGAAACGGGCCTCGTTCATCATGATGAACATGTAGGCCAGTCCCTTGTTCTCCTCGCCAACCAGGTAGCCGATGGCGCCGTCCTGGTCGCCAAAGGCCATCACGCAGGTCGGGCTGGCGTGAATGCCCATCTTGTGCTCGATGGACACGGCGTGGACGTCGTTGCGCGCGCCCAGCGAACCGTCCGGGTTGATCAGGAACTTGGGCACGATGAACAGCGAGATGCCCTTGACCCCTTCCGGGGCGTCCGGGGTGCGGGCGAGCACCAGGTGAATGGTGTTCTCGGTCATGTTGTGCTCGCCCCAGGTGATGAAGATCTTCTGGCCGAAGATTCGGTAATGATCGCCCTCGGGAACGGCGCGGGTGCGCACCGCCGACAGGTCCGAGCCAGCCTGCGACTCGGTCAGGTTCATGGTGCCCGTCCATTCGCCGCTGACCATCTTCGGCAGGTACAGCGCCTTTTGCGCGTCCGAACCGGTCCGGCTGATCGCCTCGATCGCGCCGCCGTTGAGCATCGGACACAGCGCGAACGACATGTTGGCGGCGTTCCACATTTCCTGAGTGGCAATGTTGATCAGTTCCGGCAAGCCCTGACCGCCGAACGCGACATGGCAACCGATGCCGTTCCAGCCGCCCTCGACGAACTTTTGGTACGCCTCGGCGAAGCCATCGGCGGGAATGACGCCATCCGGCGACATGCGCGCGCCCTGCACGTCGCCGGAGTGGTTGAACGGCGCCAGCACTTCGGTCGCCAGCTTGGCGGCTTCCTCCAGCACGGCTTCCACCAGCCCAGGGCCGATGTCCTGCTCGGCGAACGCCGGCAGCGCGGCGACGTCGGCGAGACCGGCCAATTCGTTGATCGCAAACTGCATGTCGCGGGTCGGAGCGGTATAGGCGGTCATGAACGCTTCCTTGGTGGGAATTCGGAAATTTTAGGAATTGCGATGCGGGATCGGGAGATCCCACGCCGCCCGGACGGCGGCGTGGGATTAAAATGGACGCGCTCAGCCGGCGGCTTTCAGCTTGTCCAGCTCTTTGGACAGTTCGGGCACGGCGACGAACAGATCGGCCACCAGGCCATAGTCGGCCACCTGGAAGATCGGCGCTTCCTCGTCCTTGTTGATGGCGGCGATCACCTTGCTGTCCTTCATGCCGGCCAGATGCTGGATGGCGCCGGAGATGCCGACGGCGATGTACAGCTCGGGCGCGACCACCTTGCCGGTCTGGCCGACCTGATAGTCGTTGGGCACGAAGCCGGCGTCCACGGCGGCGCGGGAAGCGCCCACCGCCGCGCCCAGTTTGTCCGCCACGTCTTCCAGCAGCTTGAAGTTGTCGCCGTTGCCCATGCCGCGCCCGCCGGAAATGATGATGCGGGCGGCGGTCAGTTCCGGCCGGTCGGACTTGGTGAGTTGCTGGCCGACGAAGCTGGATAGGCCAGCGTCCGCCGCCGGGACGACGGTTTCGATGCTGGCGGAGCCGCCGGTCGTCGCCGCCGCCGGGAAGGCGGTGCCGCGCACGGTCATGACCTTGACCGCGTCCCTGGACTGGACCGTGGCTAGCACGTTGCCGGCGTAAATCGGCCGCACAAAGGTATCGGCGCTTTCCACCTTGATGACGTCGGAAATCTGCGCTACGTCCAGCAGCGCCGCCACCCGCGGCAGCGTGTTCTTGCCGGCGGCGGTGGCGGGGGCCAGGATGTGGCTGTAGCCGCCGGCCAGACCGACCACCAGCGCCGCCACGTTCTCGGCGAGCTGGTTGGCGTAATGCGGAGCGTCGGCCACCAGCACTTTCTTGACTCCCGCCACTTGGGCGGCCGCCGCGGCGACCGCGCCACAGCCGTGGCCGGCCACCAGTACGGCAATATCGTCGCCCAGTTGGGTCGCGGCGGTGATGGTGTTCAGAGTCGCCGCCTTGAGGACGGCGTTGTCGTGTTCGGCAATAACCAGGATGCTCATGGTTCGATCCCCGGGGCGTTAGATGACGTGGGCTTCTTTGTGCAGCTTGTCGATCAGCGCGGCGACAGTGTCGACCTTGATGCCGGCCTGACGCTTGGGCGGTTCCTGTACCTTCAGGGTAACCAGCCGCGGCGTGACATCCACGCCCAGATCCACCGGTTTCAACACATCCAGCGGTTTCTTCTTGGCCTTCATGATGTTGGGTAGCTTGACGAAGCGCGGCTCGTTCAGCCGCAGGTCGGTGGTAACCACCGCCGGCGGCTTCAACGCCACGGTTTCCAGGCCGCCGTCAACCTCGCGGGTGACGTTGACCGCATCGGCGCCGACCTCGACCTTGGAGGCGAACGTGCCCTGCGGCCAGCCGAGCAGCGCGGCCAGCATCTGGCCAGTCTGATTGGAGTCGTCGTCGATGGCCTGCTTGCCCAGGATGACCAGATCGGGCTTTTCCTTCTCGATCACCGCCTTGAGCAGCTTGGCGACCGCCAGTGGTTGCAGTTCAGCGTCGGTTTCCACCAGAACGCCACGGTCGGCGCCCATCGCCAGCGCGGTGCGGATGGTGTCCTGGCAGGCGGCGACGCCCAGCGATACCGCCACGATCTCCTTGGCCTTGCCAGCTTCCTGCAGGCGGACCGCTTCTTCCACGGCGATTTCGTCGAACGGGTTCATGGACATCTTGACGTTGGCGGTTTCCACGCCGCTACCGTCCGCTTTGGCCCGAACCTTGACGTTGTAGTCAACGACCCGTTTTACGGCGACTAGAATTTTCATCGTTCACCTTCGTTTTGAGATTGTCTGCGTTTTGGAAAGTCGTTAAACCCTAGTGAACCATGGTATTTAGTCCCCTCCGGCGATGCAATGCATTTATTGGCTACCGGCGGGCGCCACCGCTGGTGGAAGCCATCGTCGCCGGTCGGGCGCGGGGCCGGATGGCGGTGGTTCCGGGCGGCTGATTTGGAGCGCAATTTCCCACTATTCCACTCGGTCGTGTAGGCTATGCGCCGCCAACAAGAATCATTCTGACCGGAGAAGTCCATGTATTCCACCCACGAAGGCTATAACGACAGCATCCACGGCTATTACCTTGAAGATCTCGCGGTCGGCATGAGCGCCTCTCACGCCAAGACCGTCACCGAGACCGACGTTGTCATGTTCGCGGGGCTGACCGGCGACAACAATCCGGTGCATTGCAACGAAGTGTTCGCCGCGCGGACCCAGTTCAAGACCCGCATCGCTCATGGCATGTTTTGCGCCGGCCTCATTTCCTGCGTCGCGGGTACCCGCCTGCCGGGGCCGGGGGCCATCTATGTGGACCAACAACTGCGCTTCAAGGCGCCGGTGCGAATCGGCGACACCGTCACCGCCACCTGCACCATTCAGGAGATTAACGTGGAGCGGCGGCGGGTGGTCATGAGCACGATCTGCACCGTGGGAGACGCGGTCGTTGTGGAGGGCAGCGCGACCTTCATGGTGAGTCGCCGCGCCAGGAAGTAGCGGGCTCCGCGTGGGGCGCGGGCGGGTTTGACTCCCGCCCGCCCCGCGCCGGTTCACAGATAGCCGAACAACTCCAGCGGATAGCGCCGGCCCGCCAGATAGTCGTCCACGCAGCGCAGCACCATGGGACTGCGCAATTTTGGCCCGAGCGCGGCGATTTCGTCCCGGCTCAGCCACAGCGCGCGCTCGATGCCGTGATCCAGCGGCTGGTCGGGATGATGGTGCAAGGCCCGTCCGGCGAAGCAGGTGCGGATGAAGGTATGGCCTTGGGGATGGGTCCAGTAGTAGATGCCGACGATGGCATCCACCCGCACTTCCCAGGCGGTTTCCTCCAGGGTTTCCCGGATGGCCGCCGCCGCCAGCGTCTCGTGCTCGTCCAGATGACCGGCCGGTTGGTTGTAGACCAGTTCCTCACCGTCGGCGTATTCCTCCACCAATAAAAACCGCCCATCCCGTTCGATGATGGTAGCGACGGTCAAACGCGCGTCCCAGTCCATAAAAGCCCCTTTATTGCAATGGCTTGGCGAGGGTGAACGCGCCGCGCAACTCGCCTTCCCTGAAGCCCCGCGCGGTATCGTTCGGATACAGTTCCTTCAGCTTGGCGTCCACCCCGGGGTCGAGGTTCTCGCCGTGGCAGTTCAGGCACAGCGCGGCGGTGGGGATGGCCTTCATGTAGCGGAAGGTTTTCTGGCCCTGGTCGTCGTCGATCACCGCGAAGAACTCCAGATGATCGGCCGGCTCGCCCTGGGCTTTGCGCGCCTCGAACTGCTTGAGCACCGCCAGTTCCCAGTTGTCGGGCGCGTTGGCGGGATTGCGGATCTTGAGGCTGGTCCGCCCCACCAGCATTCCCAGTTGCTGGCCCAGGTCGGTGGCGATCTGGCCGGCCTTGTCGTGGCAGACCGCGATGCCGTTGGCCGGACCGCCGCTCTGTATGGCTTGTTGCAGGGCATCCTTCAGCGTGGCGCCGAACTTTCGCACCGCGTCCCGGCTGGCGACTACTTCTGGCGGGGCGTTTGATGGCGCGGCGACCGAGGGAGGTGAAACTAGAGCGATGCCGGCGGCCAGCACCGCGCTCAGGGTAGGAGTCGAAGCGTATCGCATGTGCGAATTCTCCCATTTGGGTCAATACTGGGATAGGCAGTATAAGCGAACAGGCCTGTCCCAGCGGATTTTTCCGGGTCCGGCTTCCTCTAATACGGTAAGCGCGATTGCCGGCGCAACCAGATCCACGAGGTGTGTGATGAACCTGTCCCAAAAAGCGTGTACGCCCTGCCAGGGCGGCGTTTCCCCGCTGACCTTGACCGAAGCCGAGGCGCTGTTGGCGCGGGTTCCCAACTGGCGGTTGCTGGAAAACGGCGCCCGCATGGAGCGGCGGTTTTCGTTCAAGACCTTCGCCGCGGCCTTGGCTTTCGTCAACCGGGTGGGTGACCTCGCCGAGGAGGAGGGCCACCATCCGGATCTCGCGTTCGGCTGGGGTTACGCCAACGTGCTGTTCTACACTCACAAGATCGGCGGCCTGCACGAAAACGACTTCATCATGGCGGCCAAGGTTAACGAACTGTATGCCGACGAGTTCTCGGCGAGCTGACGGCTCAATTCAGCGCCGCCGCCGCCCCGCGCAACGCCGGGTTGGATGCGGTGATCACCCAGGTCGGAACGGCCGCCAAGTAGCTATTGAACCGACCCTTGGCCTCGAACCGGGCGCGGAACGCCGACCGGGCGAAAAATTCCCCCAGGCGCGGCACGATGCCACCGCCGATGTAGACCCCGCCCCGTGCGCCGAGGGTAAGGGCCAGATTGCCCGCCGCCGTGCCCAGCATCCCGCAGAACATCTCTACGACCTCCGCGCAGTGTCGGCAGGTTCCAGTCAGCGCCCGCTCGGTGATATTGGCGGGGACCAGTTCGTCCACTGGCCAGCCTTCCACCTCCGCCAGTGCGGTGTACAGATTCACCAGTCCCGGCCCGGACAGCAACCGCTCTGGCGAGACGTGGCCGAACCGTCGCCGCAAGACCCGGCTGACGGCCCATTCCCGCTCGTCGGTGGCGGAGAAGCTGGCGTGGCCTCCTTCGGTTTCCAGGGGAATCCAGCGCTGGCCCGACCACACCAGGCCCGATACGCCCAGGCCGGTGCCGGGTCCAATCAGGCCAATCGGTGCTTTCGCCACCGCCGTTCCGTCGCCCACCGCCCGACGTTCGTCCGGACCCAGCAACGGCAACGCCAGCGCCAGCGCGGTGAAGTCGTTGAGGATCAGCAACTGTTCCAGTCCCAGCGCCTGGCGCGCGCCTTCCGTGGAGAAAGACCAGGGGCTGTTGGTGAACTGAATCCAGTCGCCGGTGATGGGTGTGGCGACCGCGACGGCGGCGCGGCGCGGGCGCGGCCCGGGAGTATCGCGCAAATAGGCAGCGGCGGCCTGGACCAGGTCCGGATAGTCGGCGCCGCTCAGAATGCGTTCGGCGTCAATGCAGCCATTGGGGGTCGCAAGGGCGAAACGGGCGTTGGTGCCGCCGATATCGGCGATCAAATCCGGAACTCCGTTAAGATTTTGTGCCATTGCAAGGGTTCCTGCCGGGTGGGAAAGATCATGACGGTTCGATAGTTGGGTGCTCGTCATCGTAACCATCTTGTAAAATGTTGCATAGCCACATTAAGATAGTAGTAATTTCGCGATTTGCTCCCCATTTTACAATACAAAACCTCAGGAGCCTTTTGGCGACAGTAAGCGAGTTTTAACCACCAACCCCGTAACTCTCGAAGAGGACACGAAAAATGGCGTTTCTAAGCGTTGAACAACTGAAAAAAGACTGGGCCGAGAATCCCCGCTGGAAAGGCATCAAACGTGGCTACACCGCTGAAGAGGTTGTGCGTCTACGCGGCAGCGTTCCCATCGAATACAGCCTGGCGCAACGGGGCGCCGAGAATCTGTGGAAGCTGATCACCACCACGCCCTACGTCAACTGCCTGGGTGCGCTGACCGGCGGTCAGGCCATGCAGCAGGCCAAGGCCGGCGTCAAGGCCATCTACCTGTCCGGCTGGCAGGTCGCCGCCGACAACAATAGTTACATGTCGATGTATCCAGACCAATCGCTGTATCCGGTCGATTCCGTGCCGCTGGTGGTCGAGCGCATCAACAACACGTTCAAGCGCGCCGACGAAATTCAATGCGCGCGCGGCATCGGGCCGGGCCACAAGGATTTCGTTGACTATTTCCTGCCCATCGTCGGCGACGCCGAAGCCGGTTTCGGCGGCGTACTGAACGCGCATGAGCTGATGAAGCGCATGATCCGCGCCGGTGCGGCGGGCGTCCATTTCGAGGATCAACTGGCCTCGGTCAAGAAGTGCGGCCACATGGGCGGCAAAGTGCTGGTGCCTTCTCAGGAAGCGGTGCAGAAGTTGATCGCGGCGCGGCTGGCGGCGGATGTGTACGGCGTTCCGACCATCCTGTTGGCCCGTACCGACGCCGAGGCGGCCGACCTGTTGACCAGCGACTGCGACGAGAACGACAAGCCGTTTTGCACCGGCGAGCGCACCGTCGAGGGCTTCTACAAGACCAGGAAGGGTGTCGATCAGGCCATTTCGCGCGGTCTGGCCTATGCGCCCTACGCCGATATGGTGTGGTGCGAGACCGGTACGCCCGATCTCGACTTCGCCAAGAAATTCGCCGACGCGATCCGCGACAAGTTCCCCGGCAAGCTGCTGGCGTACAATTGCTCGCCGTCGTTCAACTGGAAGAAGAATCTGGACGACGCCACCATCGCCAAGTTCCAGCGCGAGCTGGGCGCGATGGGCTACAAGTACCAGTTCATCACCCTGGCCGGCATTCACAACATGTGGTACCACATGTTCGACTTGGCGCAGGATTACGTGAAGCGCGGCATGTCCGCCTATGTCGAGAAGGTGCAGGAGCAGGAATTCGCGGCGCGGGATCGCGGTTACACCTTTGTCAGCCACCAGCAGGAAGTCGGCACCGGCTACTTCGACGATGTGACCACCGTGATTCAGGGTGGCGTATCCTCCGTAACCGCGCTGACCGGTTCGACCGAGGAAGAGCAGTTCCACTGATCGTCCCTACGGTCTTTTTCCGCCGGTCGCCGCCAGGAATGAGCGGCTGGCGGAATCCCGGCATCAACCAGAACCCGGAGCTGAACTCTCCGGGTTTTTGCCTTTGAAACCGCGATAAAATAACGCCTACCGTTTTTGCCCGAATGTCCATCGAGGATCAGCCATGAACCTGAATCTGCCTGCTGGTGTGCAAGTCAATGCCCCGCTTCATCCCCGCTTCGACGAAATCCTGAGCCATGACGCCTTGGCGCTGGTTGCCAAGCTGCATCGCGCCTTCGAAGGTCGCCGCCAGGAGTTGCTAAAAGCCCGCGTCGCCCGTCAGGCCCGCATTGACGCCGGCGAGTTGCCCGACTTTCTGCCGGAAACCCAGGCTATCCGTGAGGGCGACTGGAAGATCGCGCCGCTGCCGAAAGCGTTGGAGCGCCGTCGCACCGAAATCACCGGCCCGGTCGAAGCCAAAATGATCATCAACGCTTACAACTCCGGCGCTGATTCCTACATGACCGACTTCGAGGATTCCAATAGCCCCAACTGGTACAACCAGATTCAGGGCCAGGTGAATCTGTTCGACGCCATTCGCCGCAAGCTCAGCTTTACCAATGAAGTCGGCAAGGAATACCGGCTCAACGACACCATCGCCACACTGCAAATTCGCCCGCGTGGCTGGCACCTGGACGAGAAGCATGTGCTGGTGGATGGCCAGCGCGTCTCCGGCGGCATCTTCGACTTCGGTCTGGTGTTCTTCCATAACGCCCAAGAGCAGATCGCCCGCGGCGCCGGCCCGTTTTTTTACTTGCCGAAAATGGAGTCGCACCTTGAGGCGCGGCTGTGGAACGACATTTTCGTCATGGCGCAAAACGAGTGCGGCATTCCGCAGGGCACGATCAAAGCCACCGTGTTGGTGGAAACCATTCTCGCCACTTTCGAGATGGAAGAAATTCTGTACGAATTGCGCGAGCACTCCGCCGGCCTGAACGCCGGGCGCTGGGACTATATCTTCTCCTGCATCAAGAAATTCAAGAAGAATAAGGACTTCTGCCTGGCTAATCGCGGCGCGATCACCATGGAAGTGCCGTTCATGCGTTCCTACGCGCTGCAACTGGTCAAGATTTGCCACAAGCGCGGCGCTCCGGCCATGGGCGGCATGAGTGCGCTGATCCCGATTAAAAATGACCCGGAAGCCAATGAGAAAGCGCTGGCGGGTATTCGCCACGACAAGACCCGCGACGCCAATGACGGTTTCGATGGTGGCTGGGTGGCTCACCCCGGTTTGGTGCCGATTGCCCACGAGGAATTTGTCAAGGTGCTGGGCGACAAACCGAATCAGTGGGAAAAGCAGCGCGACGAAGTGTTCACGGCCAAGAACTTCCTCGACTTTCAGCCCGAACAACCGATCACCGAAGTCGGCGTGCGCAACAACATCAACGTCGGCATTCACTATCTCGGTTCCTGGCTGGCCGGCAACGGCTGTGTGCCGATTCACAACCTGATGGAAGATGCCGCCACCGCCGAAATTTCCCGTTCGCAGGTGTGGCAGTGGGTGGTCAGTCCCAAGGGCAAGCTGGACGATGGCCGCAAGGTCACCGCCGAACTGGTGCATAGCCTCATTCCCGAGGAGTTGGCCAAGGTCAAGGCCACCGTCACCGCCCAAGGCGAGAACACCGCGACTTATGACCAAGCCGCCGGCATCTTCGAGAAAATGTCGCTCGACCCGAATTATCCCGAGTTCCTGACCCTGCCGCTGTACGAAGCGATGGACTGAACAGACAGTTTAACGAGGTAAACAAAAAGGCGGCTATTGCCGCCTTTTTCATTGCGAGGCGGTAAATCTTAAAGTTTTGAGTGGCATAGCGTTCCTATCTGATTTGTGGAATCGCCGTTTCAAACCACCCCGGCACCAGCCGTGCCCAAACTCTCCGCCAGCCGGCGGACGCCCGGATAGTCGGGCTTGCCGGAACCCAGCAGCGGGATTTCGCGCACGGTCAATACCCGCCGGGGAATGTAGAGTTCCCCCAATCCTTCGTGGTGGGCCACCGCGACCAGGTCCTGCCGGTCGGCGCCCCGGTGGGTGGTCAGCAGCACGATGTTCTCGCCCTTGACCGGATCGGCCAGGTTGAGCGCCGCGTGCCGGTCTTCCGGCCAGCAATCGGCGGCCAGTTGCTCGACCATGGCCAGCGAGATCATTTCGCCGCCCAGCTTGGCGAAGCGCTTGGCCCGGCCCAGGATGGCGACAAAACCCTCCGTATCCACGCGGACGATATCGCCGGTGTCGTGCCAGCCCGGCCCGCGTTCGGTGCGCGGCGGAATCACGCGGCCCGGCTGGCCGGGCAACAGATAGCCGGCCATGACGTTCGCCCCACGCACACACAGCAGACCCCCGTCGGCGATACCCTCCACCGGTTCGAGATAATAGTCCAACCCCGGCAGCAGTTTACCCACCGTGCCGCTGCGATGGTGGCGGCGGCTGTTGGTGGCCAGCACTGGGCTGGCCTCGGTCAGACCGTAACCCTCGCTGATGCGGATGCCAAATTTCTCCACCCACAGCCGGCGGGTTTCATCCCGTAGCGGCTCGGCGCCCATGATCACCAGCCGCACGCTGAAAAAATCGTAGGGATCGGCGTGGCGGCCGTAGCCCATCAAAAACGTGTTGGTGCCGAACAGCACCGTGGCGCGGCGCTCGTAACTCAGTTCCGGGATGATGTGGTAGTGCAGCGGCGAAGGATAAAGAATGACCCGGGTGCCGAGCAGCAACGGCGTCAGGGTGGCGGTGGTCAGGCCGAAGGCGTGAAACATCGGCAGGGCGTTTAAAATGACGTCCTTGGGCATGATGTCCAGCACGGCCCGCGCCTGGGCGACGTTGGCCAGCAGGTTGCGGTGAGTCAATACCACGCCCTTCGGCTCCCGCTCGGACCCGGACGTGAACAGGATCACCGCCGGATCGTCGGCGCGCACCGGCCCGGCCCACCGGCGGAAACTCCACCTTGGAACCAGCGCTCGCGTCAGTCCCCGCAAGCGCACCGGCAGAGTCGCCCGCGGCCGCAAATCCTCCAGAAACAGCACCTGGACCTGTTGGCTCAGCGCGGCGACCTGCGTGTCCAGATTGGCGGCTTCCACGAAGGCTCGCGAGGTGCAAACCGTTCGCGCCCCGGCGGTGTGGCAGGCGCCGATGAGCTCGTGAACGCCAGCGGTAAAATTGAGAATCACGGGCACCCGCCCGCGTAAATGCAGGGCCAGTATCGCGATGACCGTAGCGGCGCTGTTCGGTAGCAACAGACCGACCCTCATCCCCGGCCCCTCGGCCCTCACCCCCAATCCCTCTCCCACTGGGAGAGGGGGGTTTTCAAGCAGTTCGGCGAGGATGAAGGCGCGGGCAAACAGCGCCCGCCAGCCGAACCGTTGTTGCTGGGCGTCTTCGAGAATCACCCGCCCGCCGCCATGCCGCTCCCAGGTTTCCAGCAGGGCCGTCACCAGCGGCTGGTCGCTTACCATCCCGGCGTAGGCCAGTTCGGTCATCAATTCGTCCAGTTGCCGGCCAAGTTGCTGGCGGCGGGCGCGGCCGCTGCCGGCGGTGGCGGCCAACCGGCGCGGCGGCAGCATGGTCAGGCGGATGCGCGGCAACAACCGCCGCCGGACCATGCCGCTCAGTCGCGACAGCAGGCTGTATTGCGCGCCCTCGATGTACACCGGCAACAGCGTGGCGTCGGCCTTGTCGGCGGCCAGGGCTGGGCCTTCGTAGATTTTCATCAGCGCCCCGGTAACGCTGATCCGTCCCTCCGGGAACACCGCGACCCGCTCGCCGGCCTTCAGATGCTGGATCAGGGTTTTCAGGTAGTGCGGGTTGGTCGGGTCGATACCGATATGGCGGGTCACGGCGATGAACGGCCTGACCCACCAGTGCCGGGCTATATGGGTGTTGATGACGAAGATCGGCACGTCCGGCAGGAACGCCGCCAGCAGCGCTCCGTCCAGATAGGATAGGTGATTGGCGACGATCAGCAGCCGTCGTCCGTCGCGCGGGTAATGTTCCCAGCCGCGCAGTTCCACCCGGAACAGCCGCCGGAACAGGCCGCGGGCCAGTCGTTGTAGTACATGGCGCATGGTTTAGCGCAATCCGTGTTCACGAGTGGCGGCGAAGCGTACTTCGGGCCAGCGTTCCTGGGTCAGTTGCAGGTTGACCCGGGTAGGCGCGATATAGACCAGCTCGCCGTGATGGTCGAGCGCCAGGTTATCGCGCAGCTTGTTTTTGAATTCCTCGAAGCGCTTGGCGTCGGCGCAACTCACCCAGCGGGCGGTGGTGACGTTGACGTTCTCGAAGCCGCATTCCACGCCGTATTCGCCGCGCAGCCGGAAGGCGGCCACGTCGAATTGCAGCACGCCGACCGCGCCCAGAATCAGGTCGTTGCTGTTGAGCGGGCGAAACAGTTGCGTCGCGCCTTCCTCGCAGAGTTGTTCCAGACCCTTTTGCAGCGCCTTCATTTTCAGCGGGTCGCGCAAGCGGGCGCGGCGGAACAGTTCCGGGGCGAAGTCGGGGATGCCGGTGAAATTCAGATCCTCGCCTTGGGTGAAGGTGTCGCCGATGCGGATGGTGCCGTGGTTATGCAGGCCGATGATGTCGCCGGGCCAGGCGGCCTCGGCGTGTTCGCGCTCGGCGGCCATGAAGGTGAGCGCGTCGGCGATCTTGATCTCGCGGCCCAGCCGGACGTGACGCGCCTTCATGCCGGGCTGATACGCGCCGGAGCAGACCCGCAGAAAGGCGATACGGTCGCGGTGCTGCGGGTCCATGTTCGCCTGAATCTTGAACACGAAGCCGGTGAACGACTCTTCCTCGGGGGCGACTTCGCGACTGGCGGCGGCGCAGGGCCGCGGCGGTGGAGCGTGTTCGACGAAGCCGTCCAGCATTTCCTGGACGCCGAAGTTGGTGAGCGCCGAGCCGAAGAACACCGGGGTCAACCGCCCGGCCAGGTACTCCTTCACCTCGAAGGCGTGGCTGGCGCCGCGCACCAGTTCGATTTCGTCGCGCAGGACTTGCGCCCGCTCCGCGCCCAGCGCCGCGTCCACCTCCGCGCTGTGCAAGCCCTGGAGGGTGCGGCTGGTGTTGATTCGCCCGTCGCGGGAGGGATCGTAAAGGTGGATGAAATCCTGGTTGAGGTGGTAGACGCCCTTCAGTTCCCGGCCCATGCCAATCGGCCAGGTGATCGGCGCGCAGCGAATCTTGAGAATGTCCTCGACTTCGTCCAGCAGTTCGATGGGTTCGCGGCCGTCGCGGTCCAGCTTGTTGATGAAGGTGAAGATCGGGGTGTCGCGCAGCCGGCAGACATCCATCAGCTTGATGGTGCGCTCCTCGACGCCCTTGGCGCAGTCGATCACCATCAGCGCCGAGTCCACGGCGGTCAGGGTGCGATAAGTGTCCTCGGAGAAGTCCTCGTGGCCGGGCGTGTCGAGCAGGTTGATGATGCGGTCGCGGTAGGGAAACTGCATCACCGAGGAGGTGACCGAGATGCCGCGCTGCTGCTCCAGTTCCATCCAATCGCTGGTGGCATGACGAGTGGCCTTGCGCCCCTTGACCGTGCCGGCAAGCTGGATGGCGCCGCCGAACAGCAACAATTTTTCGGTCAGGGTGGTCTTGCCGGCGTCCGGGTGGGAGATGATGGCGAAGGTGCGCCGGCGGTTGAGTTCGTCGAGAAAGGTGCTCATTACGGGTCGGATGGGTAATCGCGGTTGGGATGGGGGTGATTTTACCCGAATGATGGCAAATAAAATCGCGGGTCAGTGGGCAAGGCGCTCCAGCCGGGCAATCCAGACATCGAAGCGCGGGCAGGTGGCGCGAATGGTGGGTAGGCCAATCTGGATCGTCCGGGTTCTGCCTGGCGCTCACACGTCGAACCAGTGCTGGCAGGCGTAGGGCACTGGATTCAGCCGATTGGCGAACCAGCCGATTGGCCACCAGTCCGGTTTGGGGTTGGTAATGCGCATGCCGGTTGCGGGATCGTGGATCAACACTTCGGCGCTGTTTCCCGAACCGCACACCCCGTACAGCACCACGATGTGCTTGTGGCCCTTGGCATAGGTTCCAGAGACCCAGATCGGGCCATAGTTTTTGAGCTTCCATTCAATGGCGTCCGCGTCACGAAAGCCGGTGTAGGTGCTGGAGGATAGCTCCAGCGCCTGGCGGCAGGTCAGAAATTGGCTATCCATGATGCCGTTGACACGCATGGTCTGATGATTGGGGAGCTGCTCGGCCAGCGCCTGGGATTTGCCTTTCCAGGCCAGCATCATTTTATAAGCAGCCAGCCAACAGGTTTCATCGGTGGCTTGGGCGATGTAGGGGACGTTCTTGACGATGTGGTCGCTCATGGTGATTCCAGGGTGACGGTTTCGGGAGGGTGCGCGGCGGCGGGCGATGGTGCGGGGCCGAGCGTTCGTTTTATGAGACAAGGATCGTGCCAAGCCCGACGAGGCGTTGCGTGAGTTTCGTGGGGCTTCAGGATCGCGTCGTTCAGCGCATCAATCGCTTCCGCAACCACCTCCACCATCGGCTTTTCATTTCTGTGGCGGTCGTGCGTTTTCCAGAGCGCGTTCCCGGTTCAGCGCCAGCAGGCGCCGTAGCACATCGTCGTCGCTGGCATCCGCCGGCCAGCCGTAGGCGGCGGCGACCGCTTCATCCAAGTCCCGGTGGGCTTTCGCCAGCCAGGCCGGGCGCTGGTTGTACAGGTTGGTGAGGGTGCGCTTCTTGAGCTCGGCGGCGTGTTCCGGTTTGGGGATCAGCCGGTCGGGGTAGCCGGGGACGACTTCCGGGACCCGATCCACCCATTGCGGCGGATTGAGCCAATGTTCCCGGAGCTCGTTCAAGCGGCGGGCAGCTTCGGCGATAGCGGCGGCTTTAAGCCCCTCGCCCTCTGGGAGAGGGGTTGGGGTGAGGGGGTTGCGGTTCGGCTGCAAGCCCGGCGGGAAGGGGAAGGTATCAAAGCATAAGGTACCGTTATAAACGGGGTCGTTGCCAGCTCCGTGCCAAGAACAGGTTGCCAATGCCCACAGTTCATGAAAGCGTGAATGTAGAATTCCGAAGGTCGTATTATCAGCGCGTGTAATGATGATCAGGCGCTGGTCTGGCAGGACGGCGCTATCGATCCAAACAAAGAAACGATGTTTGGCGACCATGGCGGTCGCGATGTAACGGGATAAATCCCGGATTGCCGCCCGCAACCCCGGTCGGCTCTCACCGTAAATCCACCAATTCTGGCGATAAGCTTCCCGCCGATTGCCCTCGCGCGTCGGTTTTACATGCTGCAAGGCGTGCTGGAACGGTGCTTCGTACAGCGCGGCGTCGGACTCTGGCCGATCCACGCCGAAGTCGATAATCCAGGTATCGGACGGGCGGCGGGTAACGTCCATCCCGTTTGCCCAAGGGCGTAGTACATCGCTGTTGGGTCTGCCGTGTGGATTCGGTAGTTTGAGCCACTGGCGAGCGAGTTCGCCAGGGAGGTCAAACGGACCGTTTTTGGTCGTTCCGCGAAAGCATACTCCCGCGTTTTCCTTGAGCGGCGCGGCATGAGTCAAATCCACCCCGCCGCCCGCATCGAGCGCCTGTCCAGTCAAGTCCGCATAAATCTCCGCCACCTGCTGGCCGTCGAGCGTCGCACCCTCACCCCCGGCCCCTCTCCCAGAGGGCGAGGGGAGCACGGCGCCAAAGCACACCAGCGACACCCGCACCGCCGCGCCTTCGTTCACCCACGGTTGGTCGCTCCAGGCGTGGAAGATCGTGCCGGTCTCCTGGATGCGCTCCAGCACCTTGCGGTTGGCTCCACCGCGAATGGAATTGGTCGCCACCAATCCGGCGCATCGCGTGTGGCCGGCTTCGATCTGGGCGCGCGCCTTCTCGAACCAGTAGCACACTAAATCAGCGCCACCCGGTACACGGTCTTGATAAGTTCGGCGCAGCGTCGCGGCGTAGTCATCGCCCAACTCGCGCAACAGCTTGGAACCGCCCAAAAACGGCGGATTGCCGACGATGAATTCCGCCTCCGGCCAAGCGGCTTCCCGCACCGAACTCCCCTCCTTGGCTAAGGAGGGGTGGCGCGAAGCGCCGGGGTGGTTTGATCCATCCGAGGCGCAAACCCCCCCGTCCCTCCGGGACACCCCCCCTTGGCCGGGGGGGAATTCATCGACCACCAGCAGCGCATCCCGGCATTCGATGGTGTCCAGCGGCCGCAAAATCGGCTGTCTGGACACGTCGAAGCCGTTGCGGCGCATCCATTGGATTTCCCCGATCCAGACCGTCACTCGCGCCAGTTCCGCTGCGTAGGGATTGATTTCGATGCCGATGACCGCCTCCGGCCCGACCGACGGAAATCCGCGTTGCAGACCCAGCGCCTCGGCGTCGAGATGGGTTTGGTGCTCAAAGTCTTTGAGCGCCAGCAGGGCCAGGTACAGGAAATTGCCGGACCCGCAGGCGGGGTCGAGTATCCGCACCTGCCGCAACCGTTCCAGGAACCGGTGGTGGAGGTCCTGCGCCTGTTTACGCGCCTGGGTGGCGGTTGCCGGACTTTTGGCGACGGCGGCCTTGGCAAGGCGCTCGGCGATTTGCGCCTTGATGCCCTCCCACTCCGCTTGCAGGGGCCGGACGATCACCGGCGTTACCAGCAACATGATCTTGTCGCGGTCGGTGTAGTGCGCGCCCAACTGGCTGCGCTTGTCCGGGTCCAGCCCGCGTTCGAACAGGGTGCCGAAAATGCTGGGGTCGATGTCGCTCCAATCCAGCCGCGCCGCCTTCAATACCGCCTCGATAGCGGTTCGGTCGAGGGGCAGCGCCGCATCCGCGTCAAACAGTCCGCCGTTGAACCACTCGACATGCTCGAACCCGATCCGCCCGCCGGTGCGCATGGCGCGGAACAGGTCGCCCGCCATGCCGGCGAAGTCGTCCGGTTGGCTCGCGGCGTGTTCCAGCAGACGGGTAAACAGCCGGTCCGGCAGCAGTCCCACATCCTCGGCGAACATGCAGAACACCAGCCGGTTGATGAAATGGGCGACGGTCCGTGGCTCGTACCCCTGGGCGCGCAGACCTTGCGCCAGTCCGGCGAAGCGTTCGGCGGCGTCCTCGGTAAGGGTCTGCCGGGTTTTGCCGGGCTTCAACCGTTCCGGGTCGGCGAACGCCCAGCGCAGCCAGTCCAGCCTGGTCGGTTCGGCCAGATCGGCCAGCGCCAGCCGGTAGACGGTGTGGATACTGTTGGTGAAATTGGTGTGAATCTCGATGGTGTCGAGATCGCAGACGATCAGCAGCGGCGGGTTGTCCAGCGCCAGCGCGTACTGCTGCAACTGCCGTAGCGCCGCGCCCAGATCCTTGTGCTTGCCCTTGTACTCCCAGGCGAAGCAGCCCTTGCGCCAGACGTCCGCCCAGCCATCGCCGCCACCGGTCTTCTTCACCCCCTTCTCGAAGCAGAACCACTCGCCGTGGGGATCGGCTTCGGTCGGCGTGGGTTCACCCAGCAACCGGCACAGGTCGTTGAAGTGTGACTGAGCGGCGCTGCGCTCTTTCAGTGTGCTGTCGCGCCAGATGGCGATGAAGGCTTGGGGAGACAAGGTTGGGGTGGGCATGAGCGGCGCGCTATGATTGCTAGCAACCCTGCTGTGTAAAGTGGAGCCGGCTTCCAGCCGGCTTAAACCGGCCAGAGGCTGGTTCTACTCTATTGATCGTACCGCATCTTGACGTAGGAACCCGGCGCGTCCTCGATGGGTTTCAGCTTGCCGTCGCCCGGCGCGCGGGCCGGCACCTGCGGACCGGCGTTGGGTTGCAGCCAGGCCAGCCAGTCCGACCACCAGGAGCCTTCCTGCTTGACCGCGTCCTTGAACCAGTCGTCGGGATTGGGCGGGGTGTTGGGATTGAGCCAGAACCCGTACTTGTCGGAAGAGGCCGGGTTGATGACCCCGGCGATGTGGCCGGAACCGCTCAGCACGAACTTCACCGGGCCGCCGACCAGTTGGGTGCCGGCATAGGTCGAGGTCCACGGGGCGATGTGATCCTCGTAGGCCGACAAGAAACAGACCGGCGTCTTGATCTTGCGCAGATCGATCGGCACGCCCGCCAGAGTGATGCCGCCCGGTTCGCGCAGCAGATTCTTCTGATACATGTTGCGCACGTAGAAACTGTGCATGTCCCGGGGCATCCGGGTGGAATCGGAATTCCAGTACAGCAGATCGAAGGGGAAGGGGTCCTTGCCCAGCAGGTAATTGTTGACCACGAAGAACCAGATCAGGTCGTTGGCGCGCAACATGCTGAACACCCCGGCCATTTGGCTGCCATCCAGATAGCCCCGCTCGCCCATCTGCTTTTCCAGCAGCGTGATCAGTTCCTCGTCGATGAACACTTCCAGTTCGCCCGGCTCGCTGAAATCGGTCATGCAGGCGAAGCAGATGGCGCTCTTCACCCGCTTATCCTTCTTGGCGGCGAGATAAGCCAGCGTGGTGAGCAGGATGGTGCCGCCCAGGCAGTAGCCGGCGGTGTTGATTTCCCGCTCGCCGGTGGCCTGCTCGATGGCGTCCATCGCCTCGACGACGGACAGCATATAGTCGTCGAAGGTCTTGTGCGCCAGTTGTTCGTCCGGGTTGATCCAGGAGGTCATGAACACCGTGAAACCCTGGTCCACCATCCACTTGACCATCGAGTTCTTGGGCCGCATGTCCATGATGTAAAACTTGTTGATCCAGGGCGAGACGAACAGGAACGGCCGCTGGTGGACGGTCGGCGTGCTGGGGTCGTACTGAACCAATTGCATCAACTCGTTCTGGAAGATGACCTTGCCTGGCGTAACCGCGATGTTCTCGCCCGGCTTGAATGCCTTGAGGTCGGTCATCTTGATTTGCAATTGACCGTGACCGCGCTCCAGATCCTCCAGCATGTTTTGCAGGCCCTTGACCAGGTTGTCGCCGCCCGAATCGAGCGTGGCCTTGAGCACGGTGGGATTGGTGTGGACGAAGTTAGTCGGAGCCATCGCATCCACGAACTGGCGGGTGTAGAACTGCACCTTGCGGGCGGTCTTGTCGTCCAGTCCCTCGACCTTGCGGACCAGCCCTTGCACGCTGTCGGCGGCGAGCAGATAGGACTGCTTGATGAAGTCGAACACGGCGTTGTCCACCCATTGTTCGTCCTTGAAGCGTTTGTCGCCGGGTGAGGGTTCGATAACCGGCTGGGTTTCGTGGCCCAGCATCCGCTGGGAAGCGGACTGCCAAAGGTCGAGGTAATTTTTCCAGAAATCGACCTGGGCCTGAATCAGCTTGTCGGGATCTTTCAGCAGCTTTTCAAACAGATCCTGGAAGGATTTGCCGACGATGGCGGGGTCGATCAGGGATACCGGGTCGCCGCGCTCCTGGCGCTTGAGGTGTTCCTGCAACACCCGCTGGCTCTGTTCGATGATCTTGGAAAAATTCAGGGCCAGCTTGTTGAGGTCGGCGTTCTTGGCGGCGGGAGTGGACGGTGCGGTGGTCTCAGTCATGGGGATGTCTCCGTGGACGGTGATAACCCCATAAATTATAGTTGAGAGTTCAGGATGGGGCGGGTTCGGGTTCGGCGGGGGCAGCGAAGACCACCCGCTCGTAAACCTCGGCCAACTGTAATACGCAGCCGATGTTGGCGATTTCAACTTGGGCGTCCAGCCCATCGGCGACTGAATAGAGCCATTGCCCATCGGTTTGCCGGCGGAAGTGCTCGATGCGCGGCTGGTCTTGGGCGACCAGCAGGTAATCGCTCAGCGATTCCAACGCGCGGTAATGAGCGAATTTTTCGCCCCGGTCGTAAGCTTCGGTGCTATCCGACAGTACTTCGATAATGACCGTGGGATTGAGCAGGGTATCGACGTGCTGGTCCTCGAAGCGCGGTTCGCCGCAGACGACCACCACATCCGGATAGGTGTACAGGCCGGTAGGGTTGACCTTGACCCGCATGTCGTTGACGTAACCTTCGCAGCGACTGCCGCCTAGTTGATTGCCGATACGTCGCGCTAGATTAAAAGTAATTCGGTTATGGTTACGGCTGGCGCCACTCATCGCGTAAATGTAGCCGTTAAGATACTCGCTCTTGGTTTCGGCTTGACGTTCCAGCGCCAGATAGTCGGCGGCGGTGATGAACTGCTCGGCAGGGCGGGACATGGCGAATCCTCCAATCAGATTTGAGGGAATACCCGCCGGGCGGCGGTGATGGTCGCTTCGATATTCTCCCCGGTATGCGCCGACGACATAAATCCCGCCTCGAACGCCGACGGCGCCAGATAAACGCCCTCGGCCAGCATCCCGTGGAAAAAGGCTTTGAACCGTTCGACATCGCAGGCGACGGCTTGGGCATAGGTGGTTACGGTTTCGCCGGTAAAGAAAATGCCGAACATCCCGCCGACATGGTTCGCGGTCAGTGGCATACCATTTTCGCGGGCGGCGGCGACCAGCCCATCGCACAGCCGCCGGGTCTTGGCGGCGAGGTCGGCATGGAAACCGGGCGCGGAAATCAGCTCCAGCGTCGCCAGCCCAGCCGCCATCGCCACCGGATTGCCCGACAGGGTGCCGGCTTGATAGATCGGTCCCAGCGGCGCCAGCCTTTCCATGATTGCCCGCAGGCCACCGAACGCGCCGACCGGCATCCCGCCGCCGATGATCTTGCCGAGCGTGGTCAGATCCGGCTTGACCTGGTACAACTCCTGCGCGCCGCCCAAGGCCACCCGGAAGCCGGTCATCACCTCGTCGAAAATCAGCACGCTGCCGTATTGATCGCAGAGTTGGCGCAAGCCTTCCAGAAAACCGGGCGCGGGTGGGATGCAGTTCATGTTGCCGGCGACCGGCTCGACGATGACCCCGGCGATGTCCTTGCCGATCTCTCCGAACGCTTGCCGAACCTGGTCGAGATCGTTGTAGCTCAGGGTGACGGTATGCGCCGCCAGCGCCGCCGGCACGCCGGGCGAGGTGGGCACGCCCAGGGTCAGCGCCCCGGAACCGGCCTTGACCAGCAGCGAATCGGAATGGCCGTGGTAGCAGCCCTCGAACTTGACGATCTTGTCGCGGCCGGTGAAGCCGCGCGCCAGCCGAATGGCGCTCATGGTGGCTTCGGTGCCGGAATTGCACATCCGCACCAGTTCCATGGATGGGACGAGTTGCTGGATTTTGCGCGCCATGACAGTTTCAATCGCGGTGGGCGCGCCGAAACTCAGACCGTTGGCGGCCGCTTCCTGGACCGCGCGCACCACCGCCGGATGGGCATGACCGGCGATCATCGGTCCCCAGGAGCCGACGTAATCGATATAGCGGCGGTCGTCCTCGTCGTGGAGCCAGGCGCCCGCGCCGCGTTTGAAGAAGATCGGCGTCCCGCCGACGCCGCGAAAGGCGCGCACCGGCGAATTGACGCCGCCGGGAATATAATTTTGAGCTTCGGCAAAGAGTTGGGCGGAACGGGTCATGGCGGAATCCCTCAGGCAAACAGATTAGCATAGCGGCGGGCGGCGACCTGGACGTCGGGCTGGCCGAACACTCCGCTGACCACCGCCAGCGCGTCGGCGCCGACATCCAGCAGCAGCGGCGCGTTATCCGGGGTGATGCCGCCGATGGCGACGATGGGTACATGCAGCGCCGCGCGGGCTTCTCGCAGCAACTCGATGGGGGCGCGAATCTCGGTCGGTTTGGTCAAGGAGGGAAAGAAGGCCCCGAACGCGACGTAGTCGGCTCCGGCCCGCGCGGCTTCCAGTGCCAGGTCCAGCCGGTCGTAACAGGACACGCCGATAATTGCGTTCCCGCCCAGCCGGGCGCGGGCGGTGGCGAACGCCGGATCGTCCTGGCCGACATGGACGCCCGCCGCACCGACCCGTGCGGTCAGTTCGACGTCATCGTTGATGATCAGCGGAACTTCGTGACGCTGGCACAACTCGTTCAGCGCCTCGGCCTGCGCCAGTCGCCGCGTGTTGTCGTGGCTCTTGTCGCGGTACTGGACCAGGCGGGCGCCACCCAGAATGGCCTGTTCGACCGCGGTGGTCAGCCGATTGTCGGGAATGAGCAGAGCGTCGGTGATCGCGTACAGGCCGCGGCAGGATGGTGGGTTCATGAGTGACCTCGGTAGGTAGCGGCCCAGAACAGCCGGTTGGGGAGCCATTGCCCGCCGCCGGCCCGATAGCCCGCTTGCAGAGATCGCCAGGCGTAGTGCTGGGCGCGGGAAAGGGCGGAATGGATCGATTCTTCCGAATGGGAGCCGTGGCCCTGGGCTAGCAGGGCGGCGATGGCGGCCGCCAGGGTGCAGCCGGAACCGTGGTAGCTGTCCGGCAATCGTGGCCAGCGCCAGGTTTCCAGCAGCCGGTTATTGCCGTAGAGGGTATTGATCACCTCGGCGGGCGGTTCGGATTCGTGGCCGCCGGTGACCAGCACGTAGCGGCAACCGCGCGCCAGCAGGGCCATGGCGCAAGCCTCCAGGGTGTCGGCTTCCGGCGCCAGCCGGCGGGCTTCGATGCTGTTAGGGGTCAGCACGGTGGTCCGGGGCAGCAGCAGGGTCTGGATCGCCTCGATCAGCGTCGCGCTGGCCAGTTCGGTACCGCCACCCGCCGCCAGCACCGGGTCGAGCACCACCGGGATATCGGGATAGGCAGCCAATAGTGTGTGCAGGGCGGCGGCATTGTCGGCGTCGCCGATCACGCCGATCTTGAACACCACCACCGGCATATCCTCCAGCACCGCTCGCGCCTGGGCGAGCACCACATCGGGATCGACCGGCAGCAGCGCCTGGACATTGTGGGTGTCCTGCACGGTCAAGGCGGTAATGACGGGCGCGGGATGACAGCCCAGGCTGACCAGGGTTTCGATATCGGCGGCGATGCCGGCCCCGCCACTGGGATCGTTGCCGGCCAAGGTCATGACGACGGGAAAAGTCGGAAGGGCGTTCTGCATGGGGAGGGTCGATAGCCGATGAGAGTTTCCTGAAATTTGGATTCTAACAAACACCGCGGGTTTTTCGGGATGCCCCGGCGTGGGACAATACCACCGTGAGATCACCATTCATGGAAAGCATGATCGCAATGAAAAAATACATGTGCCTGATTTGTGGGTTTATTTATGACGAGGAAAAAGGCTGGCCGGATGACGGCATTCCACCGGGCACCCGCTGGAACGACGTGCCGCTGACTTGGACCTGTCCCGAGTGCGGCGCCACCAAGGACGATTTCGAGATGATCGAGATTTAGAGGGCGCGACATGACCACTCTTCCGGGTCGTATTCAACTCAGCTCGGGCGATATTACCCAATTGCCGGTGGATGCCATCGTCAACGCCGCCAACCGTTCGCTGCTGGGCGGCGGCGGCGTGGACGGGGCGATTCATCGCGCCGCTGGCCCGGAACTGCTGGCCGAGTGTCGGACCCTGGGCGGCTGCGAGACGGGTCAGGCCAAGATCACCCGTGGTTATCGATTGCCGGCCCGTTACGTCATCCACGCCGTCGGGCCGGTCTGGCGGGGCGGCGACGCGGGCGAGCCGGAATTGCTGGCGGCCTGCTATCGCAACAGCCTGAAACTGGCGGTGGAGCATGGCGTTCGCACCATCGCCTTTCCCGCGATCAGTTGCGGTGTGTATGGCTATCCGCTGGACGAGGCGGCGCGGATCGCGGTGCGCGAGATCAGGGCTTTTCTCGCCGATGACGACCGGATCGAAGCGGTTGATCTGGTCTGTTTTGGCGGGGAGGTGCGCGAGGCGTATGAGCGGGCGTTGTGAGACGGGGTAAGGCGAGCTAATCCGCCCATTCCCACACCGGGTTCCCACTCCGTTGCCGCTCCAAATACGCCAGGGTCAGCGCCGGCAGATCGGGGCCGTGGCGGGCGAGAAAGCGCCGCTGCCAGTCGGCGCCAGTACGACCGCTTTCGACCCGCGCGGTGATCGAGTCCAGATAATCCGTCACATCCGCCGCATCGATTTCCAGCGCCCGCAGCCCACGCCGGGCCAGTGGCAGCAGTTCCTCCAGCAACAGTTGCCGCAACGGCAGCCGTCCGCCGTTCAGCCAGATTACCTCCGCTCGTAGACCCTCCCGCGCCGCCGCGTAGAAATTCGCCCGGCAATGAGCGAAATCCAGCACCGCGCTGACCGGCGGCGTCATCCGCGCCAGTTCGTAAACCAGCCCGTAGTACAACGCCGCGTTGGCTATCGTGTCGGGAATGCTGGGGCCGGCCGGCATCACCCGGTGTTCGATGCGCAGGTGCGGCCTCCCGTCCGGATCGAAGCCCAGCAGCGGCCGGTTCCAGCGCCAGATCGTGCCGTTATGCAGGCGCAGGTGCGGCAACTGTTCGGCGGGTTCCGCGCTCAGGTCCACCGGTAGCAGCGGCGGGTAATGCGCCTGGTTCTCGGCGAACAGTTCCAGCATGGAGTCCTGGATATAGCCGCTGCCGAAGGTCACCCGCCGGTAGTTCGGATCGTTGGAGCGCACCCCGCCGGCCAGCGCCACGCCCTGCTCGAACAGTGGAATGCGGGTTTCCTGCCACAACACCTTGCCGAACAGCAGCGGCGAATTGGCCGCGACCGCCACCATCGGCGCCGACAGCGCCAGCGCGGCGTTGAAAAAGGCCGCCGCATCGTGGGCCGCAACTTGCAAATGGGTTTGGAACGAGGTGGTGGCCGCTTCCAGCATCACGTCTGGATGAGTCAGACTCAGGGTCTCGGCGCCGTGGATGGCCAGTTCCATCGGTCGGCCGCGCCGCCGCAGCAGAATCTGGTCGTTGATGGCTCGGTAGCGCTGCCGGCCCGACATGTGATCCAGGGTCAGATCCTCAACCCGCAGAGTGGGCAGGATGCCGATGAGCACCACCGCCGCGTCCAGTTCGGCGGCCACCCGCTGGCAGCGTTGCCACAGGTTTTCGAGATTGGCATGCATCCGCCGCAAGGTATCGCCGCGCAACGGCAGGGGCGGGGTGTTGAGTTCGATGTTGAAGACGCTCAGTTCCGGCACCACCAGCGGATCGGCCAACCGCTCCAGGAAAGCCCGGTTGAGCGGAGCCGGCTGACCCTGGCGATCCACCAGCCACGCCTCGATCTCGAAGCCGCCGACGCCGCCGCCCGGCGCGAACCGGTCCGCGTGGAACCAGCCGCTCAGGGTCGCCGTTTCCTGACGCAAGCGCGCCCGGAACCGGCGGAAATCCTGGTGGGTGAAGTGGGATTGACCAATCTCCTGGCCCATGCGCGGCGTCTCCGGATAGCGGGGTGCTTTGGCAAACTATAGCCGGTCGCGCTCGTCGCGGAAGGCGAAACCCCGGAGCGGGATGGTCAGATTCCGGGTCAGGGCGATGGCCTGGAATCGGTCGCCCATTTCGCCGGGCAGGGTCAGCAGCTTGACCTGGCGCGCCTGCTCCAGGTAGCGGACCGAATCGGTGACGTTCGAAATCCCCCCGGCTTCGCCACCCCCCTTTTCCAAAGGGGGGTTAGGGGGGATTTCAGCGGCCAGCAGTTCCATCAGCCCGCAGCCGAACAGAAAATAGTTCTGGCGGGTGTAACCGGCGACCTCCAGCCCGATGGCGACGGCGGCATCGGCGACGGCGGTGAAGTCCACGCTGGCGGTGATGTCCTGCAAGCCGGGCAGGATCAGCGGATCGTCGTGAACCCGGTGGCGGTAGTGGCAGAGCAGGGTGCCTGTCGTGCGTTCGGGATGGTAATACTCGCGGCGCGGATAGCCATAATCCACGAACAGCAGCGCGCCCGCCGCCAGCGGTTCGGCGATGGTCCGTAGCCAGTCTTGCAGATGGGGGATGTATTCGGAGGTGTAGCCCTCCGGCAAGCGCCAGCCCAGGCCGGATTCGATCCGGGAGACCGCGGCGGTCACCGCTGGGTCTGCGTCGCCCTCGGCCCAGGCCAAGCCGGTTTCGGTCCAGCGCACCGTCAGCCGGCGCGGTCCTTGCGTGGTGACGCGGAAGCACTCGACCGGCAGCGCGTCCAGCACTTCGTTGCCGAGCACGACGCCGCGAAAACCCGGCGCCGGCGGCGCATCCAGCCAGACCACCCGATCCGACCACTCGGGCGCCCGGTCGGCCAGAGTCTGGCGCTGGCGTTCGCGCAACTCGCCGCTCGGTTCCAGAATGGCATAACGTTCCGGCAGCGCATCCAGGGTTCGCAGTTCCAACAGCAGGTCAGCGGCCATGATGCCGGTGCCCGCGCCCAGTTCGAGCATTTCCCCGCCACCGAGAGCGTGCAAAACTTCCTGGCACTGACGGGCCAGGCAGCGCGCGAACAGCGGCGACAGTTCCGGCGCGGTGACGAAGTCGCCGCCGGGACCGAACTTGCGGGCGCCGGCGCGGTAATAGCCCAAGCCGGGCGCGTACAGGGCCAGTTCCATGAAACGGGCAAAGGAGATAGCTCCATCAGCGTTGGCGATCTCGGCGCGCAGGTGGTCGAGCAACCGGGCGCTGTGCGCGGCGGCGACGGGATCGGGCGCGGGCAGGGTATTGAGCGAAGCAGTGGGGATAATCATGGGCGGCGCCAAGGTAGTTGGAGTCGGTTGGAAACAGGTGGTGACGATCCGGTTTTTTTACCACAAGCACGATGGGCGCGCCCGTTGCCGCAACAATCAGGATACTCGCGGATACAACAGATGCCGCAAACCGGTTAAACTAGGCGAAATTTCATTTTATCCCCACCGCCGCGTCCGATGAAAACACCACTGATTTCCTTGTTGTTGATCCTGCTTCCGGCCACCCTGCTTCCGGCTCAGGCTCGGGCTCAGCCCGGTCCCGCCACGCCGCCACCGGCCGCCACTTACGTCAGCGACACGGTGGATATGCCGCTGCGCGCGGGTGCTTCCAACCGCTACAAGGTCATTGGCGCGGTGCGTAGCGGTTCCCCGGTTAATGTGCTGAAGGTGGACGCCGCCAAGGCTTATACCCAGATCCGTACCTCCGCCGGAGCGAGAGGCTGGCTGCCCAGCGATCAGCTCACCCCTACGCCCAGCAGTCAGGAACAACTGGCTGGAACGCGCCAGGAACTGGAACAGTTAAAGACGCGGTATTTCGAACTCCAGCAGCACATGGACACCGTGGTCAGCAAGCCCGACGCGGACGCGATGAGCTATCCCCAGCTTTACGAGGAGGCCCTGCGCCTGCGCCAGCAATTGGCGCAGTACCGCAAGGTGGCGGCCGACACCGTGGCGATCGACGACCGCAACAAGACCTTGCAAGAACAGGCGGTGACCCTGGAGCGGGAACTGCAAATCGTCCAGCAGGAAAACCGGGCATTGCGCAACGACAACGACAGTATCCGGTTCCTGATGGGGGCGGTGATCTTGGTGGCCTGTCTGCTGGTGGCGGTGATGATGCCGCGCATCCACGAACAGAAGCGGGCGCAGTGGAGCCGGTTGTAAGAAGCTGTACAAAACGCTTCTTGAGGGCGAGCGAAGCGAGTCTGCCAATCTTTTCCTCGTAAATTTTCCTGTGATCCGAACTACGGGTCGAGCGAGCAAAGCATGCATCACTCATTGAGATCAATTGGTTAAGTTGCGGTCGGCGATCTAGCCCGTACCATGGGCCATCGCCATCACGGGAAAATTCACGGAAGGAATGAAGTTGAAGGTGCGGTCCGGGGGCGTCACGGCCAATACTTGGCCTTCTCCGGAAAAATCCAGCGCACCCCGCCGCGCGGATCGGGTTGATCGCCGCGATAGCGCGGAATCAGATGCACATGCAGATGCCTCACGGTCTGGCCCGCCGCCGCGCCGTCGTTGACCCCGATGTTAAACCCGTCCGGCTGGAACTCACTCCGCAAAGCCGCGCGGGCTTCCACCAGCAACTGGCCCAGCTCCACCCACTCCAGCACGGTCACGTCGAACAGCGAAATTAGGTGTCGGCGCGGGATCAGCAAGGTATGCCCCGGCGACACCGGAAAGGCATCGCGGATCGCGAACAGATGCTCGGTCCGATGCACGATACGTTCGGGCGGGAGGGCGCAAAACGGGCAAGAGATCTCGAACATGGGCAAAATTGAACTCAAGGCTCCCAACGAACCCGATAATGGTAGCCGGGGGATTCATCACCCGGCAACATGCGGTAAAGTTAGCTGCCATGACCACCCCACCCCGACGCGCGCTACCGGGGCTTTCGTCCGAGGTGACTGACGACCATGCGGGATTACTGGATTGCTCCTTCGATTCTGTCCGCCGATTTCGCCCGGCTCGGCGTGGAAGTGGACGCCGTGCTGGCGGCCGGCGCGGATCTGGTCCATTTCGACGTGATGGACAACCACTACGTCCCCAACCTGACAGTCGGACCACTAGTGTGCGCGGCGCTGCGCAAGCACGGTGTCACCGCGCCCATCGACGCCCACCTGATGGTCAAACCGGTGGATCGCATCATTCCCGACTTCGCCGCCGCCGGCGCCAGCTACATCACCTTCCACCCCGAGGCCAGCGAACACATCGACCGCAGCCTGCAACTGATTCGCGACCACGGCTGTAAATCCGGGCTGGTGTTCAACCCCGCCACCCCGCTGGAATATCTGAAATACGTGATGGACAAGGTGGACATGGTGCTGCTGATGTCGGTCAACCCCGGCTTCGGCGGTCAGAGCTTCATCAACGGCACCTTGAAAAAACTGCGCGAGGTGCGGCGGATGATCGACGACAGCGGCTATCCGATCCGACTGGAAGTGGACGGCGGGGTCAGGATCGACAACATCCGAATGATCGCCGCGGCCGGCGCCGACACCTTCGTGGCCGGCTCCGCCATCTTCAATACTCCCGACTACCGGGCCACCATTGCGGCGATGCGCGCCGAACTGGCCCAGGCGAATGGCTAACATCATGTTTGAGAATGTAATGGCGCTGTTCTTCGATCTGGACGGCACCCTGGTGGACAGCGTCCCCGACCTGACCGCGGCGGTGAACGTCATGCTGCGGCAACTGGGCCTGCCGGCGCGCGAGGAGGCGCAGGTACGGACCTGGGTCGGCAACGGCATGAACAACCTGATCCGCCGCGCCCTGGCCAACGACATGGCCGGCCAAGCTGATCCCGAGCTATTCGCTCGCGCCCGCCCGTTGTACAAAGCAGCCTACGCCGAGCACATCAGCGTCTACAGCGGCCTCTATCCCGGCGCGGTCGAGGGCCTGACCGAACTGCGCGGCGTCGGGTTTCCCATGGCCTGCGTGACCAACAAATCGGCCGAGTTCGCGCTGCCGCTGCTGGACCAACTGGGCATCAGCCACTTTTTCGCCACTGTGGTCGGCGGCGAGTGTATCCCCCACCCCAAGCCCGCCCCGGACGCGCTATTGCTGTGCGCCGAACGGCTGGGCGTACCGATCCACCATGGCTTGATGGTCGGCGATTCGCTCAACGACGTGGGCGCGGCCCGCAACGCCGGCTGTCCGGTGGTGTGCGTGCCCTACGGCTACAATCATGGCCGCGACATCCGCGAAGCTGAACCGGACGCCGTGATCGCCTCGATTGCTGATTTACCCGCCCTGCTGCGCCAGACCGTCTGATGTACGGAAACCCGCTCCGCTTCTCCCTGGCGCATCTGAAACTGGCCCCGGGTTTCCGATGGCGCCGCTCAGCCTGACGCCATTTCGATACGCGCCGTTTCCCGTTTCCGCTGTTCAAGGCTGTCCAAACCAATGAATCAGAACGAGTTTCAGAGTCTGGTTGAGCAAGGCTTCAACCGTATCCCGGTCGCCCGCGAAGTGCTGGCCGACCTCGACACCCCACTCAGCACTTACCTCAAGTTGGCCGACGCGCCGTACAGTTATCTGTTGGAATCGGTGCAGGGCGGGGAAAAATGGGGCCGCTACTCCATCATCGGCCTGCCCTGCCGCAAGATCATCCGGGTGCGCGGTCACCGCGTGACCGTCGAGCACGCCGGCGAGATCGTCGAAGCGCTGGACTGCCCGGACCCGCTGGCCTGGATTCAGGAGTTCCAGGGTCGCTACCGGGTGCCGGTCACCGGTGAAGGTTTGCCGCGCTTCATCGGCGGGCTGGTCGGCTATTTCGGCTACGACACCATCCGCTACATTGAACCGAAACTGGCGCATTGTCCGAACCCCGATCCGCTGGACAACCCGGACATCCTGCTGCTGGTCTCCGAAGATGTGGTGGTATTCGACAATCTGGCCGGGCGGCTGTACTTGATCACCCTGGTGGACCCAGCGGTGGAACGCGCCTATGCCCGCGCCCAGCAACGGTTGGACGAGTGGGTCGAACGGCTGCGCGCTGGCCGCTCGCTGTATTCGCCGCACCGTCCCAACTCGACCGGGGGCGAAATCGAATTCGTTTCCGGCTTCACCCAGCAGGGTTACGAAACCGCAGTCGAGCGGATTAAAGAATACATCCTGGCTGGCGACTGTATGCAGGCGGTGCCGTCGCAGCGGCTGTCGGCGCCGTTCCGGGCCGCGCCGCTGGATTTGTACCGGGCGCTGCGCGGCCTGAATCCCTCGCCCTATATGTACTTTCTGAACTTGGGCGACTTCCACATCGTCGGCTCTTCACCGGAAATCCTGGCGCGGCTGGAGGATGGCTTGCTGACCGTCCGGCCCATCGCCGGCACCCGCCAGCGCGGCGCCACCGAGGAACAGGATCAGGCGCTGGAAGCCGAGTTGCTGACCGATCCCAAGGAACTGGCCGAACACCTGATGCTGATCGATCTCGGCCGCAACGACGTGGGCCGGGTCAGCGAAATTGGCAGCGTCCGCCTGACCGAAAAGATGGTGGTGGAACGCTATTCCCATGTCATGCACATCGTTTCCAACGTCACCGGGCGACTGCGACCCAAGCTGACCGCGATAGACGCGCTGCGCGCCACCTTTCCCGCCGGCACCGTCAGCGGGGCGCCCAAGATCCGCGCCATGGAGATCATCGACGAACTGGAGCCGGTCAAGCGCGGCATTTACGCCGGGGCGGTCGGCTATCTGTCGTGGTCCGGCAACATGGACACCGCCATCGCCATCCGCACCGCCGTGCTCAAGGACGGATTGCTACACGTCCAGGCCGGGGCCGGCATCGTAGCCGATTCGGTGCCGGAGAAGGAATGGGAGGAAACCATGAACAAGGGTCGGGCGCTGTTCCGGGCAGCGGCGCTGGCGGAACGCGGGCTGGATGAGCCGAGGACGGTCGGGGAATAGGGATTGACGCCATAACCCGCGCCGGACTCCACTGACACGGATCAAGCCGCTGCTTTGCTTGATCCACCCAGCCCCCGCCCAGGCGGTGAAGGCGGCCGCTCGCTACCGCCGGACCACCAGATAGACGCCTCCCACCGCCAGCACCATGCCGGCCAGGGAGACCGCCGGGAGCGTCTCGCCAAACACGCCCCAGGCGATCAGCGCGGTGCTCAAGGGCGTCAGGTAAAACAAACTGGCGACGTTCACCGCGCTGCCGCTGTGAATAAGCAGGTTCAACAGACTGATCGCGCCAATGGACAGCACCAGTACCAGCCAGCCGAGCGCAAACACGAACTGGGCGGTCCAGGTGATCTGAAATTCCGTAAACAGGGCGATGGCGATGGCGGTGACGATAGCACTCGGGACAAATTGAATGACCGATCCGGTGCGTAGATCAAACCCGGCGCAAAACCGCTTCTGATACAGTGTCCCGACGGTCATCCCCACCAACGCCACCAGAGCCGGAACCAGCATCGGACCCAGTTCGGCGCCGACGCCGAACTTGCCGGACACCACCAACGCCACCCCCATAAACCCCAGCACCAGCCCGAGCCATTGACGTCCGCTCGCCCGTTCGCCGAGCACCCAACCGGCGCCAACAGCGGTCAACAGCGGCTGCATACCGACCACCAGTGCGGCGACGCCGGCCGGCAAGCCATGCTTGATCGATACAAATACGCCCCCCAGATAAATGGCATGGATCAGCACTCCGGATATGCTGATATGCCACCACTGGCTTGGCTCTTTCGGCCACGGGGCGCGGCTCAGCACGGCAATCGCCATCATCAGGACGATGACGCAAAGATAGCGTATCAGCAGAAAGGACAGTGGCTCGGAGAACGGCAGGCCAAACCGGGCGCCGATAAAGCCGGTACTCCACAAAAAAACGAATAGGAACGGGTAGATACGCTTCAAGAAAGATTTTACCCTTGCCGGTGACGGGTCGCTTTGAGTCATTGGCGTTGGCGCGGTCCGCTCGCGCCGTGGCGACGCTATCCATTATCCGAAATTAGGTGTTTCTGCTACTATGCGCCGCATTTCAGTGCGGTCACGAAGGATGTCTAAAATGCCACGCCCATACAACTTTAGCGCGGGTCCCGCCATGCTGCCCGAGGCGGTTCTGGAACAGGCCAAGGCCGAAATGCTCGACTGGCGCGGTTCCGGCATGTCGGTGATGGAAATGAGCCATCGCGGCAAGGAGTTCGTCTCCATCGCCGACCAGGCCGAAGCCGACTTGCGCGAACTGCTGAATATCCCGGCGAACTACAAGGTGCTGTTCCTGCAAGGGGGCGCGTCCAGCCAGTTCGCCATGGTTCCCATGAACCTGCTGCGCGGCAAAACCAGGGCGGATTATCTCAACACCGGACAATGGTCGAAGAAAGCCATCTCCGAGGCCAAGAAGTTCTGTCAGGTCAACGTGGTCGCCAGTTCCGAGGCGGTCAACTTCACCACCGTGCCGGCCCGCGAGACTTGGAAGTGCGACCCGGAAGCCGCCTACCTGCACTACACGCCAAACGAGACCATCAACGGCGTCGAACTGCACGCGGTTCCCGAAGTGGGCGTACCGTTGGCGGCGGATTTCTCCTCCACCCTGCTGTCGCGCCCGCTGGACGTGAGCAAATTCGGCGTGATCTACGCCGGCGCCCAGAAGAACATTGGACCCGCCGGCCTGACCATCGTCGTCGTCCGCGACGACTTGATGGGCCAGACCGTGCCCGGCACACCGACCATGCTGGATTACGCGGTCATGGCCAAGGACGGGTCGATGTACAACACCCCGCCGACCTACGCCTGGTATATCGCCGGGCTGGTGTTTCAGTGGCTGAAGGCGCAGGGCGGACTGGTGGCGATGGGAGAACTCAACCGGGCCAAGGCTGAGTTGTTGTACAAGGCGATTGATGCGTCCGGTTTCTACAAAAACCCGGTTGATCCAGCCTACCGCTCGTGGATGAACGTACCGTTCACCCTGCCCGACGAAGCGCTGGACAAGCCGTTCCTGGCCGAGGCCAAGACCGCGGGGCTGTTGACTCTGGCTGGTCACCGCTCGGTCGGCGGGATGCGCGCCAGCATTTACAACGCCGTGCCGCTGGAAGGCGTCAAGGCGCTGGTGGACTTCATGGCCGACTTCCAGAAGCGGCGCGGCTAAACGATTTTCCGTGCAAACCGGCCCCGGGCGTCCGGGGTATTCTTTTTTCAGGCAAATGGTTGACCTGTCATGTACAAGATTCTGACCCTCAACAACATCAGCGTTTCCGGTCTGGAACGCCTGCCCCGCGACCGCTACGAGATCGCCTCGGAAATCCAGAACCCCGATGCCGTGTTGCTGCGCTCCTACGCCATGCACGACTGGCCGGTTCCCGCCAGCCTTAAGGCGGTGGGTCGCGCTGGCGCCGGCGTCAACAATATTCCCGTGGCGCAGATGACCGCCAGGGGCATTTGCGTCTTCAATGCGCCCGGCGCCAACGCCAACGCGGTCAAGGAACTGGTGCTGGCCGGCATGTTGCTGGCCGCCCGCAACATCTGCCCGGCCTGGGATTACACCCGCAAGTTGCAGGGGACCGACGCCGAACTGTCCAAGCAGGTCGAATCCGGCAAGAAACAGTTTGTCGGCATCGAATTGCCCAACCGTACCCTGGGCGTGATCGGTCTGGGCGCCATCGGCGTCAAGGTGGCCAATGCCGCCCGCGCGCTGGGGATGCGGGTGATCGGCTATGACCCGCACATCACCGTCAGCAATGCCTGGCAGCTTTCCTCGCAGGTCGAGCAGGCGCTGAGCGTCAACGAAATGGCGGCGCAGGCCGACTTTATCACCCTGCACGTACCGCTGAACGATGCTACCCGCCAGTTGATCAACGCGCCTTTGCTGAAAAACGCCAAGTCCGGATTAACCCTGCTGAACTTCTCGCGCGAGGGCGTGGTGGACGAGGACGCGCTGTTCGAGGCATTACAGGCCGGCAAGTTGAAATCCTATGTCTGCGACTTCCCAACCAGCCGGCTGAAGGACCACCCACGGGTCATCATGCTACCGCATCTGGGCGCCTCCACCGGCGAGGCCGAGGACAACTGCGCGATCATGGTGGCCGATCAGGTGCGGGATTATTTGGAGAGCGGCACGGTCCACAATTCCGTCAACTTCCCGGAGATGACCATGCCGCGCAACGGTGGGCCGCGTCTGGTCATCGTCAACGCTAATGTCCCGCACATGATCGAGCGCATCTCCAAGGCGATTTCCGGAGCGGGCATCAACATCCTGGACATGCTCAACAAATCGCGCGGCGACATCGCCTGCACCCTGGTGGATACCGCCGCGCCGGTGTCGACCGAAGTGGTGGCGCAGATCGCCGATGTGCAGGGGGTTCTTAGCGTTCGGGCGCTGTGAGCAGGCCATGAGTTGTGGATTTTCCCCTCCTTGGCTAAGGAGGGGTGGCGCGGAGCGCCGGGGTGGTTTGACACGGCGATTCCACAAATCAGATAGGAGCGCTATATCAGGGGACAGGAAGAACCTGTCCTCCCGTCCCCTGAAACCTCACTCGTTATCCATCTCCCCCTGTGTGATATCGAGGTACGCCAGCCAGTAGCGGGATAAATCCCGGATGCAATCGGCCCGGGTTAACAGCGTGGTCATATCGGTCTTGATCCGCTCGACTTCGGTCAGCAGCGTGGCCAGACCGGCGTTCAGAACGCTTAGATGCTTACTGCGATTGGATGCGATGATGGCGATCCGGGTCGTCAGCAGGCGGACGCGGAGGTACAGCAGGTCGCCGGGCGCGGCGGCGGGGTACTTGTCGTGCAGCTCGCAAGCATCCGGCGTCATGTCCTTTTCACCCAGCAGATACGCTTCCAGCCCCGCCACCCGGGACAGCATCATGCCGATGTGGCTCTGGGTGGAGGTTCGGTGCGCCAGCGGCTCCAGCACTGTGATTTTCTCTTCCAGCACGCACCGCTGTTCCTGAACCTGCGTCCGCAACCGGTCGATCTCGCAGTCGACCCCGACCAGGCGCGGATCCAGTTTTTGCAGATCCACTTCGATGCAATCGAGAAACTCGCGCAGTCGACGGGACAAAACCCGCTCCAGCGTGAGGGTGCTGAACTGCTCCCAGATTGCGTCGGTCTGGGAGTGCAACTGTTCAAGGTTTTGGCGTAGCCCGACGATCCGGTCCAGGATTCCCCGCACGCTCTGCTCGTACTCGGCGCGGTCCTGGTCGTTCCAGATTTGCGCCATCTGTTCTCCTTCCTTGAGTAGGTAGGAGATGTTGGCCGGCGCTACGCTATCGCTATCCTCGGCTTGAGTACTATCGGTCTCCACGCGGAGCGTCTCCAGGGTCGGCAAGGCAAAGTCTCGAAAGGGGGATCACGCGGCGGTTCAGCCGGGCGTTCAGTCCTGATAGGACCAGCCGTCGGGAAAGTCGTGGTTGACCTCATGAACGTCGTAGACGCAAAAATCCTGATCGGGCAGACTGGGAAACAGCTCCAGCGCCTTGGCTTCAGCCCGCTGTTCGGTTTCGGCCAGGACGAGCGCAACGTTGAGCAACTTGTCCGAACCGGGGTCTTCCACCACGATGAGATAGGGTTTCATGGATGTTCCCTTGAAGTTTTTGAATCGAGCGTTGGCGACAGGTTTCGTTGGTTCAACCATAGCGCGAGCTTGCGCGGGCGCGAACGACCGCTGGCCAATCAAGCGTAACGATGGATACGGAACCGGTGGTCCGACTCGCGGACGATATCGCCGACATGGAGGCCGAACGCGCCGGTCGAGCGCTCGGCGAAATATTGGCGCAAGGTTTCCCGCACCACGGTGAAGGCGAGTTGCTCCCAGGGGATTTCCTCCTCGGCGAACAGCCTCACCTCCAGGCTTTCCGCGCCGGGGCTGGCGGCGCCATCCCTGAGCCGGCCGCGGAACATTAAATACACCTGACTGACGTGCAGCAGCGAGTATAAACCGTACAGGGCCGGATTTTCGACCACGGCGTTAGCCTCTTCCAACGCCTCGCGCACCGCTGCGGCGACCGCCGACTCCCCGTTTTCCATGAACCCAGCCGGCAACGTCCACAAACCATGGCGCGGCTCGATGGCCCGCCGGCACAGCAGGACGCGGCCCTGCCATTCGGGAATGCAGCCGGCGACAATCTTCGGGTTCTGATAATGAATGGTGTCGCAGGCATCGCAGACATGCCGGGGCATACTATCGCCGGCGGGAACGCGCAAAGTGACGGAGGCGCCGCATTGGCTGCAAAATTTCATCGAGCAAGATCCTTCCAAACGGGTTCTTGATTCTGGCCGGGAATTATTTGACCATTTCCCGCATGAACATCATACCCCCCGACGCTGGTTCCACCGCCGAACCGCTATCCGCCCTCGAACGCCAGCGCCGCTGGCGGCTGATTCTCGGCGGCGGCGCGGCTGATGGTATCGGTTATTCGCTGGTCGCGGCCGATCTGGGCATGGATCGTTGCCTGGAAAATCTTTACGACCAAGACCGCGCCGGCGATCTGGGCGGGTCCGCGCCGCGGGTGGCCCGCTGGCTGGGCGATATCCGCCGCTATTTCCCAACTCCGGTGGTGCGAGTGTTGCAACAGGATGCCCTGCAACGGCACGGTTTGCAGCGCATGCTGCTGGAGCCGGAACTGCTGGAAGCGGTCGAGCCGGACGTGCATCTGGTCGCCACCCTGCTGGCGCTGAGCGGCGTCATGCCGGCCAAGGTCCGGGAAACCGCCCGGCGGGTGGTGCGCCAAGTGGTCGCCGAACTGGAGCGCAAGCTCGCCAATCCCCTGCGCCAGGCGATCGCCGGCAGCCTCAACCGCAGCGCCCGCAACCGCCGCCCGCGTCACAGCGAAATTGACTGGCATCGCACCATCCGCGCCAACCTGCGTCATTACCAGCCCGACTATCGCACCGTCGTCCCGGCAACCCGCATCGGCTTTGGCCGTCGCGCCACCGCCCTGCGCGACATTATCCTGTGCGTGGATCAGAGCGGCTCGATGGCCGCCTCGGTGGTGTACTCCAGCATCATGGCGGCGGTGATGGCTTCGATCCGCGCGGTGTGCACCACGCTGGTGGTGTTCGACACCGCCGTGGTGGATTTGACCGACCAGCTTGCCGATCCGGTCGATGTGCTGTTCGGCGCCCAACTGGGCGGTGGCACCGACATTGACCGGGCGCTGAGTTATTGCCAGGGACTGGTGCGCGCCCCCCACGACACCATTCTGGTGCTGATCAGCGATCTGTACGAAGGCGGCGACCGCCAGCAGTTGCTCAAGCGGGCCGCCAGCCTGGTCGCCTCCGGGGTTCAGTTGATCGCGCTGCTGGCGCTGTCCGATCAGGGCGCGCCGGCCTACGATCATGGCATTGCCGGCGCGCTGGCCGGGCTGGGCGCGCCAGCCTTCGCCTGTACGCCCGACCTGTTTCCTGAATTGATGGCGGCCGCCATCGAGCGGCGCGACCTGACGCAATGGGCGGCGGCGCGCGGCATCGTCACGGCGGGCGGAGCATCCTGACCATGCTCCACGATCCTTCGCGACTTGAATCCGCGTCCGCTATCCCGCAAGGTTTCGCTGTTCCCGGCCAAGATTCCCAAGTGTTTGTTAGGCCGCATGCTCGCCATGTCTGGGGTTAACCACAAATCTCGCGCGAACGCCAAGGTCATGCTGGCGGTCGTACTGACGGTCATTGTTCTTGCGTTTGCTGTTGTCGCCGTGTGGCTGCGAATTGCGACCTGGCTCGCCGTCGACCGCTGTCTCGATGCGGGCGGCCGGTACGACTATGCAAATAGTGCGTGCTCGTTTGCTGAGCCTGCACCTCGGCAGTAGCCATGGTCCCGCGGCCTAACCCTTCGTTCCACCCGACGTGCTACGGCTGGCTGCGCCAGCCTCCACACGCGGGTGAACTCAAATGTTAATCGCGGATCGGATGGCGCAATCCGTCGGCGGGCATCCGAGCCGTCACGAACGCCGCGAACAGCAGGCAGGCGACAGCGCCATATCCCAGCAGCCAGGGCAGAGAGGCCCGGAACACGGCTTCCTCGCTGGCGGGCGAGTCTCCGCGCAACCCCGCCAGCAACCCCGCGTACAGCAGGCCAAGCGCGCCATAGCCGAGATTGAAGGCCAGCCCCTTGAAGCTCAGCACCGTTGCCCGTTGGGTGGAACCGGTGATGGCGTTCAGATAATGGCTGACCAGAAAGCCGGTTAGCAGCATCGTCGCGTGGAGCAGAACGACCGGCAGCAACCCCAAGCCGAACGGCAACACCAGCGCCGCGCTGGCCAAACCCAACAGGCACAATAAAGCCAGCAGCACGAAGTTGAAGCGCGGCGACCGTCGGCCCAGCGCCGGGGCCAGCCGGGCAATGGCGACGCCCAGCAGGGCGATGCCGGCGCCGATCAGGCCGAAACTGGCGTCCGGCAATCCGATCAGGCGGAAGTAGGTGCTGTTCAGGGTCACGAACAGCCGGGACAGATGGTCGAACAGCATTCCTCCGAGGATGACCGTCAAGGCGAGCGGAGTGGTCAGAATCCAGCGACCCGCCGCCAGCGTCAGCCGCAGCGCCGCCAGGATCGATGAAACCAACCCCCTACCCGCCCGCGCCGGCCGCTCGCCCGGTTCCGTCATCCCCAGCGTCGTCCACCATGCGCCGATCGCGGTCACCAGCGTCAGATACAGCGGAAAGCGCATCGTGGTTCGCGTATCGAGGGCTACGTCCCAGCCCAGCCACCGCAACAAGGCCTGCAAGGTCGCGGCATCGTAGACCAGCGCGCCGAGCGCCAGCGCCGCCACGAAGGCCAGTGAATTCCAGCGCATCAGCGTGGCGAGCACCCGTGGCCAGTCGGCCGCCCGACCGCATGCCTTCAGGCTGTCGTAGGCCAACGCCTCGTCGGCGCCGCTGGCTAACGCCTCGGCCAAACCGCTCAGCAAGCGGTTGAGCAGAAACGCCGCGAATACCAGTTGGGGATTGCCCAGCGGCACGAAACAGAGCAGCGCGATCTCGATCACCATGATCGCTCCGGACGCCACCAGCAGCGCGCGCCGGCCGAGCGCGTCGGCCAATGCGCCGGACGGCACTTCGCAGAGCACGATGGCTCCAGCCCAGACCGCGTTCAACGCGGCGAACTGACCGATGCTCAAGCCGAAATCGAGAAACAGCACCGCGAACACGGGGTAGTAGAAGCGCACTCCGAATAAGAGCCGGAAGGCCAGAAAGCGACGAATGTTGCCGATGGCGAAGGGCGTGGGCGGGGTTATTGACGGGTCGCTGGCAATGTTCATGATTCCTCCGCTGGTAGAGAGCGGGGTCGTGGTGGTGTTCGTGGGGTAGACGGGCCGGCTCATGCCCGGGTTCTGCCATCCCCGTCCTCAATCCTCCACGGCTTCGGCGGGTACTGGTTCAGTCTGATTTTTCTATAACCCATTGATCATCAAGTTAAAAACTCTTCTTGGGTTGTTATGGAGTTGGCCCCTCTGGGCAGGGGCTAGCCTGCCGAGTTAGCTAAAGGCTAGCTCAAAATTATTTAAGATCAATTGGTTACCTTCGTGGCTGGACCCAGGCCGGCCGACTCCACAAGAACCTGCGAATGACCATAAATAGTTTTTTATATTCAAATTGTTATCGCGAAAATCATACTGAACCAGTGCCGGCCCGCGCCTGCCATTCACTCAGGACGCCGCGCTGTTCGCCGAAGGCGCGGCGCTGGGTCGGCGCTTGATCTGGTTGCACACCTATGGCGAACGCTGCGTTCCGCCCGGCGAGAAACCGGGCCGCGTGCCGCCCGGCGTCGCCCGGTGCCAAGTGGGTACGCCAGCCAGCCCGACGGATTATCCCGAACGGTTCGACTACGATCCGGCCACGCGGGAATTGCGCATCGGCAAGGGTCGGTTCGCCCCGGTGCGGCGCGAGGTGTGGAACTTCAGCCTCTCCGGGTTCGATGTGGTGAAATCCTGGCTGGCGTACCGAATACGCGACCGCTCCGGCAAGAAATCCTCGCCGCTGGACGACCTCCGCCCGGAGCGCTGGGAGTTTGACGGGGAGTTGCTGAATCTGCTGTGGGTGCTGGATCACACCGTGGACCTGCAACCGGCGCTGGCGGCGCTGCTGCACAAGGTGCTGGCCGGACCATTGTTCGCGGCGGCGGAACTGCCCCAGCCGGACGAGGCGCAACGGCGGGCGGCGGGGGTGGAAGAGATGGTTAAAACAGGATTGTTCGAGCGTTGAAGAACTTAACCCAAAAATGCTCTTGAATCCACCCCAAAGCGTTGCGCCAGCGCTTGAATCTGCCGGGTATTCAGCGCCCGCTTTCCGCTTAGAACCTCCGATACCACGCCCTGACTACCAATCTCTGGCAAATCGTTCTGTCGCAACCCGTGTTCCCGCATCAGCAAGCGCAGCACCTCACGGGCCGGGGCCAGGGCGATAGGATAATGCTCGGCTTCATAGGCCGCGATCACATCCCCCATGCGCGCCGCCAGACTTGCCAGCGGGTGATCTTCATCGCCCCCGATCAGGTCCAGCAACTCATCCAGTTGCGCCACCCGCGCCTCGAATTCCGCCTTGTCGCGCGGCGGGGTCAACAAAGGCGCGACTCGCGGCCAATGTGCCGTTGCCTGATTCAGTACCGCATTCATCTTTCACACATTCCGCCAATCGTTCCAGTCATAAGCGGCATGATCGAGAATCGCCCGGACGTACACTTTTTTGAATCGGAATTGCACATCAGCGATCAGCCGCAGCTTGTTTCCGCCAATATCGAACATGTACTGCGGACCTACCTTGTCCACGCTGGGAAACAACGCCTTAAGATCCGCGAAATGGGCCGGCTCGGCATGTTTCATCAACCGGTACCACGCTTCCAGCGCCGTGGTGGCTGAGGGCCACTTTTGCTGTGCTTCCCAAATTCGCTTCTGGGTGATGATATGCACCTTCGCCCCTCTTCGGACCAACGCCAAGTTATCTCATAATGAGATAAAATACAATACACATGGCCCGACGAGGTGCAACGACGGGCGAGGAACCGATGAGTGTAGGGCTGTTCGCGGGCGATATAATCCCCGTCCTCACAACAACAACGAGAGGGTGTGACGAGCCATGAAACGACGGGAACTCTTGCTGCGATTGCTGGGGCTGGCCGCTTGCGGGGCATTGCCGGCTTCGTTCGTTCACGCCGCCACGACCGGGGGCGGTTCTCCAACCGATGGCCAGTCCTTCAGCCCGGAGTGGTTGCGGGAAACCGCGCAACGCCTGGCCCGGGAACCCTACATCCCCCCCACCGACACCCGGCCGCCGTGGCTGGCGGCGATGGATTACGACGATTACCAGGCCCTTAACAACTTTCGCGCCGAGCGCAGCCTGTGGGGCGGTGGCGAATTGCCGTTTCAGGCGCGCTTTTTCCATCTGGGGCTGTATTTCCACCACCCCGTCAGCCTGTACGAAGTCGCCAACGGTATTGCCCGGCCCGTCGTTTTCTCGCCGGAGCTGTTCAAATACGGGCCGCGGGTCAAGGACCGGATTCCGGAACCAGTGGGCGATCTCGGCTTCGCCGGCTTCCGGGTCAACAGCCGCGCCGACTGGGATCGCGACATGTTCTCCTTTCTCGGCGCCAGCTATTTCCGCGCGGTCGGCACCAGCAAGCAGTACGGCCTGTCCGCCCGCGGCCTGGCTATCGACACCGGCATGGACCGCCCGGAGGAATTCCCCGCCTTCCGCGCATTCTGGCTGGAGCGGCCCGCCCCGAACGCCACCGCCCTGACTATCCACGCCCTGCTCGACGGCCCCAGCATCACCGGCGCCTACCGTTTCGTCGTCACCCCCGGCGACACCACGGTCATGCGGGTCGAAGCCCGCCTGTTCCCGCGTCGGCCCATCGAGCGGCTGGGCATCGCGCCGATGACCTCAATGTTCCAGTGCGGCGAGAACGACCGGCGCATCGCCGACGACTACCGCCCGGAGATCCACGATTCCGACGGCTTGGCGCTGTGGACGGGCGCGGGCGAATGGATTTGGCGGCCGCTCCTCAATCCGCACTACATCCGGGTCAATTCCTTCCTGGACGACCACCCGCGCGGTTTCGGCCTGCTGCAACGCGACCGCGCGTTCGCCCATTACCAGGACGACGCCGCCTTCTATCACCGGCGACCGTCGCTGTGGGTGGAACCGGTGGGCGACTGGGGTCGGGGCATGGTGCAACTGGTCGAATTGCCCACCGCCGACGAGACTCTCGACAATATCGTGGCGTTTTGGAACCCGGCGCAAGCGGCCGAGCCGGGCCGGGAACTGGTGTTCGACTATCGCCTGTACTGGGGCGCCCAGCCGCCGATCCGGTCCACGGTCGCCGAGGTGGTCGCCACCCGCTTGGGCGTCGGCGGTATGCCCGGCCAGAAGTCGGCCATGCCGATGCGCAAGTTCGTGATCGACTTCCAGGGCGGACCGCTGGAGCCGTTGCCCAAGGACGCCAAGGTGCAAGCGGTGGTCACCGCCTCGCGCGGGGAAATCCGCGATGTGGTGGCCCGGCCGCTCAAGGAATCCAACCTGTGGCGCTGCCACTTCGACCTGGTCGCCGGCGGCAGCGGGCCGGTGGACCTGCGCTGCTACCTGCGCGACGCCAACGGCGCACTCAGCGAGACCTGGCTGTACCAATGGTCCCCACCGCCGGGAACCCCGGGCTGAAGGCCCGCGCGGATTTCCCGGACCGCGCCGGCGATTCTGGCCGGATGCACTAAACTTCCGAAGGTGAGCTTCCGCCAACCTTACGGAGTTCGGATGCCATGGTATTGCGTTTTCTGCATTCCCTCTTCAACGCGGAGCCGGAGTCAGCCAGCAAATTCGATAAGGCCATGATCCAGGCCGCGATCGAACGGGTGGTGGATGGCACCGATCCCCGCTTGCGCGTGGTGAGTCACTACCGCCGCAAGCTGAGGGCGCCGGTGGAACGGGCGATCGAATACCTGATGGCCCAGATGGCCGTCCTGCCGCCCGCCATCGAGGCCGGGCGGCGCGGGTTCACCGCCGACCCGCATCTGCGCGCCCTGTTCGCCTCGCCCGACCAGTTGCTGGAAACTCTAAGTTTCAGCCCGGCCATGCGCGATTACCGCCAGCGTGGCAACGGCTCGACTCCGCCGGAACTGTACGCCGCGCTCCGGGTGGAACGGATCGAACGCAACACCCTGGGCATCGCCATGCAAGGCGACCAACTCCAGCGCGACGTGCCCCAGGTCACCGTCCTGTTCAAGGAACCCCGGGTGGCGTTTCCCAACGCCAACGAAGCCGAGACGCGCCGGGAGTTGATGAACCGGGCGTTCGACTACCTGGTCAAGATCGCGCTGCAACGCCTGACCTCCCTGCGCGCCCGCCGGCAGGAGCTGGAGAAGCGGCGACGCCTTGTGCTCCAGAATAAGGTCGGGGTGCTGAAATCGGCCCGGCTGGGCTTGGGCTCCCTGTTGACGGAACCGGCATCCGGGCCGGTGCTCGATCCCGCGGCCATCAAACGCCAGCTTGCGGCAATCGAAGCCGAACTGGGCCAGATTCGCACCGACACGGCGACCCTCGATCATCACCTCGCCCTGGTGGCCGAAACCCTGAGCAAGCCGGAACAGCACCTGCGGCTGGACCTGGTCTCGCTCACCCTGGATCACATGAACATCAAAGTCGATCCGGACTCGGCACGGGTCAACAACAACCTGACCTTCAGAGAGGTTCAGATCGGGAACCAGCAGCGGTTCATCGTGCTGCTCGTCAAGTTCCCCAGCGGCGAACTCCTGGAACAGCCGGATTTTTTCGCGGAAGCCGAACGCCTGCTTTACTTGAATGGTGAACCCCGCCTCACGACCATTTGACCGTCGCCAAAACAACGGGGGCTCCATGGCCTACGATGGCCCGGAAGCCAAGCGGTGAGCGTGGCGGGTCGTTTCCGGCAAGCGATAGCGGGTACAACAGCCCATCACGCAAGCAATCGCCGTTTCCAGATCGATTCGATGGCCGGGCGAGACATACAGCGGCTTGACGCCGGGCCGGGTCCGCACCACGGCGCCGATGATTTCGCCATCCAGCCACAGCGGCGTCCAGGCCCCACGCTGATTCGGCGGTTCCGCGTGCGTCCCGCACAAGCGGGTTTTGGCCACGCCAATCGAGGGGATATCCACCAGCAAACCGAGATGGCTGGCAATGCCCAGCCGGCGTGGATGGGCGATGCCCTGCCCGTCGCACAGCAACAAATCCGGTGGTTCGCGCAATTGGTCCAAAGCCTCCAGCACCGCCGGCAGCTCGCGAAACGACAGCAGGCCAGGGATGTACGGAAACGCGGTCGGGCGGCGGGCGATGGCGGTTTCCAGCAGTTCCAGTTCGGGATAGCGCAACACCGCCACCGCCGCGCGGGTCACGGTTCCGTCCGCCTCGAAGCCGACATCCACCCCCGCCACCCGCATCACCGGCCCCAGTTGATCGGCCAGGATCAGATGCGCGCGCAGTTCCCGCTGCAACGCCATCGCCTCGGCCGGGCCGAGCGTCCAGGGATGCAAGAGATGTGTTTTCATCCCGCGAGTTTATTCCCTGCTCCGGCATGGTTAAACTGGCGTTCCGTTCGCAACCCCGGTCTCAAGCAAGGCATCGTCATGCGGCAACTCAAACTTGGCATTCCCAAGGGCAGTCTGGAAGCCTCCACCATCGCGCTGTTCGGTCAGGCCGGCTGGGTCATCAGTCCCCACAGCCGCAACTATTTCCCCACCATCAACGACCCCGACATCGGCTGCGCGCTGGTGCGCTCGCAGGAAATGGCGCCCTATGTCGCCAACGGCACCCTCGACGCCGGTCTGACCGGGCTGGACTGGATTCTGGAAACCGGGGCCGACGTGGTGGAAATCGTCGAACTGAGCTACTCGAAAAGTTCCGACCAGCCGGCCCGCTGGGTGTTGATCGTGCAGGGCGATTCTCCGATCCGCACGCTCGAAGACCTGGCCGGCAAGCGTATCGCCACCGAACTGGTCGGCTTCACCCAACGCACGCTGGCCGAACGCGGCATCACGGCCAGCGTGGAATTCTCCTGGGGCGCGACCGAGGCCAAGGTGGTCGAGGGTCTGGTGGACGCGGCGGTGGAAATCACCGAAACTGGCAGCACCATCCGCGCTCATGGCCTGCGCATCGTCTGCGACCTGCTGCACACCACCACCCGGCTGATCGCTAACCGCGCCGCGCTGGCCGATCCGTGGAAAAAGGCCAAGATCGAGCAGATCGCGCTGCTAACCCGGGCCGCGCTGGCTGCCCGCAACAAGGTGGCGTTGAAGATGAACGTCCCGGCGGCGCAATTGGACCCGGTGGTGCGCCTGTTGCCCAGCCTGCACGCCCCCACCGTCAGCCATCTCTACGACCACGACTGGCTGGCGCTGGAAACCGTGGTGGACAGTGGTCTGGTGCGCGATTTGATTCCACGCCTCATCGCCGCCGGCGCCCAGGGCATACTCGAATACGAATTGAAAAAGATGGTCTGAGCATCCGTGGAAGCGCCGGCGTGGGTTATCGTGGCCAATCCTCACCCCGCCGCCAGCCGAAATCTTCATGAGGTTTCGGCCGCTTCCCGTATTTAAAGTGAAAATGGAGTTTGGACAGCGCGTTGCTGGCATCGCCTGAAGATCGTTAAACTTCTCCTCCCAACCCGATTTTGCCCCATGGAGTCTCGAATGGCCTTGGAACACACCCTGTCCATCATCAAGCCCGACGCCGTCGCTCGAAATATCATCGGCAAGATTTACAGCCGTTTCGAGGACCAGGGCCTGCAAATTGTCGCGGCCAAGATGGTTCGCCTAACCCGCGAGCAGGCTGAGGTATTTTACGCCGTCCACCGCGAGCGCCCCTTCTATGAGGAACTCATCAGCTACATGACCTCCGGCCCCGTGATGGTCCAGGTGCTGGAAGGGAAAGACGCCATCGCCAGGAATCGCGAGATCATGGGCGCCACCGATCCCAAAAAGGCCGCTCCCGGCACCATCCGCGCCGATTTCGCCGAGAGCGTGACCAATAACGCGGTGCATGGCTCCGACGCTCCGGAAACCGCCGCCCATGAAATCGCGTTCTTCTTTGGCCAGTTCGATCTGTGTCCGCACCCTCTGAACCCATAACACGGCCGCGCAATCGCCGTGACCGTGGCTACCGACAAAATCAATCTGTTCGATCTGGATCGCCGTGATCTGGAAGGGTTCTTCGCCGTGCTGGGCGAAAAACCCTTCCGCGCCATGCAGGTGATGAAGTGGATTTACCACGAGCGGGTCACCGACTTCGCCGCCATGACCAACCTGAGCAAGACGCTGCGGGAACGACTGGCCGAACGCGCCGAAATCCGCCCGCCCGCGGTCGTGCTGGACCAAGCGTCCAAGGACGGCTCCCACAAGTGGCTGATCCGGCTGGACAGCGGCAACAGCATCGAAACGGTGTTCATCCCCGAGCCGGATCGGGGTACGCTGTGCGTGTCCTCACAGATCGGCTGCCCGCTGGACTGTTCGTTCTGCGCCACCGCCCAGCAGGGCTTCAACCGCAACCTGACGGTCGCCGAAATCATCGGCCAGGTCTGGCAGGCCAGCCAGTTGCTGGGCGAGCGCCGCAACGGCGACCGCGTCATCACCAACATCGTACTGATGGGCATGGGCGAGCCGCTGCTGAACTTCGAGGCCATCGTCAAGGCGATGGATCTGATGCAGGACGACCTGGGCTTCGGCATCTCCAAGCGCCGCGTCACCCTCAGCACCGCCGGCGTGGTTCCGGCCCTGTACCGGCTGCGCGAAGTGTCCGAGGTCAGTCTCGCTATCTCGTTGCACGCGCCCACCGACGAACTGCGCAGCGAACTGGTGCCGTTGAACCGCAAGTATCCCATCGCCGAACTGCTGGCGGCCTGCAAACATTACATCGCCGGCAAGCCGCACCGCCGGATCACCTGGGAATACGTGCTGCTGGATGGGGTCAACGACTCCGAGGCGCATGCCCGCGCGCTGGCGGCTCTCATCAAGGACATCCCCTCCAAGGTCAACCTGATCCCGTTCAATCCGTTTCCAAACACGCGCTACCGCCGCTCCGAACCCGCCGCCATCGCCCGCTTCCATGCGGTGTTGATGGCCCACGACCTGACCGTCGTGACCCGCAAGACCCGCGGCGACGATATCGCCGCCGCGTGCGGCCAACTGGCCGGCCAGGTTCAGGCGCGCGGCCGCCGGCTGGCCCAAGCCGCGCGGCTCACCGGCTAAGGGAAATTTCGCCATGCGACTATCGGCCAAACCGATCATCCTATCTCTGGCATTGTTGCTGGGCGCCTGCGCCAATTCGTCGGAGAACGATTTCAAGGAAAACGTCGCCGAGGCCAATTTCAAGCTGGGCATCGGCTACATGCAGTCCGGCCATTTCGAGGTCGCCACCGAGAAACTGCTCAAGACCCTGCAATACAACGACGATTACCCCGAAGCCCACAACGCCATCGCCGTGCTCTACGAAGAAATCCGCGAGTACCACCCCGCCGAAATCCACTATAAACGGGCGATCGAACTTAAGCCCGATTACACCCTGGCAAAGCTGAACTACGCCCGCTTTCTCTGCATGCGCGAACCGATCCGCGTCGCCGAGGGCGAAGCCGAATTTCAGAAGCTCGCCACCGATCCAGCCAACGCCGGCGTCAATGCCGCCGACGCCTACGCCGGCATGGCGCTCTGCGCCCGCCAGCGCAACGATCCGACCCAGGCCGAAACCTGGCTGCGCAAGGCGCTGGAACTCAACCCCAACAACACCAGCGCCCTGTACGGCCTGGCCGAACTGAGCCAGATCCAGAACAAGACGCTACAGAGCCGCGCCTTCCTGCAGCGCTATCACGCCCAGACCCGCCCCACCGCCCAGAGTCTATGGCTGGGCATCGCCATCGAGCAGGCCAGCGATGGCGACCCGCAGTTGCGCCGGGAATACGGCATACTATTACTATCGCAATTCCCGAATTCCGACGAAGCCCGCCGCCTGAAACAGTCGAAATGAGCACGAGCAAAGAGATCGCCCCCGATTTCAGTCCACCGACCGAAGCCGCCCGTCCCACCGAATCGCTGGGCGCCTGGCTGGCCCGAACCCGCGCCGGCTACAGCGCCGAATCGCGCGATATGGCCCGCCATCTCGGACTGAATCCGACCATCATCCTGGCCCTGGAAGCCGACGACTTCGCCCGGCTGGGGCCACCGGTGTTCGTGCGCGGCTATCTCAGCCGCTACGCCCGGTTGCTGGATCTGCCGGAATCGGCGGTGCTGGAGCGCTACCGCCAGCAGTCGGGCGCCAGCCAGGAGCCGCCGCCGCTGAAGGTGGTGCATCCGCGCCGCCGGCAGATCCGGATTCGCGACCTGCGCGGCATCCTCTATCTGCTGGTAGTGATCGGCATCGGCTGGACCACCATCCGGCACCTGGAGGATCTGGACCCCGTCCGGCTGCTGACCTGGTGGCCGCGGAGCGATCAGGCGAGCGCCCAACCGTCCGCCAGCAAGCCGATGGCGGGCGCCACCCAGACCCAGTATCCGTTCCAGTCCACGCCGACGGAAGCGACCCGCGAGTCCGCGCCGCCCGCGCCCGCAACTGGCGAACCACCGCCCGCGCCAAGTCCCGAACCGGTTTCGACGGCGGCGCTCGCGCTCTCGGCGCCGTCCACCGCTGCCCCAGACTCCACGCTGGCGGTCGGCGTGGTCAGCGCCACCATCGCCCCGGCTTTGTCCACCTTGGAGGGAAATGGCGGCGGTTCGGCCCTGGATGCGCGCTCCGGCGTCCGGCTGATGCTGCAATTCAGCGAGGACTGCTGGGTCGAAGTAAAGGACGCGCAAGGCAAGGTGCTGGTCAACGGGTTGATGAAAGCTTCCACCACTCGCGCCATCTCCGGACCGGCGCCGTTCACGGTGACGCTGGGCAACGCGCCCGCCGCCCGTATCGCCATGGATGATCGGCCGGTGGATACCGCGGTCTACGTGCCCCGCCGCGGTACGGTCAGTCGCTTCACCCTGAATCCCCAACCCTGACTCGCGCGCCGCGGCCGGTCGGTCGCGGCTCCGGCTGACCTATCCGGATATCCGACCTCATGTCCAACCCGTTTCAAGCCATTCGCGGCATGAACGACATCCTGCCCGGTGAATCGACACGGTGGCAGGCGCTGGAAACGATCATCCGTCAGGTGCTCGCCGCCTACGGCTATCACGAAATCCGCCTGCCGCTCGTGGAAAAAACCGAGCTGTTCGCCCGCTCGATCGGCGAGGTGACCGATATCGTCGAGAAGGAGATGTACACCTTCGCCGACCGCAACGGCGAGAGTTTGACCCTGCGCCCCGAAGGCACCGCCGGCTGTGCCCGCGCCTGCATCGAGCACGGTCTGCTGCACCATCAGACTCAGCGGCTGTGGTACGCCGGCCCCATGTTCCGCTACGAAAAGCCACAGAAGGGCCGCTACCGCCAGTTCCACCAGGTCGGCGCCGAGGCCTACGGCATGGCCGGACCGGACATCGACGCCGAGCTGATCTGCCTGACCGCACGGCTGTGGCGACGGCTCGGCATCCGCGACGTGAATTTGCAAATCAACTCGCTCGGCTCCAGCGTCGCCCGCGCCGCCTACCGCGACCGGCTGGTGGCCTATTTTGAAACCCGGCGCGCGGAACTGGACGAGGACAGCCAGCGACGGCTATCCACCAACCCGCTGCGCATCCTGGACAGCAAGAATCCGGCGATGCGGGCGGTGGTGGCGGAAGCGCCAGTGCTGCTGGATCACCTCGATGCCGAATCCCAGACCCATTTCGAGGAACTGCGGGCGTTGCTGGACACCGCCGGCATTGCCTACGAAATCAACCCGCGGCTGGTGCGCGGCCTGGATTACTATTGCAAGACCGTGTTCGAATGGGTCACCGACACGCTCGGCGCCCAGGGCACGATCTGCGCCGGAGGCCGCTACGACGGCCTGCTCGAACAACTGGACGGGCCGGCAACCCCGGGCGTCGGTTTCGCGATGGGTCTGGAGCGACTGGTCGCCATGCTGGCCGCCGCCGGCCAGCCGGGCGCCGACGCCAACCCGCATGCCTACCTGATCATGGTCGGCGACGCCGCCCAGCGGCGCGGGCTGGCGCTGGCCGAACGGTTGCGCGACCAATTGCCGGCGCTGCGGTTGCGGATGAACTGCGGCGGTGGCGGCTTCAAGGCCCAGTTCCGCCGCGCCGATCATAGCGGCGCCCGCTTCGCGCTGATCCTGGGCGAGGACGAGATCGCGGCCGGCGCGGTCGCCATCAAGCCGCTGCGCGACGCCCAGGGTGGGCAGATCACGCTACCGCACGACCAGGCCTCCGCCCACCTGCGCGCGGCCCTGGATTCAACCCCCTAGCTTCGGAACGGGACGCCAGAGGACAGAACTCGATGGAACAATACACCGACGACGAACGCGTCGAGGATCTCAAGAAGTGGTGGAAGGAAAACGGCGTCAGCATTATCGGCGGCATCGCGCTTGGCGTGATCGCGATTTTCGGCTGGCGGTATTGGGGTTCCTACCGCGATACCCAGGCGGAACAGACCTCGCGGGCCTATGACGCCTTCGTCGCGGCGGTGGAAAAACCCGACGCCGATCAGGCCCGCCAGCGCGGCCAGGCGCTGGCGACGGATTTCCCGAAATCGCCTTACGCGGCGCTGGCGGCGCTGCGGCTGGCCAAGCTGGCGATGGACGGCGGCGATACCGCCGCCGCCAGCCAGCGGCTGGAATGGGTCGTCGGCAACGCCCGGCTCGACGAACTCAAGGACATCGCCCGGCTGCGGCTGGCGCAGGTGAAGTTGGCCGCCGGCCAGACCGCCGAAGCCGAAAAGCTGCTGGATGGCGTGACCACCACCAGCCTGAACGCCGAGCGCGAGGATTTGAAGGGCGATCTGTATCTGGCCAGCAAGAATCCGGAAAAGGCCCGGATTGCCTATGCCGCGGCGCTGGCGGCGAGCAGCGATAAGCGTTTGCTGCAACTCAAGCTCGACAACCTGGCGACGGCAACACCCGAAACGGTGGTTCCCGCTCCGCCCACCCCGCCATCCCCACCCGAACCGGCCAAGGCTTCAACCGCCGCTCCCGCCGAAGCGGCGACGACTCCCGCCGAACCGGCGGCGGGGGCTGTTCCAGCCGTGACGCCGGCCGAACCGGCGGCGGGTACGGATGAACGGCCGTTCGCCCCTACGGCCACCATTAACGGAACGCTTCCCGCTCCGACTCCACCTGTTTCTACTTCATCAGGCCAATGATCATGGTTCGCCGCCTCCTCCCGCTTCTGTTCCTGGTTTTGAACGCCGGTTGTAGCTGGTTTGGTGGCTGGTTCGGTGGTTCCGACAACTCGATTCCACCGGCCGAACTCAAAGCCATCGCCCAGCCGGTCGGTATCCGGCAACTGTGGGAAACCCAGGTGGGGTCTGGCGCGAAGAACCAGTTCATCCGCCTGACCCCGGCGCTGGCGGATGGCCGGCTCTATGCCGCCAGCTTTGATGGCACGGTCATGGCGCTGGACGCGCTCGGCGGGCAGCAGTTGTGGCAAACCGCGACCCAGTTGCCCATTTCCGGCGGCGTGGGCGTCAGCGACAACGGTCTGGTGCTGTTCGGCACCAACAAAGGTCAGGTGGTCGCCCTGCGTCAGGATAACGGTCAGGAAGCCTGGCGGGTCCAGGTTTCCAGCGAGGTGCTGGCCCCGCCGCGCGCCGCGAGCGGCGTGGTGGTGATCCGCACCGGCGATGGTAAATTCACCGGCCTCGACGCCCGTACCGGCGAGCGCCGCTGGGTGTACGCCCATGCGATGCCCGCGCTCAGCCTGCGCGGCGCCGCCCCGCCGGTGCTGACCCGCGCCCTGGTCATCGCCGGGCTGGAAACCGGCAAGCTGCTGGTACTGTCCCTGGACAAGGGTCTGCCGGTCACCGAGAAAACCATTGCTCCGCCGCGCGGCCGCACCGAGATCGAACGGCTGATCGACATCGATTCCGAGCCGAAAATCCTCGGCGAAAATCTCTATCTGGCGGCCTATCATGGCAGCATCGCCGCGCTGGACATGCGCAACGGCAATCTGTTGTGGAACCGCGATCTGTCCAGTTACGCCGGGCTGGACGTGGATGAGCAACAGGTCTACGTCAGCGACGATACCGACGCCGTGCTGGCGCTGGACCGCCGCAACGGCGGCACGCTCTGGAAGCAGTCGGAGCTGACCGGCCGCCGACTGTCCGCCCCGGTCGCCACGAAGAACCATGTCGTGGTCGGCGATTTCGAGGGTTACCTGCACTGGCTGAGCAAGGATAGCGGCAAGATCGTTGGCCGGATTCGCGCCACCGGCAAGGCCATCGTCGCCCCGCCGTTCGCGGCCGGTGATACCGTGTTCGTCCAGGGCCAGGGCGGCTCACTCGGCGCGTTCCGGGCCGGGGAATGAAGCGGTGAGAGGGAAAACCCGCCGTGCCCGGCCCGATTCTGCGGATCGCCGTTCCTTCACCGCTCTATAAGACCTTCGATTACCTGCCCCCGCCGGATTGCGATTCGGCGACCCTGCTGCCGGGTTTGCGGATACGGGTGCCGTTTGGCCGGCGGCAAACCGTCGGGGTGCTGGTTGCGGTCGGCGCGGACAGCGAGTTGGCCCCGGCCGCGCTGCGGCCGGCGCTGGCGGCGCTCG
>JBATNZ010000157.1:0-1827 GCA_049290615.1 Candidatus Contendibacter sp.
GGGCGTGCTGCTGCGCAGTGCGGGCGGCGCGCGCCTGCTGCTGATCGCCGGCCGGCCGCTGCACGAGCCGATCGCGCAATGGGGGCCGTTCGTGATGAACCGGCGCGAGGAGATCGAACAGGCCTTGGCCGATTATCGCGCTGGGCGGTTTTGAACGTAACACCCCTATTTGCCGATATGAGCGATTGCTATTAGCGTGAATGCCCATGGGTTCCGACAGTGCAACCGCCCGCCTGAACGCGGGAGCGGGTTGAACCGTCGGTGGTCGGTCAGGCCGCCGCCCGCAGCAGGTTGACGACCTCGATCGGCGCCCCCCGGTCGCGGGCAAACCCGACGAGGTCGCGCTGCCCGGGATCGAGCAGCCGCTCGGCGGCGAACTGCTGGAACGCCGCGCGCGCCAGTGGGCTGACCGGCCCCATTTCCAGAAACGTCTTGGCCCAGACCGGGTTAGCCCGCGCGAACGCCTGGTCGAAGTCCTCCCGCTCTTGAGCGGTCATCGCCGCCAGTCGTGCTTCCACCTGGGCCGCCTGGTGCTGCCGGAAGGTCCGGGACAGCTCGACCGCCTCGCTTTGCAGCTTCTCCCGCGCCTGCTTCTGCGCCTGGGCGATGGCCGTGGCGTTCCGCCGCCGGCGCTCGGCGTTGCGTTCCTCGGCGGTTTTCTTGCCGTAACCCTCCCGAAAGCAGCGCGCCAGGTACGCGCCAACATGGCGAATCTCATCCGGCTTGCCCCGGCGCTGCTCGATCTCGGCCAGCACGTAATCCCGAATCTCGATGGCTCCCTCCAGCCCGTGGGTCTCCAGCGCGTGCAGCGCGTCGGCTTCGGCGATGCCGTCCTGTTGCAGCAGCCGGGCGAAGGCCTGTTCCTCGGCGGACAGCAACGGCGGGCTCTCGATCACCTCGGCCAGCGGAATTTGCTGGTAATACTTGAGCAGCTCGCGCAGCGGTCCCTCCAGGCTGGGCGGTTGCCAGGGCTGCTTGGCGAGGTTAAACGCCAGCCCGCCGATGGACTTGCCGACGCGGTAGGTCTCGTACTCGACCCGAAAGTCGGTGGCGCCGTTGATGTTATCGAGGCTGGGCTTCAGGATCCGGGTCTTGAAATCCTTGAAGATTTCGTAACAGCCCTCGCCGATCCCCAGGTACGACTTCAGCGTCGACAGTGGAATGCGCAACGAATGCTGTCCGCGCGAATAGCTGTCCGCGATCAACTCGTAGAGCGGGTAGGCATACTGCGACCGGGACAGCAGCACCATCATCACCAGCTTGAGCTTGGCGAATACCTTGGGGTCCTTGATCACCGGCTCCAGATCGGGATGCAGCTTGAAGCCGATGTACTGGCCAGTCTCGGTCGGCTCCAGCAAGCTGACAATCAACCGGCATATTCCCCCCTTGAAGGTGCGGTCGGTCCCCAGCACGTTCCACTGGATCGAGTTGTTGTAGATACCCAGGAACGCCTCGTAGAGGCGCTGATAGTTTTTGCTGTCGTCCCAGCCCAGGAACTCCCGGATGAAGTTCTTCTTGATGTAGTAAAAGCCCTGATGGTCCTTTTCGGCCATCTGGCAGTGGAAGATGATGAGGGTCATCACCTTCTGCTCCACCACCGACAGCGACCGCTCGAAGTGAATCAGCGCCGTGGGCTTGCGCATGTGGTTGTCAAGCATCTGTGGAATCCTGGTCATCGTTCCCTCCGTCGGTTGCGAAAAACTCCCCGCGTTGTCCCCCCTTTAGCGGGTAAAAGTACCCGCGTTGTCCCCCCTTTGGCGGGTAAAAGTACCCGCGTTGTCCCCCCTTTGGCGGGTAAAAGTACCCGCGTTGTCCCCCCTTTGGCGG
>JBATNZ010000158.1:0-24121 GCA_049290615.1 Candidatus Contendibacter sp.
CGCTGACCCGCAACCTGCTGGCGGGCGGTTTCAAGGGCGAACTGTTCCTGGTCAACCGCCGCCATTCGCGCGTTCAAAACATGCCAGCCTTCCAGCACCTGTCCGAACTGCCGCGCGCCCCGGAACTGGCGATTCTGGCCACCCCACCCTCGACTATTTCCGAACTGTTGGTCGAACTGGGCCAGCGTGGAACCCGAACCGCCGTGATCGTCACCGCCGGTTCCCACGACGAGGCGCGGACCTGGCGCAAGGCCGCCCACCCGCATGGCTTGCGGCTGCTCGGTCCGGGCAGTTTCGGTGTCATCACCCCGCGTTGTGGCCTGAACGCCTCGTTCGGCCACACTTTTCCCCAACCGGGTCATCTGGCTCTGATCGCGCCCGAGGGTTCGGTGCTGGCGCCGATTCTGGAATGGGCCACCGTTCAGGATATCGGCTTCTCCAGCGTCGTCGCGCTGGGCGACGGGAGCGATCTTGATTTCGGCGATTTGCTGGACGGGCTGAGCGACGATCCCGAGACCCGCGCCATCCTGCTGGTTCTGGAAACGGTGACCCATGCCCGTTCCTTTCTGTCGGCGGCGCGGGCGGCGGCGCGGGTCAAGCCGGTTCTGGTCGTGCGCGCCGGCCGGGGCGGCGATGCGGCCTCCCACCAGATTGATGCGATTTACGCCGCCGCCTTCCGCCGGGCCGGGATGTTGCGGGTCCAGTCGCTGCGGGAACTGTTCTGGGCCGCTGAAACTCTGGCGGTCGACCTGCCGGTGACCGGCGACCGGCTGGCGATTCTCGGCAACAGCCGGGGCCTGGGTTTGCTGGCCGCCGATGCGTTGTTCGCGGAAGGCGGACGGCTGGCCCAGTTGGGGCCAGCGACCCGGGCGGCCCTGGCGAAAATTCTGCCGCCCGGCGTCGCGCCCGATCTTCCGCTCGATCTGGGTGTTGACGCCGACCCCGCCCGTTTCGCCGCCGCCCTGGACATTCTGCTGCGGGAGATGGAACTCGACGGCGTTTTGATACTGCACTCGCCGAACGCACTGATTCCGGCTGAAGCGACTGCCGCCGCGGTGATCGAGACCGTTGGCCGGTTCCGCGCCCGCGGCGGAAGGCGGCCGGGGGTGTTGACCTGCTGGCTGGGCGCGGACAGCGCCCGCGAGGCCCGGCAACGGTTTCTGGCCCAGGGTATGCCGAGCTACGACACCCCCAACGATGCGATCCGCGCCTTCACGCAGCGTTGGCGCCATCAGCGCAACCAGCTTGCTCTGATGGAAACGCCGCCGGATACGCCGGAACTGTTCAGCGCCGATCTCGCCACCGCGCGTCAACTGATCCAAACCGCGCTGGCCGCCGGTCGGCGCGAGTTGACGGCGGCGGAAAACCGGACCCTGTTGACCGCTTACGGTATTGAACTGGCGCCGGACGGTAGGGTTTCCGCGCTCCCTTCCCCATCCGGGCCGCTGGTATTGACCATTCGCATGTTCGATGACCTGGCCTTTGGTCCCGCGCTGCTGTTTGGGCCGGGCGGCTCCGCGGCGGCGTTCGCCGACGAATTCGCCGCCGCGCTGCCGCCGCTCGATCTACTGCTGGCGCGGGAAGCCATCGCGCACACTCCGGCTGGCCGGCAACTGCAAAACGCGATGCCTCCCCACGCCGGATGGCTGGATGATTTTGCTCTGGTGTTGGTCAAGGTCGCGCAACTGGTGGCCGATCTGGGCGAAGTGGCCGAACTGGAACTGGACCCCCTGTTGATCACGGCTGATGGCGTCGTGGTCGGCGGCGCGCGGATCGGGGTTGCCGCGTTCGTGGGGCCGGCCCATCGGCGGCTGGCGATCCGACCGTATCCGCGCGAGTTGGAGGAAACCCTGCCCTTGCCGGATGGCGCCACCTTGCTGATTCGTCCGGTGCGGCCGGAAGACGAGCCGGCCTTGATCGCCGGCTTTACCCGGCTGTCCGCCGAGGAAATTCGGATGCGCTTCATGTATATCGTCAAGGAGTTGACTCATGCCAACGCAGCCCGGCTCACCCAGATCGACTACGACCGGGAAATGGCGCTGGGGGTGTTACGGCTGCGGCCTGGGCAGCCGCCGGAAAGTTGTGGCGTGGCGCGGATGGTCGGCGACGCCAACCAGGAGCGCGCCGAATTCGCCATTATTCTGCTGCGGGACGCCGTTGGCATTGGACTGAGCAGCCTGTTGTTGCGCCGACTGATTCACTACGCCCGCGATCGGGGCATTCGCGAACTGTTCGGGGAAATTCTGCGCGAGAACCAACCGATGCTGGCGCTGTGTCGGGCGATGGGCTTTACCATCACGCCTTGCCCGGAGGATCATCGGGTGATGATCGCGACGCTGGCGCTGACTTCCGAGTAACCGATTCCGCGTCTGGCGCATCCCGTCCCGTCTCCATCCACACCCGGAACCGGGTCAGCAGCCACAAGCCGGGAAGGGTGGATACCATGCAGAACAGAAAAAAGCCTTCCCAGCCCAGCCACTCGGCCAGATAGCCGGTTGGGGTGTTGACGATCACTCGGGGAATGCCCATCAGGCTGCTGAGCAGCGCGTACTGGGTGGCGGTAAACTTCTTGTTGGTGAGGGTCGCCATGAACGCCACGTAAGCGGTGGTCGCCATGCCGCTGAACAGGTTTTCGCTGGTGATGGCCAGCGCCAGCCCCGGCAGGCTGTGGCCGAGCCGGGCCAGAATGACGAAGCCGCTCAGCCCGATGGCCTGCAACACGCCGAACAGCCACAGCGCGCGGTACATGCCCAGCCGCAGGATCAATACCCCGCCGAGCAGGCCGCCAATCACCGTCGCCCAGAAGCCGAACAGCTTAACGATGGTGCCGATTTCGGTCTTGCTGAAATCGAGGTCCAGATAGAACGGCGTGGTCATCTGGCTGGCCATCATCTCGCCGACCTTGTATAGCAGCACGAACAGCAGGATCAGCACCGCGTCCTGGCGGGAAAAATACTCCACGAACGGTTGCACCACCGCCTCGCGCAGAGTGCGGGGCGTCCCCATTGGCACCACCGGTTCGACGCAGAACAGGGTGGTGATCAAACCGGGCAGCATCGCCACCGCCATGACCCAGTACACCGCCGCGAACGGGATGAAATCGGCCAGGATCAGCCCGCCGCCGGAAGCCAGCAGCATTCCCACCCGGTAACCGTTGACGTAGAACGAAGCGCCCAGTCCCTGCTCGTCGTCGGCCAGCGATTCGCGCCGGTAGGCGTCGATCACGATGTCCTGCGAAGCGGAAAAAAATGCCACCAGGAATGCCGCCAGCGTGATCAGCGGCAGGCTCTGCTTCGGATCGGTGAAACCCAGACCGGCGATGGCAACGGTCAACATCAGTTGAATCAGCAGCAGCCAGCCGCGTCGCCGGCCCATGCGGGCAATCGGCGCAAAGCGGTCCAGCAGCGGCGCCCACAGAAATTTCAGCGTGTACGGTAGCCCGACCAGGGCAAACAGGCCGATGGTGCCGAGATCGACGCCGGCTTCCTTCAGCCAGGCTTGCAGCACCGAGCCGGTGGCCAGCAGCAGCGGCAGGCCGGAGGAAAAGCCCATCAGCAGGGCGGTCAGCATCCGGCCGCTGAAAAAGGTTCGCAGAATGTCGCGACTGGAGCGCCGGGCGGCGTCAGAAGGCATGGTCGTAGTCCAGGGTCAGGGGTGCGTGGTCGGAGAAACGTTGGTCCCGGTGGATGGCGGCGGCGCTGACCTTCTCCGCCAGGCTGGGCGTGATCACCTGATAATCGATCCGCCAGCCAACGTTTTTTTCCCGCGCCCGGCCGCGATTCGACCACCAGGTATATTGGTCGGGCTCGGGATTCACCACCCGGAAGGCATCCACCCAGCCCAGCGGCCCGAACAACTCGTCCATCCAAGCCCGTTCCTCGGGCAGAAAACCGGAATGATCGCGGTTGGCCCGCCAGTTTTTCAGGTCGATTTCCTTATGGGCGATGTTCCAGTCGCCGCAGAGAATATAGTCGCGACCGCTGGCGCGCATCGCCCGCAACGGTTCCGCCAGCCGCGCCATGAAGTCGAATTTCACCGCCTGCCGGTCCGGGCTGGAGGAACCGGACGGCAGATACAGCGAGACCACGCTCAGGTTACCGAATCGCGCCTCCAGCCAGCGGCCTTCCTTATCGCACTCCGGCCAGCCCAGGCCGGTCAGAATCTCATCCGGTTCGCGGCGGGCGTACAGCGCCACCCCACTGTAACCCTTGCGCTCGGCGTCGTGGTAATGGCAGTGGTAGCCAGCCGGATGGTAGCGGTCGGGCGGCAACTGGTGCGTCTGGGCCTTGGTTTCCTGAAGGCAGACCACGTCGGCGTTCTGTTCGGCCAGCCAAGCGAAAAAACCCTTGCTGGCGGCGGAACGGATGCCGTTGGCGTTGAAGGTGATCACCCGCATGAGGCAGCGATGCTCCGGTGGAAGGGCCGCGAAGCGCGCTATGATACCGGCATTCGTCACTCTCAAGCCGGAATCTCGAACCATGCGGGACTATCAGCGGGACTTTCTCGACTTCGCCATCGGCCGGGGTGTGCTGCGCTTCGGCGAATTCACCCTGAAATCCGGGCGGATCAGCCCGTATTTCTTCAACGCCGGATTGTTCGACAGCGGCGCGGCGCTGGCCCGATTGGGCCGCTGTTACGCCGCCACCATCGTCGATGCCGGGCTGGAGTTCAATGTGCTGTTTGGGCCGGCCTACAAGGGCATTCCGCTGGTGGCGACGGTTGCCGTCGCCCTGGCCGAGCAGCACGGCCGCGATCTGCCCTGGTGTTTCAACCGCAAGGAAGCCAAGGATCACGGCGAGGGCGGGCTGATCGTCGGCGCTCCATTAAAGGGCCGGGTCTTGATCGTGGACGATGTGATCACCGCCGGCACCGCCATCCGCGAGACGATGGAGATCCTTGAAGCACACAAGGCGATTCCAGCGGGCGTGGTCATCGCCTTGGACCGGCGGGAGCGGGGGCAGGGCGAGCTGTCGGCGGTGCAGGAAGTGGAACGCGCCCACGGCATCGTCGTCACCAGCATCGTGAATCTGGACAATTTGGTGGCGTATCTGGCCGAACGGCCGGAGTACGCGGAGCATTTGGAGAAGATGCGGGATTATCGGGCGCGGTATGGGGTTGCGGATGAGTCCCGCTAATTTCCAGGAACTGGCGAATTTCATCTGGTCCGTCGCCGACCTGCTGCGCGGCCCTTATCGACCGCCGCAGTACGAGCGGGTGATGCTGCCCATGACGGTATTGCGCCGTTTCGATTGCGTGTTGGAATCCACCAAGGCCGAAGTCGTAAAACGGTTCCATCAGCTTGAGGGTGGGAAGGTCCGGAACATCGACCCGATCCTGAACAAGGTGGCGGGCGGTGGCGAGGACTTGGGCTTTCACAATCACAGCGAACTCGATTTCCGGCGGCTCAAGGGCGATCCCGATCAAATGGGTCGCCATCTGACCCGATACATGGACGGCTTTTCCGAAAACGTCCGCAAAATTTTCGAGCGTTTCGAGTTCGAGAAGGAAATCGAGAAGCTGGAGGAGGCCAACCGGATCTATCTCGTCGTCGCGAAGTTCGCGGAGATCGACCTCCATCCCGGCCGGGTGGACAACATCACCATGGGCCTCATTTTCGAGGACCTCATCCGGCGCTTCAACGAAGCCGCCAACGAGACGGCGGGCGATCACTTTACCCCGCGCGAGGTCATCCGGCTGATGGTGAACCTGCTGCTGGAGCCGGACAGCCACATTCTCACCACCGAAGGCGTGATCACCACCGTTTGCGATCCGGCCTGCGGCACGGGCGGCATGTTGTCCGAGGCGCAGAACTGGATTCGCCAGCACAACGAAGGGGCACGCGTTCTGGTCTATGGCCAGGATTACAACCCGCGCTCCTACGCCGTGGCCGCATCCGACCTGCTGATCAAGGGCCACAAGGGCAACAGCCGTATCGAGTTCGGCAACACGCTGACCGACGACAAATTTCCCGGCGAGCGCTTCGATTATCTACTGGCCAATCCGCCCTTCGGCGTGGACTGGAAGGCGGAGCAGAAGGAAATCGCCAAGCAGTCCAGCTTTCGCGGGTACGCCGGCAAGCTGCCGCGCGTGAACGACGGCGCTTTGTTGTTCCTGCTGCACATGATCGGCAAGTTCCAGCCGGTGTTGCCGGCGGAGCGGAAACACGGCTCACGCTGCGCCATTGTCTTTAACGGCTCGCCGCTGTTTACCGGCGGCGCGACTTCGGGCGAGAGCGAAATTCGCCGCTGGATTATCGAGCAGGATTGGCTGGAGGCCATCGTCGCCCTGCCCGAGCAGATGTTCTACAACACCGGCATCGGCACGTTCGTCTGGATCGTCACCAACCGTAAGGCGGAGGCGCGCAAGGGCAAAATTCAACTCATCGACGCCCGCGAGCGCTGGGCGCCCATGCGTCGCAGTCTGGGCGACAAGCGTCGCTACCTGACCGAGGGGATCATCGCCGAACTCACGCGCGAGCATGGCGCGTTCGAGCCGACCGATACCTGCAAGATTTTCGACAACGCCGACTTCGGTTATCGCCGCGTCACCGTCGAACGGCCGTTGCGATTGCGTTTTCAGATCACCCACGAGGCCAAGGAGCTGTTTCTCGATGCCTGCCCGGAATTTCTCGATACGGTGCGGACGATAGAGCAGGTATTGGGGACCGAGCCTCACGGCGACTGGAGTGCGGCGTGGGCGACGGTGCAGCGGGTGGCCAAGGATGCCGAGGTGCGCTGGACCGCCGCGAACAAGAAGCTGTTCCGCCAGTGCTTCACGGCAGTGGACCCGGAAGCCGAGCCGGTCATCGCCAAGCTCCATGGCTCCCCTCTCCCGCAGGCGGGAGAGGCGAAACCAGTTATCGCCAACACCCCTCTCCCGCCGGGAGAGGGGCTGGGGGTGAGGGCCGATTTGGCGCCCGATGAATTAAACGCGCTCTGCGGCATTTATCCGGACCCGTCGGGTAAAAAGGGGCGACTCGTGGAGTACGAGCCGGACCCGACGCTGCGCGATTCCGAGAATGTGCCCCTGAAGGAAAACATCGTGGCGTTCTTCCTGCGCGAGGTGCGGCCGTTCGTGCCGGACGCCTGGATCGACCGCGAGACTGTGGACGAACAGGATGGCGGTATCGGCAAGGTCGGCTACGAGATCAACTTCAATCGAGTGTTTTTCCGCTATCAGCCGCCGCGCCCGCTGGCGGAGATTGATGCGGAATTGGAGGCGGTGGAAAGGCGGATTTTGATGTTGTTGAAGGAGGTGACGGAGTGATGGCAATCCAGTGGTTCGACCGGCTACCTTCTGGTTGGATAAGCAAGCGATTGAAATTTATAGCTCCGCTTCGTATTTCTCGGATGGCTGGGTCTTCAGGAGAACCTGAATATATTGGACTCGAAAACATTGAGTCTTGGACAGGGCGGTATGTACCAGAAACTCCTACCACTGTGATTGGGAACGACGAAATTACGGCTTTAGGGACATCCAATTGCTTTTCTGAGGGAGATATTCTGTTCGGGAAACTCCGGCCTTACCTCGCAAAAGCACTGCTTGCGAAGCACGACGGTATTTGTAGCACGGAACTTCTTGTTCTCCAACCCTGTGCAGAACTTGATGCCCGGTTCCTGCTCTATATTTTACTTTGTCCAGAGTTTATCACGCTCATAGATTCATCCACATTTGGCGCAAAGATGCCTCGTGCAAACTGGGACTTTATTGGCGCGGCGCATATGCCATTACCACAGGTCGCTGAACAACGCCGCATCGCCGACTACCTCGACACGGAAACGGCGCAAATCGACGCTTTGATGGCGGAAAAGGAACACATGCTGGCGTTGCTGGAGGAGAAACGGGCCGCGTTGATCAGCCGCGCCGTGACCCGTGGTCTCAATCCCAATGTCCCGATGAAACCTTCTGGCCTTGAATGGCTGGGTGATATTCCGGCGCATTGGGAGGTGAAACGTTCCAAAAGAGTCCTTAAGGAGCGTGATGAGAGGTCAGAGACCGGCAACGAAGAACTACTTACCGTCTCGCACATTACCGGCGTAACCAAGCGCTCTGAAAAAGATGTAAACATGTTCGAGGCAGAAACAACCGAAGGCTACAAACTCTGTTCACCGGGAAATCTTGTTATCAATACGCTGTGGGCTTGGATGGGCGCTATGGGGATAGCGAACGAAAACGGCATAGTGAGTCCAGCCTACCATGTTTATGAACTGTCGTCGGAACTGTTGCCTAGCTATGTGGACGCACTGGTCCGCATGTCCATTTTTGCCAAAGAAGTAACCAGATTCTCTAAGGGCGTTTGGTCATCACGCTTGCGACTCTATCCTGAAGGTCTGTACGAAGTCTGGCTGCCGGTCCCCCCACTAAAAGAGCAAAAAGAAATCGTAACCACCATCGCCCGCGAGCGCGAAAAAACAGCCGGTTTTGAGAGTGCCTTGAAGCACTCTATCGCTCTCCTTAAGGAACGCCGCAGCGCCCTGATCACGGCGGCGGTGACGGGGCAGTTGTCTTTAAACGATTAACGCCTCATTCCCATCTCATGATCTACCGTGAACCGCTCCCCGAAGATTGTCCGCCTGCCGAAGCGGAAGAAATTGTCACAGCTCGCGTGGTTTTCCGGCTCGTGCGATCCAACCCGCCGACAGCGGACGATTTTCGTTCCCAGCGTGCCGAGCGACCCAACGCCGTTTTCAACGTGAACGAATGTCAGGCGCGTGGCCTGTCTGTATACGCCAACCGATCAGATTGCGATAAGACTCTCAAACTGCCCCGTTTTCGCAAATATCATGTGTGCAAAGTGGTCTTGGATGAGGGCGCCGGACGCATCCAGCAAACCGGACAACCATCGCATCACACTTGGTGGCCGTTGGCTACCTTCGACATCTCGATCCGTTGCGGTGTGGAACCATCATGAAAACGATTCGTTATACCACCACACTCTTCTACTACGATGGCCCGCAGATTTTCGAGGCTCGCGATGCCATTGGCGGCCACTATATCGCGGTCATGGTCGAGCCTTTCGACGGCATGGATCGTTATCTGCTGGCGGGCGTGGAACCCGAACGGCTGAGGCAGTTTCGCATGGGCTCGCTTGACCTCCGAACGCTGCTATTAAACCGAATTGAAGAGGATTGGTACATCGCCATAGCGGAGAGGGGATTCGAGGTTCCTCTCACGCTAGAATTACAAACCCACCCCTTGGCCGCCAGCCCCGATTTACCTGATCCAGGCTTTGTATTGCATGATCGACCTGCCTCCACGGAAACCGTGCGGGAGGCGCGCGCCCGCAATAATCTGATATTGGAGATCGTCTTGGAGCCGCCGGAGGCTACTGAGCAGCACCGCATTCATGCGAATACCCTAGCCGGGTTATTGTCTAATCTACAAACCATGGTTAAACACGCCTACAGCGCTGCCATTCGGGAAATACCGATGACCATTCGGCGGGGAATGGATCGTTCCGACGCCTATTTATTGGACGTGGTAGTCCCCGCTGCCCCAGGGTCGTTCCGATTCGTCCTAGAAGCCGCGAACGCTCCGGATATGTTCGGATACAGCGAATTGTCAAGAGCATTACAGCGTATCGACCAATTTTTTGAACATGTCGGCAATCCCCAACAAACCCTGACGATGGTGAAGGCTCATCGCGGACACTTGGCCGGATCATATCTTCGCCTGCTTCGTTTTCTGGTGCAAAGCAGAAGTGGCCTCCGCTATGCCTGGGCGGAACCAAATTTCAGGGAAGCAAGAAAGTACGCCGTTTCCGAAGCCGAAGCCGGCCCGTTGGTGGACCTGTTATCCGGGGTATCGAACTTGGGCGCCGAAACGGTTTTCATGGTGGGTGCCCTGAAAAAGGCGGATGTTGATAGCGGTGCTTGGCGAATTGCGACGGTGGAAGGGGACTTATCCGGCAAGATCAAATCGGGCGGACCCAGCTTGGCTGGACTTAAGCTGGAAAACAGCTATCGTTTCACCTGCCTTGAAGAAATAGAAGAAACCCAAAGCGGCAAGGAGCAGCGGACACTTTACTTGATGGAACACGAACCCGCCTGAAGATAAAGGACCCGTGATGTCGGGAATGAATTATGGTGAATCAGCCTTTGAAACCATCCTCGCCGATACGCTCCTGTCCGGCGGCTACCAGGCGCTTTCCTCGAACGATTTCGACCGCGAACGGGCAATCTTTCCCGAAATGGCGCTGGCCTTCATCCGCGCCACCCAACCGCAGCCCTGGGAAAAACTGACGGCCCTGCACGGCGACAAAACCGGCGAACGGATACTGCATGACCTCTGTAAATGGCTGGACACCCACGGCTCGCTGGCGACCTTGCGACACGGGTTCAAGTGCTACGGGCGGACCTTGCGCGTTGCCTTTTTCAAGGCCGCGCACGGCTTGAATCCGGAGCTTGAAGCACGCTATGCCGCCAACCAGCTTGGATTAACCCGGCAACTGCATTTCAGCCCGAAGAACGAAAAATCGCTCGACGTGACCTTGAGCGTGAACGGTATCCCGGTCGTCACCCTGGAACTGAAAAACCCGCTGACCGGCCAAACCGTCGAGGATGCGATGCGCCAATACCGGCAGGATCGCGACCCGCGCGAACACATCTTCGATTTCAAGAAACGCGCCCTCGTGCATTTCGCGGTCGATACCGAAACGGTTTACATGACCACCCGACTGGCGGGGTCCGCGACGCACTTCCTGCCGTTCAACCGGGGAGATCACGGCGGCGCCGGCAATCCGCCCGATCCCAATGGCAAGACCTACCGCACCGCCTACCTCTGGCGGGAAGTCCTGCAACGGGACAGCCTGCTCGATCTGCTCGCCCGCTTTCTCCATCTCCAGATCGACGAACGCAGGACCGACGAGGGGAGAAAGATACAGAAGGAAACCCTCATCTTTCCCCGCTACCACCAACTCCAGGCGGTCCGGCAACTGGTCTCCACGGCGGCGCTGGAAGGGCCGGGCCATAACTACCTGATCGAACACTCGGCCGGCAGCGGCAAGAGCAACACCATCGCCTGGCTGGCGCATCGATTGTCTTCGCTGCACGACGACCGCGACGAGCGGGTGTTCGACAGCGTCATCGTGATCACCGACCGTCTGGTGCTCGACAAGCAATTGCAAAACACCATTTACCAGTTCGAGCACCGGCAGGGAGTGGTGCAAAAGATCGAACTGGATTCCAGGCAACTCGCGGAGGCGCTGGAAAGCGCCGTGCCCATCATCATCACGACCCTGCAAAAATTCCCGTTTGTCTCCCGGCAACTCCTCAAGCTGGCCGAGGAACGGGGCAAGGCCGGAACCGGACAGCTTCCAACCCGCAAGTGCGCCGTGATCGTCGACGAAGCGCACAGCTCGCAATCGGGCGAGACCGCCACCGAGTTGAAAGGCGTTCTGGCCGGCGAAGCATTACGCGAAGCAGCGCGACGCCAGGCCGAGGAAGAGGGCGCTGAGCCGTTGGAGGAACTGTTCCGCCGCATGGCCCAGCGCGGTCGCCAAGCCAACCTGAGCTTCTTCGCCTTCACCGCCACGCCCAAGCATAAAACCCTCGCGGTTTTCGGTCGAAACGGCGAACCCTTCCATCGCTACACCATGCGGCAGGCCATCGAGGAGCGTTTCATCATGGACGTGCTGCGCCATTACACGACCTACACCGCCTATTACAAGCTGCTCAAAGCCTGCGCGGACGATCCAAACGTGGAGCGCAAGAAAGCGGCGAAGGCGCTCGCCCGATTTCTGCGGCTGCATCCGCACAACATCGCGCAGAAAACCGAAATCATGGTGGAACACTTCAATACCATGACCCGGCACAAGATCGGCGGCAGGGCCAAGGCGATGGTCGTCACCGGTTCGCGTCTGGAAGCGATCCGCTATAAAGAGGCTTTCGATCGCTACATCCAGGAGAAGGGTTATCCGATCAAGACGCTGGTAGCGTTTTCTGGAACCGTGATCGACGACAAGATACCCGCGAAAACCTATACCGAAGAGGGCATGAATCACGGCATCCGCGAAAAAGCGTTGCCGGAAAAGTTCGCCACTTCGGAATACCAGGTTCTGCTCGTCGCCGAAAAATACCAGACCGGGTTCGACCAGCCGCTATTGCACACCCTCTATGTCGACAAACGGCTTGCGGGTATCCAGGCGGTGCAAACCCTGTCGCGTCTCAACCGCATCCACCCACTGAAAGAGGATACGTTCATCCTGGATTTCGTGAACGATCCCCAGGAAATCCTGGAAGCCTTCCAGCAATTCTACGAGGGGGCCATGATCGGCGAACCGGTCGATCCAGCACGGCTTTATGAATTGAAAGCCGAGTTGGATGCTTCCGGAATTTATCTGTCCGTGGAAGTGGAGCGATTTTGCGAGGTGTTTTTCAAACCGAAGGCTCGCCAGAGCGCCAGCGACCATCAGCAAATGAATGTTGCACTCGATCCGGCCGTCAATCGATTTCGGGCACTAAAAACCGAACACGATGAAGATGCCGAATGGTGGCGCGGGAAGTTGCAAGCCTTTCGCAATCTCTATACGTTCCTGAGCCAAATCATTCCTTACCAAGACAGTGACTTGGAGAAGCTCTACACGTTCCTGCGCCATCTGGCTTCCAAGTTGCCGAGGCGCGCGTCCGGACCCGCTTATCAGTTCGATGACGAGGTTCGACTGGAGTATTACCGTCTTCAGAAAATCAGCGAGGGCTCGATCAGCCTTGAAACGGGCTATGCCAAACCGCTCGATGGACCCAGGGAAGTTGGCACCGGCGTAGTACGCGAAGAGAACGTACCGTTGTCCAGATTGATCGATTTGATCAACGAGCGTTTCGGTACGGACTTCAGCGCGGCGGATCAGCTTTTTTTCGATCAGATCATCGAGGCGGCCATCCGCGTCGAATCGCTGAAGCAGGCGGCCGAGGCCAATCCATTCGACAAATTCCAACTGGTGTTTCGTCAGGTGCTGGAGTCGCTCTTTATCGAGCGCATGGAGATGAACGAAGAGATGTTCGCGCGGTTCATGAATGAAGGAGAGTTTCGAGACGTGGTTGCCCAGTGGCTCGGCCAGCAGGTGTACCAGCGATTTCCCAAAGAGCTGATTCACCCATTACCAAGCAAAAATCAGCGAAAGAAAGCGTAGGAGCTATCCTTCAATCAGTTTGGCTATGAATGTATGAATATCAATTTCTGAAGAGTAGAAAACCCGCCCATGCCCAACGACCTGAAACTCTACGACGCCGCAACCTTGGCAAACCTAAGCGCGGAAGCGGCCCGCTCCTCACGACTCCGCAAGAACCTGAACGTGCATCCGGTGCTGGAAGATCCTATCCAGCGCCTGTTCAATGCCATGGAACCCGGCACCTACATCCGTCCCCACCGCCACGCGCGGGATTCCGTCTGGGAACTGATGGTGGTGGTGCGGGCGCTTTCTCCGTGCTTCGCTTCGATGAGGAAGGCCGCGTTTTGGCCCGCGCCGACCTTAACGCCGGCGACGGCGACTGTGCGGTGGAAATTCCGGCCCATGCCTGGCACAGCGTGGTCAGTCGCGCGCTCGGCACCATCATGTTCGAGATCAAGCCGGGGCCGTACTGGCCCATCGAAGACCAGGACTTTGCCCCCTGGGCGCCACCCGAGGACGACCCCCGCGCGCCGGGTTGGGTTCGCTGGTTCGAGACGGCGAAACCTGGAGATCGCGCGCCGGCTTGGGCGACCATGGATCGGGCAGCGAATCTCGGCCCTGACGACGCGGTTTTTCCACCTTGGAACCAGCGGCGCCGTAGCGGATGGACCGGCTTCCGGGCGACGAGGGAATGTCGTAGGGCCGGCGCAACTCGCAAGGCCGGCACGGGTCACAACGAATGCAGTCCATCACCGAGACCCGCGCCATGCTGATTCAACGCCCCGCCGATATCCAGCCGTCCGAAATCACCCCGCCCGAGTTGTACGCCCGCCGCCGCGAGTTTCTGAAAACCGCCGCAGTGCTGAGTACCGTCGCCCTGCTGCCACCGACGCTGCGCGGCAACCTCGCCCAGGCGGCGGACGACGATCTCAAGCCGACGCCCTACAAGGACATCACGGCCTACAACAACTTCTACGAGTTCGGCCCCAGCAAGACCGACCCGGCCGAATATGCCGGCAGCCTGAAGACCAGGCCCTGGACCGTGACGGTCGAGGGCCATTGCGAAAAACCGGGCCAGTACGCGCTGGAGGATTTTCTGGCTCCGCACCGGCCCGAAGAGCGTATCTACCGGCTGCGCTGCGTGGAAGCCTGGTCCATGGTGGTGCCGTGGCTGGGTATTCCGCTCGGTCAGATCCTGCCGCGCTTCCAGCCGACCGCCAGCGCCAAGTACGTCGAATTCACCACCCTGCTCGACCCGGCGCAAATGCCGGGGCAACGCACCCGCCTGCTGGATTGGCCCTATGTCGAGGGATTGCGGATGGACGAGGCGCTGCATCCCCTGACCCTGCTGGCGACCGGGCTGTACGGCAAGGAACTGCCGAACCAGAATGGGGCGCCGCTACGGCTGGTTGTACCGTGGAAATATGGTTTCAAGAGCATCAAGTCCATCGTGAAAATCCGCTTTACCGAGCAGCAGCCGCGCACCACGTGGGCCAGCGGGAATTCCGGCGAATATGGCTTCTACGCCAACGTCAATCCCGCGGTGGACCATCCGCGCTGGAGCCAGAAACGGGAACGGCGCATCGGTGACTTCTTGCGCCGCGACACGCTGCCGTTCAATGGCTATGCCGAGCAGGTGGCTGGTCTGTACGCGGGGATGGACCTGCGCAAGAATTTCTGAGCAGTGAGTGTCTGGCCGAAAAGTCCGGAGTGGAGAGCTTTCCACCAAAAATTCAAATTTATTAGAAAATGGTATAAGCTATTGACAGTGAACGTTTTGCCGAACGATGAGGTAACGGCGATGGCGGACGATGACCAGAGTTCCACGAGGGTGCTGAACGGGCTGGACGATAGCCGGCATGCTTTGCTGGATCTGCTCGAGGGTATGCGGCGCGCGCTGTATCTTTACACGCCGCTGGTGCGCTCCGAGTTGTACAACGATCCCGAGGTACTCGCCGCCATCCGCAACCGGGTGGTGAGCCAGCCCAAGATTCGATTTCATCTGCTTTTACCGCCGGCCCGGGATTGGCGTAGCGACAGTCCTGGGCTGGTGCGGCTGGGCGAGCGGCTGACCAGCGCCCTGATCCTGCGCACTCTGAACCTGCGGGAAATCCCGGATCGGCCGGAGCTGGGGCAGGCGTTCGTCATCGCCGATGAACGGGCGCTGCTGCGCTTCAGCGATCCACGCCGCCTGCTCGGCGGCTACGCGCCGCAACCGACCGAGCGCATGAAGGAACTGCTCGAACTGTTTCGGATGCTCTGGGAGCGGGCGCAACCCGATCCCGACCTGCGCCGGCTGGGAATTTAGCCAGGCGCCAGGCCCCAGCGTTCCAGTAACTTCGACCGGTTCAGCTCCAGCCATTGCAGGGCGATGATCGGCGCGGCGGAGTTGATCCGGCCGGCATGCAACAATTCCAGCGCCTCGGTGCGGGAGACGACATGCACCAGGATGTCCTCGTGCTCGGCAGCGACGCCGCGCACGCCGCTGACAACGGTCGCGGTATCCACTCGCCCACAAAACAGGGTGATGCTCTCCGACGTGCCGCCTGGGCTGACCAGATACTGGCGGATTGGCACGAGATCGAGCAGTTCGCAGCCGGCTTCCTCGACGGTTTCCCGCCGGGCCACGTCCTCGGTGGTTTCGCCCGGATGATCGATAATCCCGGCGACGATTTCCAGCAGCCAGGGACCGCCGGGAAACTCCAGCGCGCCAACTCGGAACTGCTCCAGTAAAACCAACCGGTCGCGTTCGGGGTCATAGAGCAGGACGGCGACCGCGTGACCGCGTTCCAGGCACTCGCGGATCATCTCCGGACTCCAGCCGCCAGCAAACAGTTCGTGCCGCAGCCGGTACTTTTCCAGACGAAAAAAGCCGCGATAGCCGCTAGACTGATCAAGTATTTCAAACCGATAGTTCATGGGTAGGATACCCGCGAGGTAAGGATGATGGACGGATTCAACGCTGATTGTAATCCGGGCTGGCGGGTGCGAGGGGAAACTCCGTGCCAATCATGACCCGAAATCGTTTCTGGCCGTTGGTGTGGGCGGCCATGGCGCTGGCGCTGCTGGTTGCCTGCTCGCGCAACGCCGACTCGCCCGAGGCCGAAATCCGGGCGCTGGTCGCCCAGGCCCAGACCGCGGCCGAAGCGCGCGACGCGCCGGGCCTGCGCGCGCTGATCGCGGACAACTACGCCGATGTTCAGGGTAACGACCGCAAGGCGATGGAAAACCTGATCCGGTTGCACATCCTGCGCAATCAGTCCATTCACCTGTTCACCCGGATTCGCAGCATCGCCTTGCCGCAACCGGATCACGCCACGGTCAGCGTAGCGGTGGCGATGGCCGGCCGACCGGTGGCGAATGTCGGCGAACTGGTGGGATTGAACGCCGACCTATATCGTTTTGACCTTGAACTGATTCGGCGCGGCGGGGAATGGCAAGTGCAGCGCGCCGCATGGGAACCCGCGCGGCTGGATGACTTCTGGTAGTCCGGCCTGAAGACAGGCGAAGATCGAGGCGCGACAATTGCTTGCCAATTGGTGTCTATTGAATTCGGGGAGCCGGCGTCCGCCAAGCCTGCTCTAAATCCGTCCGTAAGGGGATATTAAATGAAATTGAGGCTCCTAAAGTATGCGTTTCTCATGCTGGGGTTGGCCAGCATGCCGCTGCAAGCAAGCATCAGCGACGACGATCCATCCCTGGCTCCGGCGGCCGAGAGCGCCCTGGACAGTGATGATGGCAGCAATCCTGACGCCATCTACATCCCCAACGATACCGCGGCGACCGCCCAAGCCCTGCCCAATCCCGTCGCTGTGATGGGTTATGTCAACCAGCCCGGCAGTGGTCCCGAGGGTCGGTCGCGCGCTGCCGGCGATGTGGTGGATGTATACCGGGTCAGCCTGCAAGCTGGCCAGCGGGTCACTCTGACCCTCGCCAGCGATGGCATTCAGAACGATCTGGACCTGGGTCTGGCCGATCTGGACGGCAATTTGCTCGACGCCTCGGCCGGTCAGGTCCAGGTGGAATCGCTGACAGTCAAGAACGACGGCGACTATCTGGTGCTGGTGGGGGCGAACCGGGGCGCGTCCCGCTACGAGCTGACCATCGGCTCGGCGCAGGAGTCGGCGGCTCCCAGCATGCGATTGAGCGATTCGTTCACCGCCGGCGAGGTGATCGTGCGCTTCCCGGATGATCGGGCCGAAACGCAGGGGGGATTGCGGACTCAGATGCGGGTGCTGGGCAAGTTCGTGGGCCGGGAGGGTGAAACCCGGCAGCGGAACGCCTTGTTAAAGTTGGCGGCGTTGAAGCCGCTGGCAGTTGATCGAATGCTGGCCAACGCCGAATCATCTGGATTCCCCGGCGGCTTCCAGCCCGCCGATTCGGCCGCGCGGGACAAGCTGGCAACCCTGTACCAAGTCAAGGCGCTCAATCTGGACCCGGAGGTGGATGTTGCCGGACTCAACTATATTCGTCGGATCCTGTTGGTCCCCAACGATTCGTTTTATCAATTCCAATGGCATTACCCGCAGATCAATCTACCGCTGGCCTGGGACGTGACCACCGGCGCCAACGTCATCGTGGCGGTGATCGACACCGGTGTGGTGCTCGGCCATCCCGACCTGCAAGGGCAGTTGGTGGCTGGATACGACTTCATCAAGGATCCGGCCAACGCCGGCGACGGCGACGGCATCGACCCCAATCCCGACGATCCCGGCGACCACGCCAACGACAATGGCAGCAGTTCCTTCCATGGCACCCACGTCACCGGCACGGTGGCGGCGGCGACCAACAACGCGGTCGGCGTGGCCGGCGTCGCTTTTGGCGCCAGGGTCATGCCGTTGCGGGCGTGTGGCAAGCTGAACTGCTATAGCTACGATATCGAACAGGCGGTGCGCTTCGCCGCCGGACTGCCGAATGATTCGGGCGCCGTACCGCCGCGTCGCGCCGACGTGATGAATATAAGCCTCGGCGGTCCCGGGGCCTCGCCGACCGAACAGGCGGTTTACGACCAGGCCCGCGCCGCCGGCGTCGTCATCGTCGCGGCGGCGGGCAACGACGGCACCAGCGAACTCAACTATCCGGCCGCCTTTCCTGGCGTCATCGCAGTCGGCGCCGTGGACATCAACAAGGCGCGGGCGCCGTACTCCAATTTCGGCTCCTGGGTCAGCATGGTCGCGCCCGGCGGTAATATGGCGCAGGACGTCAATGGCGACGGCAAGCCGGATGGGGTGTTGAGTACGGTTGCCACGGATAGCAGCGGCGCGTTGGTGAACGCTTACGGGATCTATCAAGGCACCTCGATGGCGACGCCGCACATGGCCGGGGTGATGGCGCTGATGAAGGCGGTCGCGCCTGGCTTGACGCCGCAGGCGATCGCGAATCTGCTGACCAGTGGCGCGCTTACCGATGATTTGGGAGCGCCGGGCAAGGACGACCAATTCGGTTACGGCCTGATCAACGCCAGCAAGGCGGTCGCCGCCGCCGGTGGCGGATCAGGTTCGGGGTCGTTCCAGGTTGTTGATCCCAGCCTGCTGAACTTTGGGGTCAATGTTGGCACGATGCTCCCCGCCCAATGACGCGCTGGGGTGGGATGTGGGGCATGGCGTTGACGGTGCTGGCGGGGTGCGCCCAGCCGGGCGGCAGCGCCGCGGGCGCCGCGACCGTGCCGATAGCAGCGTTATCCAGCCAAGGCCAGTGCGGCGGGCTGGACCGTCCCGCCGTGCGCTGGATCGCCCGTTCGGGTGAGTGGCGGGATCTATACGCGCGGGTGAATAGTCAGTGGATGAATCCACCGCCCCCGCCAGCAGTGGATTTTCCCCGCGAGGGCGTGTTGCTGATCGCGATGGGGCAGCGGTCCACGGCTGGTTATGGGCTGGCGCTGGCCGACGATACCGCCATCGTGCGCGACGGGGTACTGACGGTGCGGGTGGACTGGCGCGAACCGCCGCCTGGCTACCGGCGGGCGCAGGTCATGACCAGCCCGTGCCTGCTGACGGTGGTCCAGGATGCCGGGTTCAGCCGCATCCAGGTGGTGGATCGGGAAGGGCGGCTGCGGTTGGAGGGGGGACGTTAGCCCGCCGGGCCAGCGGGTCCTGCCGGTAAAACGCTCGCAATTGAATGTAAACAGCGGGGTAGGCGTCGGCAATCACCGCCGGCGTTTCAAAGAACGCTTCGCTGGCGACGGCGAAGAATTCGGCGGGGCTGTCGGCGGCATAGGGGTCCAATGCCGTGGGCCGGCCCCGGTCCACCGCCCGGCTCAGATGCGCGTAAGCTGCGGTAAAGGCGCGGCTCCAGTCCCGCACCGCCATGCCCCGGTGCAGGGACGGCAGGCCATCGACCGCGCCGTTCAGCATGTCCAGTTTGTGGGCCATTTCGTGAATCACCACATTGAGGCCCGGCTGGTCGAGCGTCTCCACGATGTCGGCCCAGGACAGAATTACCGGGCCGCGTTCCCAGGCCTCGCCGATCAGCGGCCGGTGGACGCTATGCACCAGGCCGTTCGAGTCGGTGTATTCGTGATGAGCAAGAAAGCCCTCGGGATACAGAATCACCGCGCTCCAGTCCCGGTAGTGATCCAATCCCAGGTTGAGGATCGGCAGGCAGGCCTGGGCGGCGATCAGCGGCCCCATTTCCGGGGTTAATTCCAGCCCACCCGCCGGTTCCAGCGCCTTTTCGGCTAGAAACAGCGTCGCCAGATCGCGCAACCGTTCCAGCTCCGCCCGATTCAAGCCCTCCAGTACGGGCAGATTAGCCACCGTCGCCCGCCATTCCGCTTCCGGAAGGCGGGCGCGCTCGAGCCGGCGCCGGCGGCGCCAGTTCTGGAACAGTCCAAACATGGGGAGTGCGGTACGGTTCGGGCTTGAAGGGGAGAAGCGGACGAGATTCAATCCGGTGTCTTGCGATTCTGGCCGTGCGCTTCCCGCACCCGCGCCAGATAACGATCCGACCAGCGCGCCAGGGCATAGATCGGATAGCCAATCACCATGACCGCCAGCAGGATGAAGAGGATCAGGGCGACCGCCTTGGGCAGCCGCCCCCACCATTCGTTGATGAAATACACCAGCCCCCACAGCAGCAGGCCAGTGATGCCGAGCGAAATCAGAAAAGCCGGAATATCGTCGCGGTGCATGGGGGCGTGATCGGTGGGAAGTGGCCGAAGATGCGCTAGCGTAGCCGGCGTGGGCTGTTTTGCAAATCGCGCCGTGCGCCTGGAGTGGTTCGAAGCGCGCTTAGCCTGCAATGGGTACTGAGCAGGAATTTGTTTTATGCACGAACGGGCTTTAAGCTTTCAGCGATTTCGTGGGTGTGCGCATGTTCCAGGAGACTATCCGATGCGTCCGCAACTGGTGATTGGCAATAAGAATTACTCCTCCTGGTCGCTGCGGCCCTGGCTGGCCGCGCGCCATGCCGGGATCGAATTCGACGAAATTCGCGTTTCGCTTTTCACCCCGGAGGGCACGGCCCAAATCCAGCAATACTCGCCTTCGGGCAAGGTGCCGGTATGGCGCGAAGGCGAATTCATGGTGTGGGATTCGCTGGCGATCTGCGAATATCTCGCCGAGCGGGCACCCGCACTGTGGCCAGTGGATTCCGCTGCTCGCGCCGTGGCCCGCTCGGTCTGCGCCGAGATGCATTCGGGATTCACCGCGCTGCGCAACGGCATGCCGATGAATGTCCGGGCGCGTGGCCGGCGCGTGGCCATTACACCCGAGATCGCCGCCGATATCGACCGCATCGCCGCCCTTTGGACCGATTGCCGCAGTCGCTTTGGCGCGAGCGGTCCCTGGCTGTTCGGCGCATTTTCCATCGCCGACGCCATGTTCGGGCCGGTCGTGCTGCGCTTTGCGACCTACGGCGTGAGCCGCCCCGGCGTGGTGGGCGACTACGCCGCCATCTGGATGGCCGATTCGCACTTGCAAGCGTGGATCACCGCCGCCGAGCGCGAATCCGAAGTGATCGAAGCAGATGAATGTGGCCGTTGAGCATGTAGCGCGTAGAGCGGATCAGGCGCTTGCGCCGTAATCCGCCGCATGAAGCGGGTGCGGGTTATCCGGCGGATTACGCTACGCTAATCTGTCCTACGGTACGTCGAGGAAAATTGATGACTCCCAAAATCCTGATTCTCCCCGGTGACGGCATCGGCCCGGAAATTGTCGCCGAGGCGGTGAAAGTGCTGGAATGCCTGCGCCAGGAACACGGCCTGGACGCGACACTGGAATATGGCTTGCTGGGCGGCTGCGCGGTGGACGCGCTCGGCGCGCCGTATCCGGAGGAAACCCGCCGCCAGGCACGCGCCGCCGACGCCATTCTGCTTGGCGCGGTCGGTGGTCCGCGGTGGGAAAAGCTGGACCGGCCGCTGCGCCCGGAGCGTGGCCTGCTGGCGATTCGCGCCGACCTGGAACTGTTCGCCAATCTGCGCCCGGCGCTGCTCTATCCGCAACTGGCCGCCGCCTCGGCACTCAAGCCGGAGATCGTTTCCGGCCTCGATCTTCTGATCGTGCGCGAGCTGAACGGCGATATCTACTTTGGCCAGCCGCGCGGCATCCGCATCCTGGACGGCGGCGAGCGTGAAGGCTTCAACACCATGGTTTACCGCGAGTCCGAAATCGAACGCATCGCCCGGGTGGCGTTCGATGCTGCTCGCAAGCGGTCGCATCGGCTCTGTTCGGTGGACAAGGCCAACGTGCTGGAAGCCTCCGAACTGTGGCGGGAGGTGGTCGAGCGGGTGGCGCAAGACTATCCCGACGTGGCGCTGTCGCACCTGTACGTGGACAACGCCGCCATGCAACTGGTCCGCGCCCCCAAGCAGTTCGATGTGATGGTGACCGGCAACCTGTTCGGCGATATTCTCTCCGACTGCGCGGCGATGCTGACCGGCTCCATCGGCATGTTGCCATCGGCCTCGCTCGACGCTCGCGGCAAGGGCTTGTATGAACCGATTCACGGCTCCGCTCCCGACATCGCCGGTCAGGGCGTCGCCAATCCGCTGGCCACGATCCTATCGGTGGCGATGTTGCTGCGCCATACCCTGAACGCGCCGGAGCAGGCCGAGCGAATCGAGCGCGCGGTTGGTCGGGTGCTGGACAAGGGTCTGCGCACCATGGATATCATGGCGCCCGGCATGATCCCGGTTGGGACTCAGGCGATGGGCGACGCGGTGGCGTCGACCCTGGTGGAGTAAGATTTTTGTGCCGGGTTGATTCCCGCCCTGTTCGAATGGTTGCGAGGCTTGTTGACGATGAAGCGTGTGGGTCTGGTGGGCTGGCGTGGCATGGTGGGTTCGGTGCTGATGGACCGGATGGTGGCGGAGAACGATTTTGCCTTGATCGATCCGGTGTTTTTCACTACTTCCAAGGTAGGTGGTCGTGGTCCGGCCATCGGCAAGGATACGGCTCCCCTGAAGGATGCCCGGTCCATCGCCGACCTGAAGGCGCTGGACCTCATCGTCACCTGCCAGGGCGGCGACTACACCAACGAGATTTATCCGCAACTGCGCGCCGCCGGCTGGCGCGGCTACTGGATCGACGCGGCCTCTGCCCTGCGCATGAAGGACGACGCGGTCATCATCCTGGACCCGGTCAACCGCCAGGTGGTTCAGGACGCGCTGGCGCGGGGAGTGAAGGACTACATCGGCGGCAACTGCACGGTCAGTTTGATGCTGATGGGGCTGGGTGGACTGTTTGTCCACGACTTGGTGGAGTGGACGAGCGCCATGACCTATCAGGCGGCTTCCGGCGCGGGCGCCCAGAACATGCGCGAGTTGATCCAGCAGATGGGCGCAATCCACGGCTCCGTGGCCAACCGGCTGGACGATCCGGCCTCGGCGATTCTGGAGATCGACCGCATCGTGGCGGAAACCCTCCGCTCCAGCGACTTCCCGACCCAGAACTTCGGTGCGCCGCTGGCCGGCAGCCTGATTCCCTGGATCGACAAGCAGATGGACAACGGGCAGAGCCGCGAGGAGTGGAAGGGGCAGGTCGAGACCAACAAGATTCTGGGCCGCGCGGACAACCCCATCCCCGTCGATGGCATCTGCGTCCGAATCGGCGCGATGCGTTGCCACAGCCAGGCCCTGACCATCAAGCTGACCCGGAATGTCCCGCTGGACGAGTTGGTGGAGATCATCGGCACGGCTAACGACTGGGTGCGGGTCATACCGAACGAACGCGAGCTTTCCATGCGCGAACTGACGCCCGCCGCCGTTACCGGTGCGCTGACCGTGCCAGTGGGGCGCTTGCGCAAGCTCAACATGGGGCCGGCGTATCTTGGAGCCTTCACCTGCGGCGATCAATTGCTGTGGGGCGCCGCCGAGCCACTGCGGCGGATGCTGCGCATCCTGTTGGAACTCTGATCCGACCAGGGCAGGGAACGAGCATCGGCCGCGAAATTTCACAGCGCATCCAAATCGCGGAAATCCCGATTAAGTAGTATCTTTAAAGGGAAGCTTCGAACCGCCGCGCATTCCGCCGACGGTTCCAAGCGGAACGACCGCTGGCCTGATATCGCCGGCGGCGGTATCCAATGTCATCCCGCCGGTATAACCCTCTTCCGGCGGTGGAGTGGAGATAGGTTCCATGCCGACCAGGATATTACTCCGACTTTTCTTTTTATCCGGGCTGGTGGCGCCGTTGTGCGCTTTTGCCCTAGGTGTTGGTCAGATGGAGGTGCGCTCGGCGCTCAATCAGACCTTCGAGGCCGAACTGCCTCTAGTTGTCAACAATCCTGCCGAATTGACCGGCCTGGTCGTGCGGATTCCCCGTCAGGAGGAGTTCGATCGGGTTGGAGTCGAACGGCTGGAGTTGTTATCGAAACTGCGGTTTTCGGTGCAGACCTCGCCGGGCGGCCCGAGCTTCGTCAAGGTCACATCGCTCGAACCGATTCGCGATCCGAGCTTCAACCTGCTGCTGGAGCTGGTCTGGCCGCGCGGCCGGTTGATTCGCGAGTTTGTGATTCAGCTCGACCCCGAGCTGTATGCGAACCGCAGGCAACCGCCGCCGCCGCCGGTCGTGGTGCCAC
>JBATNZ010000159.1:0-10759 GCA_049290615.1 Candidatus Contendibacter sp.
CCGCCGAGGCGCTCGGCGCGCTGTTACCCCGCTTGACCGACGCCGACGAACGCCAGCGGCTGCGCGACAGCCTGGAACGATTGGCGCGCGAGGGGCGGGGCGAACTGCGTTGGCGGACTCTGAGCGGTTTGCGGCGCGTCGGCGACGAGCGCAGCCGCGCCCTGTTGGAACGCCTGGCCAGCGACCTTTACGAGGACAGCGCCGCTCGCCAGCGGGCCGCCGTCGAACTGGGGCAACTGGGTGCATCCGCTTCCGAGCCGGTGTTGGAGTCGCTGCTGCACCAGCGCGACGCCAATCTGCGCAAGGCCGGTCTAGAGGCGTTGCGGCGGATTTATCCCAGCGACGCCACCCAGGTCAACCTGCTGGCCTTGAACAGCGAATACGCCGAAATCAGCCAGCCTGCCGCGCGTTTTTTGGCCCGGCAGGGCGACCCCGCTACCCTGACCCAACGGCTGGGCGTGGTCAAGGACGAGCAGGTCCGGCAGCGCCTGCGGCGCGGGCTGATCCGTCGCCAAGCCTTCTCCCGTGACGCCCTGCGCGACTTGTTGCAAAGCGAGGCGGCGGCGACGCGCGCCGAAGCGGCCTGGATCGCGGGCAACAGCGGCGACTCGGAACTGGCGGCGGCGGTGCAAACCGCATTGGAACGGGCGGCCAACGGTTGGCGACAGGCCGACGCACAGCACCAGCGAGAACGAGCCGGCGCGGAAGCGCAGGCTTGGTGGGCCAGTCTTTGGGCCGCGCGCCAATTGCGGCTTGAAATCGGTCCAGCGGCGCGGGCGGCGCTCGCCAATTCCCGATACCCCATCGCCGTGCGCTGCGAAGCGCTTCGCTGTTTGGCCGATTGCGGCGATGCCGGGGATAGCACGGTGTTGTTGCAAGCCCTGGACGATGTCGATCCTGGAGTGCGTTCGGCGGCAAGCGCTGCTTTGGCCCGTCTCGGCGGCGCCCAGGTACTACTACAGCATTTGGAGCGGTCCAAGAGCGTCGATGGCGCGGCATTGCGCCCGGCTCTGCGCGCGGTTCTTCCTGGCGTGGACGGTCGTTTGCTGGCTACCGCCGAACACCGGCAAGTCGTGCTACCGGTTTATCTGGAACAGCAGGATGTGGCGACACTCCGTCGTGCCACGGCGACGGATCGGGAACCGGCGAGATCGAGCGCGATCGCGGCTCTGGGCCGACTGGGTGGCGATGCCGCGAAAACCGCGTTGCAGGGCATTTTGGCCAACAAGGACGAGGACAGCGCAATACGGGCCATCGCGTTCAAAAGCTTGCGTCGTCTGGAGCGCCGTTTGGCGAATGCCTTATCCAATCACCCCGCTCCGCTTCGCGCCTCCATCTCTTCCTAGTGAGTCAATTCCAATTGAGGTATGAGTCTGGACGAGGGGAGAGATGATCGATCAAGCGGCGACCTTGGATCGGTTGTGGATGGACAGGAAGAGTTGTTGCTTCGCTTGCTGGATCTGTTCGGCAGCCTCGTGGTCAGAAAGGCGTTTGGACTCTATTTCGAGTGAATCCAGGGTGATGCTGGGCTTCAGGAAGGAGACCACTGCGGGGATGGATTTCAGCTTCTCGAAGGGCGTCATGACCCCGTCCAGCGGATAGCGTTTCCGGGTCTTGCCCTGGGTATCGGTCACCGATTCCGGAAAGAGGCAGGGGCGATGGAAGTTCAGATAGGGGTTGAGGAAGTCCCGGCAGAGGGCGTTGACCGCGTTGGCCCAGTGTTGGGGAATAGGCTCGTACCCGAAATGCTTGCGGACCACCGCGCCGTTCTGGGTCTCCGCCAAGCCGTTGTCGTCACCCTGATGGACGCTGTCGATGCGGATGAAACCAGGGCGTCCGTCGGGCGATGGAGCGCGCCGCTCACCGATGGACACCGAGGTTCCCTTCGTCTTGGTCCAGTGTGGTCGGCGGGCGAGATAGCCCGCCCGCTTGCGCAAGTTGTAGAGATGCCCCACCGAGAGGCCCGCCAAGCGTTCGTCGCGCGCGTCGCCCTACCCCTCGATCGCCCGCCGCATCAAGATACCGAGTGGGTAATCCCCCGCAGGCCAACGCCGAGTTCGTCTGCGCCATGGAGGACGTGTTGGAGGTGTACACCCGGCCCTACGACCCGGCCCGACCGGTGGTGTGCCTGGACGAACTCAGCAAGCAGTTGGTGGCGGAGACCCGCATCCCCCTGCCGGCCGCACCGGGTCAGCCCGAACGGGTGGACTACGAATACGAACGCCGGGGGACCGCCAGCCTGTTTCTGACCGGCGAACCCCTGGCCGGGCACCGCCACGTCACCGTGACCGAACAGCGCACCGCCGTGGACTTTGCCAAGGTGGTCCGCGATCTGTTGGAGGTCCGCTATCCGCACGCCGAGAAGGTGGTTCTGGTGATGGACAATCTGAACACCCACAAACCCGCCGCGCTGTACGCGGCCTTTGAACCGGCCGTGGCCCGCGCGCTGCTCGAACGGCTGGAGACTCATCACACCCCCAAACACGGCAGTTGGTTGAATAGGGCCGAGATCGAATTGAGCGTCTTGAGCCGGCAGTGCCTGGACCGCCGCATCCCGGACCTCGATACCCTGACCCAGGAGGTGGCCGCCTGGGAACAGGCCCGTAATGCCGATCCCCGGCCGGTGAACTGGCGCTTCACCACCCCCGACGCCCGCATCAAGCTCAAACACCTCTACCCGTCAATTCAGGACGGGTGAAGCAGTAGCCCAATGGAAAGTTTTTCTGAAAAATCAATGATGAGTTTTTCGACAGTCTCTGAGGTACCACGCCTCCACCTGAGCTGGCGCAACGCCGGTCAGCAGCGCAAAGTTGCCCGTGATCATCAGGCACTGAATGTGATGCGCGTAGGCATTGCGGCGGGTGGCTTCGATGGTCTCCCGCAGGCACTTCATAGCGGTCTCGCCCGTCCAATAAAACGCCGGGAGCGGCCGGTGAGCATCGAAGAAATTGGTTTGGGCATACGCGGGCATCCGCAGCCAGTAGATGCCGCGCAATCCAAGCCCGTCTCATCGCGGCAGGCTCAAGCCGGACTTTTTTTCAACCAGTCCAGTTCGATCTTCAGTCGCCCAATCTCGCTGTATAGATGCTCCGCGTCGCCCACTTCCGCTGCGGGCTGGGGACCCCGTTTGCCTTCAAACAGGCTGCGGGCTTGGTCAAGAATCGCTTTTTTCCAGTGCCCCACCTGGACGGGATGGACGCCATAGTCTTGTCCGATCTCGTTGAGGGTTTTTAGCCCACGGATCGCTTCCAACCCGACCTTGGCCTTGAAGTCCGCCCGATGGACTTTCCGTTTCTTCACTTCGCTCATCGTCTGCTTCCTCGTCGCTTCAGACGACAGCTTAAACCGTTGTCTTGAATTCAGGGTCCACTATAGGCCGAACCCGATCGGGTGGCGAGACCACCGGCGCGGCGCCGGCCGGTTCAAGCGAACCGGGCGATGAACGTATCGATTTCCTCCTCCAATTCGGCGCACGCCCGCAGGCCGCGAATCCAGCGTTCTGGAATCGCCGGGAAGCCCAGCGCCGCCCCCAGAATCGCCCCCAGTACCGCGCCGCGATGGCAGTTGTCGCCGCCCGCGTTGGCATTGGCGATCAGCGCCGCCTCCAGGTCGTCCGGATAGCGCGCCGCCAGGTACAGAACGGCCGGCAACGACTGATCGATGTAGCAGACGGGACTCAGCAACCGGCCGATCACGTCTAGATCGGATTGTCGGTTGCGCCGGATTCGTTCGATCACCGTTGCGGCGGGAAAGCCCAGCCGTTCGGCAGTGGCGCACGCCAGCGGCGCGAGCCGGGGCACGGGGTCCTGGAGCAGGTGGACCAGCAGTTCGCCCAGCGCCAGTGCGTAGCGTTCCAGCTTTTGAGAGCGATGGGTCAACCGCAACTGGGTCAACAGTGCGGTATCCACTGCCGCCCGGTCACCTTTCCCCACGGTTGCGAAAATGACCGGAGGCAACGAGACCAGGCCGCCGATTGAGGCCGTGTCGTGGCCTTCCGCCCCGGCGCAACGCTCCGGCGGCAGGCCGCGAGCGTAATTGGCGAAGAAATCGCGGTGACAGGACTCGGCGTAGGTGTCGTTGTGGCTGTCCGGCGCGGTCATGAAGGCCACGTAATCGCGCAGGAAATCGGCTGGATCGTAGCGACCGGCCGCGTTCATGGCCCGGATTAGCACCCGGACGCATAACAGGTTCAGGGTGTTGTCGCCGGCTTGCATCCCTTGGTGGTAGTGGGTGTTGGGCCGGCCCCAATACCGCTTCTTGCCCTTGAGGATCACGCCGCCGACCACCTCGCCCTCCTGGGAGCCGCGCCCGGCCCGGCCGGTGCTGGCCAGAGACATGATGGAACTGGGATGGAAATCCTTCGGCGCCTGGTAGTCGCGGATCGTGCCGAAATCCCGTTGCAGGGCGACCAGGTCGTAGTACCAGTGGACCGGCATCGCCAGCGCGTCGCCGACGAACATCCCCCACAAGGCGCCCCGGAGCCGATCCGCGGGAGTCACGATCGACATTGTTTCACCTCGCGGTCGTCCCGGAAGGATTGGAGGTCGTGGCAAACCGGGCGCTAATGGTTTCGATCCGTTCGCGGTTGACGCCGAAATCGTAATAGCCGGTTCGCGAGGCGGAACGAAGCTGGATGGTTCCCGGTGGGTGGAAATAAAATTCCACGTCGTCCACGAAGCCAAAGACCGCCGAACGGAATTCGGCATGAAGGTAGTCGTCGGTGGACTGGACGATGCGCGCTCGTTCCATGCCGTTCAGCACGTCCAGCAGCCGGGCGCGGGCGGCGTTGCCGTCGTAGCGCAGCGGCGCCACCCGCTGCTCGGCGACCGCCGCCTCGGAGGAGACGCAATTCGGCGAACCGGGACACGGCGCCAGCCGGCCCGCGGTCACCCCCAGGCTCGTGGGCGGTCGCCCGCCCGAACAGCCTGCCGTCAAGGCCAGCACCACGACCCAGGCGAGCCTGCTCGCCCGTTGTTTTTTCCACATTCCTGACCCCTCCCCGTTTCGTGGGCATCCCGGATGGCGGAGGGTTGATGCCGGTCCCGCAGCGCCGGCTGCGCGCTCACCCGTTGCGAACCCGCCGCCATAACAGAGCATGTCGATCACCTGGAACAAGGTGCGCAACTGGTAGCGGTGCAGGCCAGCCGGCCCGTCCAACATCCAGAAGGCCGGCCACTTGAGGTTGCGGAAGGAACGCCACCCCCAACCGGCTTCCGACCGATGCTAACTGGCCTCAGCCGAGCAAGCTGCGCAACATCCAGGCGGTCTTCTCGTGAACCTGCATCCGCTGGGTCAGCAGATCGGCGGTCGGCTGGTCGCTGGCCTTCTCGACCGTCGGGAAGATCGAACGGGCGGTACGCACCACCGCTTCCTGATCCTTGACCAGTTGCCGGATCATTTCTTCGGCCGCCGGCACGCTGGTTTCCTCCTGGATGCAGGTCAGCCTGGCGAACTGACTATAGCTGCCGGGCGCCGGCAGGCCCAACGCGCGGATGCGTTCGGCGATCAGATCCACCGCCAGCGCCAGTTCGGTGTACTGGGTCTCGAACATCAGGTGCAAGGTGTTGAACAAGGGTCCGGTGACGTTCCAGTGAAAGTTGTGGGTCTTCAAATACAGGGTGTAGGTGTCGGCGAGCAACCGGGATAATCCTTCGCCGATTTCCTGACGCAGCTCCTCGCTGATGCCGATATCGATCTGCATGTTCATGGCGGTTCTCCGGCAGCTCCGTGGTAGGGCTGAATTACATGGCTACAAGGATAAAGACGGACTTTTTATTGTTCAAATTACACGTCCGAGCGTCCAGTCCCAGCATCCACCGAACGCGGACTCGCCACAGAGTCTCACGATAACCGCCGTAGTGCGAGAAGGTGGGCGGGCTGCATCCTGATCGGAGTCGTTGCCGGTTCTCAACCGGGAGATTTGCGAACCCAATGAAACCAGGGCTGTTCCCGCTATTCCCATGGCTAGCTTGGCTCTTGGCGTCGGCAGCACCGCCTGCTCATGGCGCAGCGACGGTCTCGACCGCGCACGCCACGGTGACCTTGCTGAGCGAACAGCCCCAAGCCACACCGGGGTAGACTCTGTGGCTCGGCCTGCGCTTCGAACCAATGCCGTCGCGCCGGCCAGATCATATTCGCGCGGCTGGGCGCGGTCAGTGGCGAGCATGGGGGGTCTCCCCGGGTGACATCAGTCGGTCATGCGGTATTATGGGGCTTGCATCACTTTCAATCACACCCAGCCCATCCATAGAGGTTGACTTTTGAACGAACGCAACGAACACCACCTTAAGGCTTGGTTCCCCCGCCAGTGTGAGGCCAGTTTCTCGCGCGTCGTGTTGATTGGCGTCCTGGCATTGTCCGCCGGTATCCCGCCCGACGCAGGTGCGAGCGGCAAGCAGGTGGGCAAGGCATCCTGGTACGGACCGGGACTTCACGGCAAGAAGACCGCGAGCGGCGAACCCTTTAACCAGCACCGGCTCACGGCCGCCCATCCGCGGTTGCCCCTCGGGACTCGGGCCAGGGTGACCAATCTCGGGAACGGCAAGGTGGTCGAGGTGACGATCAACGACCGTGGACCGCACGGGGGTGGGCGAATCATCGATCTCTCCCGCGCCGCCGCGAGACAACTGGCGATGGGCGGAACCGCCCGCGTCAGCATTGAGGCGCTGCCGTAGAAGGGATTCCACCCGCCAATAGCGTTGGTCGCCCTCTCCAGACTCTGAACGGGGTCCGTCTACCCCGCCACCGGCAGGTCTTCCCAGCGAGTGGGCCGATCGGGAGAGTGTCTTCGCCCTGCCGGAGATCGTCCGTGAACTGGCTTTGGCGGTGTTTAAACCGGTGGAGGAGAAGCGATGAGATTTGGAACGGGATTGGGCGCGGCGCTGCTGGCGATTTCGACCGTGGCGAGCGCGGCGGATGGGGACATTCTGATCGGCCGGTTTTCCGCCGGGGATTTGAAGGATTGGCAGACGAAATCTTTTCAGGGCGAAACCCGCTACAGCCTGGTGGAACAGGGTGGCCGGCGGGCGCTATTCGCCGACAGCCGGAGCGCGGCCTCGGGCCTGTACCGGGAAATCCAGGTGGATTTGAACCGCACTCCCTGGCTCAACTGGTCTTGGCGAGTGGATCGGGTGTTGAACGATTTGGACGAACGGACCAAGGCCGGCGACGACTATCCGGCGCGGGTCTACGTGGTGGTGTCGGGCGGCGCGGCATTTTGGAAGACCCGCTCGCTGGTCTATGTCTGGTCCAGCAACCAGCCGGTAGGCGCGACCTGGCACAACGCTTTTACCAGCAACGCCCGGGTGATGGCGCTGCGTTCAGGAACGAAAGACGCCGGTGGCTGGATCAGCGAGAAGCGCGACATCCGCACCGATTTCCGGCGGTTGTTCGGCGAGGACATCAGCCAAATCGATGCCGTGGCCCTGATGACCGACACCGACAACAGCGGCCAGAGCGCAACGGCTTGGTATGGCGACATTTATTTCACGGTACGGTGAGAAGTGGAGCGCTCATTTAGAAACGGCTGCAGCAACAGGTCCAATAGCCCGGTCGCCCGCCGGTCGCGGAAGGACTCCAACCCGATGGTCATGCCGGCGTGGCCGTCGCGGGGCTGGGCGCGGTAGGTGTCGAACAGCCGGTCCCACCACGGCAGGTTAAAGCCGAAGTTGCTGTCGGTTTCCTCGGGCCGAATCGAATGGTGAACCCGATGCATGTCGGGCGTTACCACCACCCAGCGCAATATCCGGTCCAGTCCCAGCGGCAGTCCCACGTTGCCATGATTAAACATGGCGGTGGCGTTCAGGACCACCTCGAACAGCATCACCGCCACCGGCGGCGCACCCAATAGCACGACCACCGTCAGTTTGATCAGCATGGACAGCGCGATTTCCAGCGGGTGAAAGCGCAGGGCGGTGGTGACATCGAAATCCAGGTCGCTATGATGCATTCGGTGTAGCCGCCACAGCAGCGATATTTTGTGAAATACCACATGCTGGGTGTAGATCGCCAGGTCCAGCAACAACAGGGAGGCGACGAAGGCTAATCCAAACGGTACGTCCAGCCCATGAAACAAGCCCCATCTCCATGCCTCCGCCAGCCCCGCCACCCCGACCGCCAGCACCGGAAACACCAGGCGCACCACCAAGCTGTCCACCACGATGATGCCGAAATTGGCTGGCCAGCGTCGGGTGCGAGGCAGGCTGAGGGGCCGGCGTGGCTGGCGCCATTCCCACAGCATCATCGCCAGCAGCACGGCGAAGAAACAACCCAGGCGGATGGTGGATTCGTAATTCAATAGTTTAATCATAGACTTCCTGGCGCACGGCTCGAACCGCCTCAGCCGTGAAAAGCTTCGGGCGAGGCCAGGTAGGCTAGTTCCTCGGCGGTGCTGGCTCGCCCCAGAATGGCGTTGCGATGCGGGAAGCGGCCAAACCGCTGGATCAGCGAGTGGTGGTGACGGGCGAAGCGCAGGCTGTCTTCCAGGCCGGGTTGCTGGTACAGCCGCACCGAGCGCTCCTGGTCGGCCAGCGCTTCGCCGTGCATGAACGGCAGATACAGAAACAGGCGCTGCTCGGGCGGTAGCGCCTGATCGAAGCCGCTGGCGATGGCGCAATCGGCCACGACCCGCGCGACGGCTTCGGTGGCGAAGCTCTCGGGCTGGCCCCGGAACATATTCAGCGGGAATTGATCCAGGACGATGACCAGCGCCAGCACTCCATCGGCTGTGGTTTTCCAGGCTGTCAACCGGCCAGCCGCCGCCGCCCGGTAGGTGGCCAGAAACCGCGCTCGCAGCGCGTCATCGAAGTCCGGCGTGGCCGCGAACCACAACGGCCGGACGGTCTCCGCAAACCAGAACGCCACTATGTCGGCGGGGCTGGCAACGACGGTGGATTGCCTCATCGATCACTCCTCCCGAGGGTCCAAGCATACCCATTCTACCCACATCAACGCTCCCGGACGAGATAACCGTGGCCACCGGTCCGGTTTTACGAGACCTCGGGCGATGGTTCGCCGCCGCCCAAGTGTGCGCGCAGGCTGTCGACCAATTCCCGCGCCGCCGGACCGGCGCCGGCCTCGTCCGCCACCACCAGGTACAACGCGCGGCGAAAGGTGGCACCACGAGCCAGAGGAAGGGGGAGCAAACCTCCGGTGTCCAGCGAATCCTGAATCCGGTGACGCGGGAGCCAGCCGAACGCCAGACCGGCGCCGACCAGCGCCACCGCCGTTTCCGGGTGGCCGACCGTCCAGCGCCGGGCGGAACCCAGCCAGCCCTCATCGCGCGGCTGGTGGGTGCCTGAATCACGCACCACCACTTGGGTGAAGCTCGCCAGATCGGTGGCGGTCAGCGCCGCGCGCTGCTGATGCAAGGGATGGCCGGGCGCGGCCACCGCCACGAACTCGGCCTCGGCGATCCCGTCGCCGAGAAAGCCCGGCGGCACCCGGGCCACCAAGGCCAGATCAACCTCGCCGCGCACCAGAGTCTCCTCCGCGCCCGACAGAATTTCCTCATGCAGGTGCAGGCGGGTCGCCGGACAACGCGCCGCGAATGCCGCCAGCGCGTCCAGCAGCGGTCCGGTCGGGCACAACTCGTCCACCGCCAGCCTGACCTCGGCTTCCCAGCATTGCTGGAGCGTGCGGGCGCGCCGCTCCAGGCGAAAGGTGGCGTCCAGCAGCGGCCGGGCATCGTGCAACAGCGCCTCGCCGGCCTGGGTCAACACCATGCGGCGGCCTTCGGGGACCAACAGGACGACCCCCAACTGGGCCTGCAAGCGCGCCACCGCGTAACTGACAGTGGATTGACTGCGATGCAGGGCGGCGGCGGCCTGGGCGAACCCGCCGCACTCCACAATCGCCTGCAAGACCTGCCACTGTTCCAGCGTGGTGCGGGGAAAAGCCATCGCTCTCATCGAAAAAATAGATGAATAAGTACTAAATTTTGCGCTTTTTTATCGACTTTACCAACTCGACAATAGCCTCCAGACCGATTCCGCCCGACGGGCGGACCGAACCCCGTTTGAGATGGAGGCTATTGAGATGAACGCGATATCCGAACCCACTGTTCGCAGCCGCGAGGTCGAGCGGCAAGTGACCGGCCAGCCGGTGTCCGACGGCGCTGGCGTCAAGTTGCTGCGGGTGCTGACCGCCGACTTGCAGCGGCGGCTGGACCCCTTCCTGATGCTGGACGAGTTTCGCTCGGACGATCCGGACGATTACCTGGCCGGCTTTCCGGACCACCCACACCGGGGCTTCGAGACCGTCACTTACATGCTAGCCGGGCGAATGCGCCACCGCGACAACGCCGGCCACGAAGGGCTGCTGACCGCCGGCGGGGTGCAGTGGATGACCGCCGGACGCGGCATCGTTCATTCCGAGCTGCCCGAACAGGAGAACGGCCTGATGCACGGCTTTCAGCTCTGGGTCAACCTGCCGGCGCGAGACAAGCTAACGGCCCCGGCTTACCGGGATCTCCCAGCAGCGGCGATTCCAGGCTACACCGCTGCCAGCGGGGCGACGGTCAAGGTGATCGCCGGGGAGAGCGATGGCGTGGCTGGGGCCATCCAACGGCCAGCGACCGAACCGGTGTATCTAGACCTCGAGCTGCCGGCGGGCGCGACCCACGCGGCGGCGATTCCGATTGGTCACAACGCCTTCGTCTACGTCTACCACGGTCGGGCGGAGGTGGGCTCGCGCGGCGAGCCGGTCGAAGCGCGGCGGCTGGCGGTGCTGTCCAACGCGCCGGAGAGCGAGGGCGTGCTGC
>JBATNZ010000160.1:0-13280 GCA_049290615.1 Candidatus Contendibacter sp.
CCGCTGGCCGGCGCCCGATGTGTACTTTGGCGGCGTCCACGCGGCGGCCTCCGACGGCGAAGGCGCCGGCGATCCACGGCGCGGTGGTTGCGCCGCGACGGTTGATTGAACCGGCGCGCGGTCGAACAGAAAGGCGAAAAATCATGCCATTGAAAGATGCCCCCCCGACCGCAGCCCGCGAGGGCGGGTTCGAGACCGAACCGGCTTTGGCGGTTCCTCGATGGGTGCGGGGGCTGATCTTCGACTGCGACGGCACCCTGGTCGATACCCTGCCCTTGCACTACGCGGCCTGGGAAGAGACGTTCGCGGCGCTGGGCCTGCCTTGTCCGCTGGCCTTTCTGATCCAGCACAACGGCAAGCCCACCGACCGGATCGTGGTCCTGTACAACACCGCATTCGGCCAGAACATCGACATCCACCAGTTCACGGCGGACAAGGAGCGTCGGACGTATGCCCGACTCGACCAGGCCCGCCCCCTGGAACCGGTGGCGGCGCTGGCGCGTCACCACCACGGCCGCCTGCCGATGGCGGTGGTGTCGGGCAGCAACCGCGCCAATGTGGAACGGGCGTTGCGGGCAACCGGGCTGCGCGATCTGTTTCCGGTGGTGTTGACCGCCGACGACGGCCTGCCGCCCAAGCCGGCGCCGGATCTGTTGCTGGAAGCAGCCCGCCGACTTGGGGTAGAGCCACGGGATTGTCAGGTGTTCGAGGACGCCGACGCCGGGCTGGAAGCGGCCCGCCGCGCCGGGATGCTGGCGACCGATGTGCGGCCGATCCTGGCGGCAAAGCCCGTCTGAACGTCTTCGACGGCTACCCCCGGCACTCGATTTTCACCACGAAGTCGCGGGCCTCGGCGGCGATGTCGGCGGCGGCGCGGGTGGCCCGGGCGGCCCGGCTCTGGTAATCCACCCCGGCCGCTTCCAGAAAGCCCCGCGCCAGCGCGGCCTTGATGGCGAAATTGACGTTCTGCGGAATATCGCCGGTCATCTCATGGACGCGGACCGCGTTCAGCTTCGCGCTGACCACGCCCACCACCGAGCCATCGCCATCCAGCAACGGGCCGCCGCTGTTGCCGGACTGGGTCGGGGCGGTGAATTGCAGGGAGCGGGTATCGTCGCCGGGGCCGAGCAGGGAACTGACGTTGCCGGTAGTCACCTGCGGCCCCGACCCGAGCAAACCGCCCAGCGGATAGCCGACCACAATCACCGCCTCGCCCAAGCGCGCCTGCGGCCCATCGCGGAACGCCGCCACGCCGGCCAGGGGCGCGACGGCCCGCAACAACGCCAGATCGTTGGTGGGATCGGCGAACACCGGCTCCAGGGCGCACCGCTGGCGCGGCGAACGGGCCAGAATTTCGCTCGCACCCTCGATGACGTGATGATTGGTCAACACGTAACCGTCCGGATGGACGCAAAATCCGGTGCCGCTGAAGGCGGTCGCACCTGCCCCGTCCAACCCGCGGCGTGCGCCCGGACTGCCGGCGGTGGGCCGTTCCGGTTCCGGTAGATGCAGGCCGAAATGTGCCGCCAGCGCTGGCAGGCCCGCCGCGAACCCCTGCCCCACCGCCCGAAATTTCCATTGCTCCCGATGCCGATACAACTCCGCCAGAATCATCGCGGTCTCGCCACGACTGGCCGGTGGCAATGGAAACACCAGCAGCGGCGCGCCGGCGGCATCCGTCAGCCAGGCGCGGATCGTGGAAAATACCCCGAAGGTGGTTCCCGGCGGCGCGCCCGGCTTGACCGTCAGCACCAGGGCGATACGGGCAACCGCGGGCGGCACGGCGTCCAGATTGATCTGAAACCCGCCCGCCGGGTCGGCGAACACCACCGCGCCATCGCGGGATCGCGGCTGCTCGGCGCTCACCAGGTCGGCGAAGTCCCGCGCCCGGCCATTGTCCGCCAACAACACCACGCCGGTTTGGGTTCGGGCGGCGAAATCCTCGCGCGGCTCGCCGGCCACGCCCACGATCACCCGCCCACCACCAAGGGGACGATTCTGTCCCGGCTGAAGTTCCTGCATGACCATAACCCCGCGGCAGCAATACCCCTCACCCCAACCCCTCTCCCTCAGGGGGAAAGGGGGGCTTTTACCGGCGCTAAACCACCGGCAGCAGTTCGGAAAAGTCGTGAATCGCCGGGAACTCGCCCGGCGGCTGGGGCGGACGGGCGGAATCCGGCCGCGACACCGACACCAGATGGGCGATCCCATGGGCGCGCGCCGCGCGCAGAATGGCCAGATTATCGTCCACCAGCAGGGTCGTCGCCGGCTCGAACGGCTCCCGCTCGCGCAGCCGGGGCCAGAATCCCGGCTGCTCCTTGACCAGGCCGAGATCGTGGGCGCAAATGATGGCGTCGAAATGGCCGGCTAGCCGGGTCTTTTCCATCTTCAGCGCCAGACTCCGCGGATGGGCGTTGGTCACCAGCACCACCCGCTGGCCGGCGGCGCGCAGCGCGTCCAGAAACTCCAGCACATGTGGATGAACGGCGATCAAATGTTCGATTTCGCGCTTGAGGGTCACGATGTCCAGCGCCAGTTCCCGGGTCCAGTAATCCAGACAGTACCAGGCCAGCGTACCCTCCACCGCCCGGGTACGAGCCGCCACCTCGGCGCGGGCTTGGTCGAGCGACAGGCCGTGGCGCTCGGCGTAGCGCGCCGGCACCAGTTCCCGCCAGAATTGGTTGTCGAACCGCAAATCCAGCAAGGTGCCGTCCATGTCGAGCAGGACGGTGCGAATCAGCGGCCAGGGCAACCGCGTGGTCATCACGAAACTCCGCCGGCAACCGGCTTGGGCTGGGATTGTGTAGAATTAAAGCAGATCGCGCCGCATTCGCGCGCGCCCACCGATCCGCGAGGTATCCCGCGTCATGCCCGACGCCCCCGACATCGATCTAGCCGCCCTGGTGGAGCCGGTTCAGGCCATCGCCCGGGAGGCGGGGCGTCGTATTCTGGACGTCTACGCCGGCGGCTTCAGCGTCACCGAGAAGGCCGACCAGAGTCCGGTCACCGAGGCCGACCTCGCCGCCCACACTTGCATCCTGTGCGGCCTGGCGGAACTGACCCCCGGCATCCCGATCCTGTCCGAAGAAGCGGCCGATGTCGGCTTCGCCGAACGCAGCGGCTGGGAGTGGCTATGGCTGGTGGACCCGCTCGACGGCACCCGCGAGTTTATCAAGCGCAGCGATCAATTCTCGGTCAACATCGCCCTGATTCACCGCCACGAGGCGGTGCTCGGCCTGATTCTACTGCCGGTCGGCGGGATCTGCTATCAAGCCTGGCGCGGCGGCGGCGCTTTCAAGCAGCCCGGCGGCCAGACCGCCCAGCGCATCCGGGCCACGCGGGTTTGCCACTACCCGGTGCGCGTAATCAGCAGCCAGGGTTCCTACCGCACCCGGCGCTTGCAGGATTATCTCGGCCTGCTCGGTCCGCATCGCCATATCTCCCTGGGCGGCGCCCTGAAATCCTGCCTGGTCGCCGAGGGCGGAGCCGATCTCTACCCGCGCTTTGGTCCAACCGGCGAATGGGACACCGCCGCCGCCCAGATCATCCTGGAGGAAGCCGGCGGTTATCTGACCGACACCCAGTTCCGGCCGCTGCGCTACAACGCCCGACCGGTGTTGATCAACCCGGATTTCTTCGCCTTCGGCGACGCCACCCGCGACTGGTCGCAGTATATCCCGCCGCCCCATCACCATCCGCGCGGGCGGCCACTGTCCCTGCCCAGTCACTAAAACAACCCGTTTTCGAGTTCCGCCATGCCCTACGAACGCTATCGCCGCGATTTGCAACGGGAAGGTTTCCAGCACGATCCCGCCCAGGAACGCGCTGTCCTGTACCTGCAAAAGATTTACGAGCAACTGCTGGCCCAGCCGGAGCCGGCCGCCAGCAAGAAGTCGGGGTTGCTCGCCCGACTGGCCGGGCGCGACAAATCCGCCGCCGGCCCGCCGGCCGTGCGCGGGTTGTATCTGTGGGGTGGCGTGGGGCGTGGTAAAACCTATTTGGTGGATACCTTCTTCGATGCCCTGCCGCTGGAGCGCAAGCAGCGCATCCACTTCCACAGCTTCATGCGGGCAGTGCATGCCGAGTTGAAACAACTGCAAAACCAGCAGGATCCGCTGCGGGTGGTCGCTCGCCGCTTCGCCGAAACAGCGCGGGTGATCTGCCTGGACGAGTTCTTCGTGTCCGACATCACCGACGCCATGCTGCTGTACGGGCTGCTCAAGGAATTGTTCGCCCGCGGCGTCACCCTGATCACCACCTCCAACATCGAGCCGGACGGCCTGTACAAGGACGGTTTGCAACGCGCCCGCTTCCTGCCGGCGATCGCGCTGCTCAAACAGTACGTGGACGTGTTGAACGTGGACGGCGGAGTGGACTACCGGCTGCGCTATCTGGAAAAGGCCGAGATTTATCATTATCCGCTGGACGACAAAGCCGAACAGATTCTGAACGAGGTGTTCAACAATATTGCGCCCGAACCGGGCCATCGCGGCGGCGACGTGGAAATCGAGGGCCGCTACATTCCCACCCTGCGCGAGGCGGACGGCATCGTCTGGTTCAATTTCCGGGCGATCTGCGATGGGCCGCGCGGCACCGCCGACTACATCGAAATTGCCCGCTGCTATCACACCGTGCTGATCTCCAACCTGCCGGTGATGGACTGGCAGATGGAGAATCAGGCGCGGCGTTTCGTCAACCTGGTGGATGAGTTCTACGACCGCAGCGTCAAGCTGATCCTGTCCGCCGCCGCGCCGGTGCTGGAACTCTACAGCGGCGAGAAGCTGAAATTCGAGTTTCAGCGCACCGTCAGCCGCTTGCAGGAAATGCAGTCGCACGAGTATCTGGAACGACCGCATTTGCCGTAGCAGCCACACGGACAAGGATCGTAGCCGGGCAACCGGTCCATGGGACTCGCGGAACTCACGGAAAAATCGCAGCCGTTTAGGATCGATCAGCCCGGCGCCATCCACCATTTCGCCGATGCCGTCGATCATGAATCCGTCATTTCACAGTGGATGAAATACCAGTCTTTTGTCCAATGACCGCCGTCTTCGACCTTACCGTTGTCATCGTCAATTATAACGGTGGCTGTTATCTCGACCGTTGCCTCCAGGCGCTTGCCGCCCAGACCCTGCATCCGCGCCAAACGGTGCTGGTGGATAACGCCAGCACCGATGGCAGCACCGATCGCGCGGAGCGGACATTCCCCTGGTTGCGAGTGATTCGCTGCCCGGAAAATCGCGGCTTTGCCGCCGCCAACAATCTGGCGGTGGCCCGCGGCGAACCCACCGAATGGCTGGCGCTGCTCAATCCCGATGCGTTTCCCGCTCCTGACTGGCTGGCGGCCTTGCGCCAGGCAGCGGCGGACTATCCACGGTACGATGTCTTTGGCAGCCGGTTGCTGGATGCCACCGATCCAGATCGACTGGACGGCGCCGGCGACTGCTACCACGCCAGCGGCCTGGCTTGGCGGCGCGGGCATGGCGGTTCGGCGGCCGAGCAGGGTTTGCGGGTCGAGGAGATTTTCGCCCCCTGCGCGGCGGCGGCGTTGTACCGGTGGCGGGCGTTCGTCGAGGCGGGCGGTTTTGATGAAACGTTCTTTTGCTACATGGAAGACGTCGATCTGGGCTTTCGTCTCCGCCTGCTCGGTTATCGCTGTCTGTACGCACCGGCGGCGGTGGTTCATCACGTCGGTTCCGGAACAACTGGAATTCGCAGCGAGTTCGCAACTTATCACGGCCATCGCAACCTGGTCTGGACCTACTTCAAAAACATGCCAGACCCCTGGTTCTGGCTGTACCTGCCGGCGCACCTCGCACTCAATTTGCTCGGTATTGCCTGGCTGGGATGGCGGGGGCAGGGGCGGGTCGCGCTGCGGGCCAAGGCGGACGCCCTGCGCGAACTGCCGCGGGTCTGGCGGCAGCGGCAAGGGATTCAGGAACGGCGACGGGTCGATGGCCGGGAACTTCGCCGGGTGATGACCCGGAGTTGGGCGGCGCTGGCGCGCTTTTTTGGGCTTGGGAATTCACCGCGGCCCTGAACCGCGCAGCCGCCGCAGGGTGCGCGCCAGCCCGCGCAGCGGCCGGGTGACCCGCCAGGAAGTGGACCGCTGGATTTGTTCAAGTTGTCGGGACCGTTCGCCTATCTGGTCGCGCAGGTTCAGCACCGTTTCCGACAGTTCGTCAATCCGGCGCTGGCGGTCGCGGAGATCTTCCCGCGCCTGTCGATCAGTATCCAGCCGCTCCAGCACATGCTGGAGCAGGGCGCTTTGTTCGGCCAGCCGCGTAGCCAACGGTTCGAGCGCCGGGAACTCGGCCGCGTGGTTGTGGGGCTGCCGGTGGATGATGCCATCGCGCAGGGCCGCCAGCGCCTCGCTCAATTCCGCCCCCGACCAAATTTTTCGCCACTTGTCGAACAGCGCGGCCCGCCCGGCGGCGACTTTGGCCGGATCGGCTTGCAGGCCAAAACCGGAGTGGCCGAAATTGCGGTAGCAGGCGGTGATATGGTCAACATGCAAGAACTCGCTGTGTGAGGCTAATTGCAGCCAGAAATCCCAATCCTCGTACAGCGTCAGGCTCTCATCGAACCGGCAGCCCGCTTCCAGCAGGATGCGATCAAACAGTACCGCGTGTATCGGAATGTAGTTCTGCGCCCGCAAGCTCGGCGAATGAAAAGGCTGATTCAGCAATATCTCGAAATCGGGTGTGCCATCGGGTCGATAGGCGATCATCCGCACGCCGCTGTAGGCTACCCGAGCGTTCGCTTGCCGCCGCAGGATCTCGGCCAGCACCGCCACATGATCGGGGAACAGCAGATCGTCATCGTCCAGAAAGCCGATATAGCGACCGCGCGCCGCGTCGAGCCCGGCGTTGGCGGCGGCGCTGCGATCCAGCGCCCGACCGCGATCCACGAAACGCAGCAGGAATGGTCCGCACCCTGTACCCGGCGGTGGATGGTCGAGACCAAGGGCGTTGACGACCACGGTCTCGACGTTGGGATAGGTTTGCCGAGCGATGCTGTCCAGCGCCTCGGGCAGGGTGGAACGGGCCATGCTACGGACGATGAGGCTGACCAGCGGCGGATCGCCAGGATCGGCATCGCCCGCCAAGACCGTCGGAGATTCCAGCGGGGCCGCGTCGGGTCCGAACGTACTCACCTCACCACCCGCAGCGGCGCGCCGCTCAGAAAACCCGCGATATTCTCCGCCAGTTGCTCGACCAGGCGCTGGCGGGACTCACGGCTACCCCAGGCGCAGTGCGGGGTGACGATCAGGTTGGGGATATCCGGCGCCAGTAGTGGGTTTCCGGCCACCGGCGGTTCCAGGCTCAGCACGTCCACCCCTGCCCCACCCAGCGCGCCCTGGCGCAGCGCGGCGGCCAGCAGCGCCTCGTCCACCAGCCCGCCGCGGGCAGTGTTGATCAGGATGGCGTCGCGGCGCATCAGCGCCAACTCCCAGGCGCCGATCAGGCCGCGGGTTTCCGGCGTCAGCGGACAATGCAGACTGAGTATGTCCACCTGCGGCAACAGCACCGGCAGCGGCACCCGATCTTCCAGCACCTCCATCGTGCCGGGCCGCTGGGCAACCAGCACCCGCATTCCGAACGCCTCGGCCACCCGCGCCACGCCCTGGCCCAGTTCGCCATAACCGACGATGCCCAGCGTCTTGCTGGCCAACTCGCGGATCGGAAAATCCAGCAGGCAGAACTGACTGGCCCGCCGCCAGCGACCGTCCCGCACCGCTTGCTGGTAATCGGGCCAGCGGGTGCATAGCGCCAGCAACAGCGCGAACACATGCTGAATCACCGCCGGCGTGCCATAGCCCCGGCAGTTGCAGACGGTAACACCCCGCGCCGCCGCCGCTCCCAGGTCCACGTTATTGACGCCGGTGGCGGCGACGCAAATCAGCCGCAGGCGCGGGGCGCGTTCAAAGGCGGCGGCGTCCAGCACGACCTTGTTGCTGATCACCACCTCCGCTTGTTCAATCCGCGCGGCGACCTGATCGGGCGTGGTAGCGGGGTAATAGCGCAGGTTCGGCAAGATCCGGTCGAGGCCGCCGAAATCAAGATCGCCGCGATCCAGCGAGTCGCGATCGAGAAAAACACCCAACATGGCGAGGGAACCTATAAGATGGGACTGGTTCTCATTATAGGCCCAACCGCGCCGTCATCGATGGTGACCGCTTTAGAGGCTGCATTTTGCCTTGACAGACCCTAGCCATCGCCCCGAAAGTTTCCAGCATTCCCAAACTCATCCGATCACGCGTTGATGTCCGAACCGCTTGCGCCCCGCCCCATCATTCTCGGCATGACCGGCGCGTCCGGCGCGGATTACGGTTTGCGGTTGCTGCACTGCCTGCTGGAAGCCGGCCACCCGGTGCAACTGCTGCTCTCGAAGGCCGCCCAGATCGTCATCCATATGGAAACCGAGTTGCGCTTGCCGGGCCGGCCGCGCGACATCCAGCGGGTGCTGACCGAACATTACCGCTGCGATCCCGACCAGTTGCGGGTATTCGGGCAGGACGAATGGACCGCGCCACCGGCCAGCGGCTCGGCGCTGGCGCTGGCGATGGTGGTCTGCCCCTGCACCACCGGGGCGTTGGCCGCCATCGCCAACGGCAACAGCGACAATCTGCTGGAGCGGGCCGCCGATGTCAGTCTCAAGGAGGGGCGCAAGCTGATCCTGGCGCTGCGGGAAACGCCGCTGTCCGTGATCCATCTGGAAAATATGCTGCGACTGGCCCGCGCCGGCGCGGTGATCCTGCCGGCCAACCCAGGGTTTTATTACCGCCCGACCACGGTCGCGGAACTGGTGGACTTCATCGTAGCCAGAATTCTCGACCAACTGGACATCCCACACGCGCTGCTGCCGCGCTGGGGCCAGGAATCGGAAGCGAGGTGAACCATCATGATCGCGACCGCCACCCAGGAACTGCCGCTATTCCCGCTCGAGACCGTGCTGTTTCCCGGCGGGGTTCTGCCCCTGCGGATTTTTGAAGCTCGCTATCTGGACATGGTCAGCGCCTGTCTACGTACCGATAGCGGCTTCGGCATCGTAACCATTCACGAACGGTCCGAGGCGGGCGGCCAACCCACCAGCATCCACCCGGTCGGCACCCTGGCGCGCATCGTGGATTTCGACTCGATGGACGACGGCCTGCTCGGCATCACCTGTCTGGGCGTGCAGCGCCTGCGGGTGATCGGTCACCGGATTCAGCCTGATAACTTGTTGCTCGGTCAGGTGTTGTGGTTGCCGGACGATCCGATGCTGCCGCCCCTGCCCAGCCACGAACCTTTGGCGCGAGTCCTGCGCGATCTGCTGGAGAACGAAGCAGTGCAACTCCACGCCCGGTTTCTCGCCCCGGACTGGGAGAGTGCCGCCTGGATCGGCAACCGGTTAACGGAGATCCTGCCGTTGCCGCTGCATGTCCGCCAAGCGCTGCTGGAAATGAGCGAACCCCGGCAACGCCTGGACATCCTGCTGGCCATGTTCCAGGACCAGCGAATCGCCTGAACGCCCATGACCGCGCCCGTCCACCGCCACCGCTTCGATCTTCACGCCGCCGGCCGTCGCTTGCACGCCGAACGCCTGCTCCCCCCCCACGCCGCCGCTGGTCCCACCCTGGTCTTTCTGCACGAGGGCCTGGGCAGCATCAACCAATGGAGCCACTTTCCGGCGGAATTGTGCGCCCGAACCGGTCTGCCGGGGCTGGTATACGAGCGCTGGGGCCATGGCCGCTCCGAACCGCTGACCGGGCCGCGCCCCGATGATTATTTGCACCGGGAGGCGCAAGACAGCCTGCCCGAGGTACTGGCGGCCTGCGGCATCGTCGATCCGCCTATTCTGTTCGGCCACAGCGACGGCGCTTCCATTACCCTGCTGTTCGCCGCCGCGTATCCCGAGCGGACTCGCGCCGTGATCAGCGAAGCGGCGCACGTTTTCGTCGAAGAGGAGTGTCTGGCCGGCATTCGCCTCGCCCGCGCCGCCTACGACCAGGGTTTGTTGCGGGACGGGCTGCGGCGCTACCACGGCGCCAACACCGAGGCCATGTTCCGGGGCTGGGGCGACGCCTGGCTGCGACCCGAGCGCCGCGACTGGAACATGGCGGACGAATTGCGCCGCATCACCTGTCCGACCCTGATCATCCAGGGCGCGGACGACGAATACGGCACCCGCGCCCAAGTGGACGCCATCGCCGCCGGGGTATTCGGACCCGCCGAAATTCTGTGGCTGCCCGATTGCGCCCACGTCCCCCACCACCAGGCGCGGGAAACGGTGCTGGACGCCACCGCGCGCTTCATCGGCGGGGTATGCGCTAATATGCGCCCATAGACCCGCCCAACAACACCGAACCCAGGCAAGGAAACCGTCATGCCCGAACTCGAACTGACCCCAACCGAACCGGCCCCAACCCAAACCAGTCTGCTGCGGCGGCTGTTTCGCGCCAAAGACATTGGCTTCTATCTCATGATCGTGCTGTCTTGGATCGGCACCGTCTACGCCACTTACGATCTGGTCAGCAGTCGCTGGTACTGGCACTGGCTGATCCCGATCTTTGGTCTGATCTGCATCGTTACCCAGTGGAACAACATCGAGCCAACCCTGAAAGCCCGGCTGATGCTCGTCATGCGTCAGATTCTGCACTGGGGCGCGGTGCTCGCGCTGGCGTTTCTGCTCTACGCGTTGTCCGCCGGCCATAACAACATCATTGATTTGATCGACGACCGGCAGGGCGGGTTCATCATCACGCTGGTCATCGCGCTGAGCACCTATCTGGCGGGTATTTATTATGATTGGCGGTTGTGCGTGGTCGCCATCTTTATCCTCACCGGCGGGATCATCAATGTGGCCTTTTCCAACCTCGCGCCCCTGCTGATCTGGATAGGCCTTGGGGTCACCATCGCCTATTTCGTCGGGGTCTGGATTTATAACCGCTGGCAGGAACGCAAGGCGGCCCAGGCCAACCCGTAGGATGTGGCGAAGCTCCGGCGAACCGCATCAGAATTTCCTTTCCGAACCCACCCTCCCAAGGAGGATCTTCATGCCGACAAAACGTCGTCTTGCGACAATCCTGCTCTCGCTCGGCCTGGCCGCCAGCTTGCCCGACTGGTCCGCGGCCCAGGCGGCCAAATCCGCGCCGCCCGCCGCCAAGCCCGTTGAATCCCAACCGGCGCAATCCGCAACGCCGGCCAAGCAGGAATGGCGGATTCCCACCGGCGAGCACTGGTCAAAAGCCAGCGATACCGAGAGACGAGCCTACCTGCTTGGCATCCTGAACATGGCGATGGTCGAATATCAGTTGACCGGTCCCAATCCCAAGCACCGCACCACCGTCGCCAAGCTGGTCAAGGCCCTGGACGGCATGGCCCTGCCACAGATCGTGGAAACCGTGGACGCCTACTACAAGGCCAATCCCGACAAGCAGCAGCAGCCGATTATCGAAGTGATCTGGTTTCAGATGGTCGCGCCCAAAGCCGGCCCGGCCAAGACAAAGTAAGAGGACACACCATGAGAAAGATCGGTTATTTGATTGCGATTCCGGCGCTCGCCTTCAGCGTCGGCTGCACCAACATGACCCCCACCCAGCAAAGCACAATGAGCGGGGCGGCCATCGGCGCGCTGGGCGGCGCGGCCATCGGCGGGTTGAGCGGCGGCAGTGCCGGAACGGGCGCAATCATTGGCGGCGTGGCTGGCGGCGTAGTCGGCAACATCTACGGCCGGAATCAGCAGCAGCGATAACTATCGAGGCTATATAAGAGAATCTCTCTCCCGCTAGCGGGAGAGAAGAGGTGAGGGTGATTCTTCAGCCAGTCGGAGCCGAATCAAGATCGCGGCGCAGCTCGGCGGCGGCGTCTCGCAGCGAACCGAACAGCCGCTTCACACCGGTGCAGTCGTAATCCCGGCGCGGCCATTTGAAGTAACCGCCGCAACTCTTCAAAAATTCGCAACTCCGGCATTCGTCCGCCGTCGCCAGCACCCGTGCGATCCATGCGCCGAGATCGGCATCGACCGCAATCGTGGTTTCGACGCCCGCCAGCCGTCCCGGCAACCCTTCCGTGCCATCGTCGGCGACAAGGCGCAGAGACTGCGGATCCGCGTCCAGCACCACCCACAAGGGCGCCGGATCGTCGTGGTAAAAACCCAGCAGCACACTGTGAAAGAATTCAACCGGCTGGGCGACGGTCGGCTGGCGCAGATAGAACGCCATGACCTCGGCCAATTCCTCGATCAGCGCCGGTTCGGGCTGGCCCGGCTCCAGCCACACCGCGAAATGCAGCGAAACCGCCACCCTGACCGCCTTGGCGAATCCGGGCCGCACCGGGATAATCACCCGCACCGGATGGTGATCGAGCAAGTCGACGTGCCGATAGAGGAGGGGAAACTCGGCGGCGGGATCGGCCATCACCAAATCCACCGGCAAGCCCGGCGCCCAGGCGTTCAACGCTTCGGAATCGGCGGCCAGGGACAGCAATCGCACGCCGGTGATGTGCTCGGGTTCTTCGTCCGCCAGGGCAGTCGCCAGCGCCGCCGGCTCGCGGGCACGGACGATCAACGGTTTGCCCCGGTAGGCTGGAATCCACTCCACGGGAATTTCGTAGATGAAGTCGTTCATGGGAAGGTCAGCGGTTGTACCAGCCATTATACCAGCCCCCCCCGTTGTACCAGGGTCGGTTGTACCGGGGCCGGTCATACCAGTCGTTGCCACGCCAGCGCGGTCCATCATACCAGCGCGGTCCATTATACCAGCGCGGTCTATCATACCAACCCCACGGCTGTTGGACCCACCCGCCCCAGCCAGCACCGGAATTATACCAAAGGCCAGCGCCGCCACCGGGGCCGCCACCCCATGCCTCGGCGCCCTGATCGGGAACCAGCGCCCCGCCCAGCAGGACGCCGCCAATGACCACCTTCGACCATTTGCCCAGGCTCAGCAGAAACTCCCGCCGGTCACGCGCCTCAGGATCCGCGGACGCCAAGTCGCCGCGCAAGGATTCGGATTGCTTGTCGCTCATAACCACCCCACTGTATCGGCCTTTCTGGAATTTCCTCATCGTATTTTTGCAGCCATCGTCGCATAGACTTTCTGAATTTCCGCTGAATACTGAGCACCCCCACCGACAACCACTCTCGGTCAACTTCATCATGCGCAATCGCCGAATAAATCGCTCTCTGTCCTGTTTGCTCTTCGCTCTGTTCCTGCTTGTTCTTGTCGGCCCGATGGCCGCGAGCGCCGCCGACGCCGCGCCGGGCCGGGCCCGCGTCGGTCTGGTCCTGGGTGGTGG
>JBATNZ010000161.1:0-16928 GCA_049290615.1 Candidatus Contendibacter sp.
TGCGAAGACGGCGACGTTGGAAGATGTGGCGATGGAGCAGCGGTTATTGGCGCTGTGGGAGCAATTGCCGGCACAACGTCAGCGAATCGTGCTGGAAGTGATGGAGGATATGGTGGTGTCGGCGCACCATCGACCGCATCAGTCGCAGTCACAATCGCAGTCATAATCGCCAGCAATTCTCATTTTGGCGCTGTCACCCACAAGTTGTTGTGGGTTCCCGTTTCGTAGCCCCAACGGGTTGATGGAAATTGGTCAAAATGAGAATTACTGCACAATCGCAGTCGCAGTCGCAGACTCTATGACGCGCGTTCTTTGCTTTCTGTCACTGCTGCTGGTCGCACTGACCGTGCAGGCGGAGACGCTGACGGGCCGGGTGGTGGGCGTTCATGACGGCGATACCCTCACCCTGTTGGTGGCCGGCAACCGGCAGGTGAAGGTACGGCTGGCGGGGATCGACGCGCCGGAACTGGCGCAACCGTTCGGGCAGAAGTCCAAGCAGAGCCTGTCGAAACTGGCGTTCAATCAGCCGGCGACGGTGGCGGTGAGCAAGATCGACGATTACGGCCGTGGCTTCGAGGTGGGCAACGGTGGCCGGGGGCGCAATCGCCAAGTGTTCGCCCACGGTATGGCGGTCTTCCAGCCAGCGCCAGAGGGATTCCTGCTGGGGTTCCGGGAACGCGGCCAGCAGTTCGTCAATGCGCGGGCCGATGAAGTCGAAGGAAATGGCGTAATCCTAGCCCGGCTCTTCGATAAACTCATTTACCTGAGAATAAGCAACTCGACCGACAAGCCCACAATCGGAGTAATACCCGGCATCACCTAGTCGCTCAGAGCTTTGAGCAGTGCGTCTTTGGCATTCGCGTAATACACGACGGTGACTTTAGTCGCCAAGTCATCGGGTAGATCAAACAATTGCTTGCGAGCCGAAACCGGAATGAGGATTTTCCGCGCCCCTTTATCGGCAGCCAGTTCAATGATGCTGACCGCGTTGTACAGCGGTTCGATGGAACCGCCGAGATTCAGTCCGCCGACCACCACCAGCCCGCCTTCCAGACTGCGCTCGACCAGCGCGGAACACAGTGCCAGCAAAATAGGGATTCCGGTCGCTGCCGCACTTTTACCAGCATCAAAGGCGCGAAATTGGAGAGTGAACTCGTGGGCGCGGGGGTCGCGATCCCCGACCAGTTCCCTGGCGCGGGCGTAGAGATTCTGTTCGGCGCAACGCACACTTTCTTTGAGCGGTCCCGGTGGGCTTTGATTGAGAATCCGCAAGCCACTGCCGGGGCCTTCGGTGACTTCAATGCGAAACAGGCCGGGATTTTCATCGGTGCTACCGGGCGACAAGGCCCATACCTGACCGGCCGGGAGCGGGTCGCTGCCGATACTGTTTTCATGACGCAGTTCAGGAGTGGAAACAAACTGCTCGATGCCGTCCGGGAGCAGGGTGAAGCTGAAATGGGTGTTGCGAAACTCGGCGGCGCCGATGCGCTTTTGTTGTTCCTTGACCCGGCGGCGGCATTCCAGCGCCAGCCTGGCGGCCCACTCCAGCGCGTCGTCAGGAATCGGGGCTTCGGGATCGGGGAACATCAGTTTGAGCAATCCGCTCATGGTTTTTTGGGTGGCGGTGGTATCGCGGCCACTCAACGCGCCGCCGAAATGGAGGCGACCCTGGAGGTGGTTGACCCGGCTTTGCGCCCGCAGGTGATTCCAGCAGGAGGAGAGGAAATCGCTGACCAGGCCAAAGTGTTCGGTCAATTGCTCACGGTTCACTTTCGGCACGTCCCAGCCGGGAAAGTAGGCATGGATCCGATCCATAAAAGCCGTGTCATCGCGCATTTCCGGCGGGAGCGGGCCGAGCAGGTGACCCATGCGCTGTTGGTGTTCGACATCGACTTCAAAGTTGCCCACCATCACCAGGCCCCCGAAGCCGCGAATACTCTCCTTGCCTCGGCTGAACTCGCCGGATTCCATGTAGCCCTTCATGATGTTGACGCCGTCCTTCTGATCGAAAGCGATGCCGGCGACTTCATCGAAGCAAACCACGTCGTATTGACAGACCAGACCGCGCTGGCCGTTTTGGTTGTTGACGAACATCTTGGCTACGGTGGCCTTGCCGCCCGAAACCAGATGCGCGTAAGGCGAGACCTGTTGGTAAAGGTGGCTTTTACCCGTCCCGCGTGGCCCCAGTTCCACCGCGTTATAGTTATTTTCCACGAACGGGACCATCCGCAGCAGCATGATATCGCAGGTGCGCTCGCCGAGAACCGCCGGTTCCAGCCCGATGCTCCGCAGGAGTAAATCCCGCCATTCCTGGAACGTAAAGAGCGTCCGCCCCGCGCACAGGGTTTCCAGCACATTGCGCTTGGAGAGCTGGATTTCGCGCAGCGACTCGACGCCGAAGGGTCGTCCGTTTTTTTCCTCGGCAATGTGGGGGTCGTAAGTCAGGTCGACTTCCGCATAAAAACCGCCCGTGAGCATCCGGTCGTGGGTATTCACCAGCTCGTCCTGAATCCGTACATCGTTCAACCGCAGGCTGGGCAGTTCGGCCAGGAAACAATTATTCTTGGCGTCCAACCGGGCCTTGATCAGATCGATGATCTTGACCCGGCCCTGTTCCTTGGCGCGGGCCTTAAACAGTTCTTCCTCGCCGGCCCGGACGGTTCGGCTGGACAATTGCCGCTGCACAATGGCCAGTCCTTCCTGGATTTCGGTTTCGTCTACGCTGGCGCAGTAGCGTCCCAGCAGAAACTCAGCCACATAAGTGGGTACCGGGTATTGGCCTTTGAATTGGCGCACCAGGTCTTTGCGCACCAGGTAGCCCTCAAAGGCTTGGGCAGCGATGTGATCCAGAGCGTCGAGCTGCATGTTATTGAAATCCTGATTTATTGGGTGATGGCCGCGAAATGATGCACAGCCGTTCCCCCCTTTAGCAAAGGGGGGCAGGGGGGATTTGAACTCGCGAAATCCCCCCAACCCCCCTTTTCCAAAGGGGGCTTAGCGTTCCCCGATCACCACCGGGTGCTTCAACAACGGTTGGCCGGTGGCGTCAACGACCACGAGCCAAGCGTCTGTTCCCAGCGTCTCATCATCGGCGACCAGCAGGCTGGTTTTCTGGCCGTTCGCCGCGCCGGTCATTGGGCTGGCGGCCAAGCTGGTCACCGCATCCGCAACTTGGCGGCGGAGATCCACGGTCAAGCCTTTCGCACCCTCCAGCACCACGTTCAGCCGCAGTCCCGACCATTTCAGGTCTTTCAAAACGACCGCTGTCGCTCCGCCGCCGACCTGGGCCGTGACTGTTAAGGACGGAATTAACGCTTCCTGCACCGTCAATCCGCCGTGGGCATATTCCATTCCGGCGACGAAACAGGAAACGCCAGGAGCCAGGACGACGGCTTCGGTAGCGTCCCAAAACCAGGCGGTGAGCGGGTAGCCGTGCTGGGCATCGGGTTCAGGTAGGGCGCAGCGACTCCAGCGCGACGCGGTCAGATGCTTGGGCAATTCGGCTTTGGGCAGCCCACCGGGTAGCATCAACCAGCCGTGATCGGTGATGACGGTCACCTTGGCCCAGCCGGCGTGCAGGAGATCGGCGATGCGTTGCTGCAACCCGGCCAACTCTTCCTCGACCCGCCACGCCAGCTTTGCGCCTTGCTCATGGCCGTAGGTATCCACTGATCCGTATTCGGTCCAGGCGCAGCCAGTGGGTAAACCCAGTGCGTTGGCTTCGAGGAACGTCAGTCCGAGTTCGGGTAACAGAGCTTTGAAGCGGGCTTGAACCAGCGCCTTGCCGGTGTGGCGTTCCTTGACTTGAAAGCCGGCGCCTTCCAGCGGCCCGCCGAGTTTTGCCGCCAGCGGTTGCCAAGCGGGTTTCGCGGTGGCGGTCACGGTGGGCAAGGCGGACCAGTCCCAAGTCAGGGTGATTTCACCGGCTAAACTGGCAGCGCGGAGCCGGGTTTCGAGACAGCGGGCGAGATCGAGGCGCAAGCCGTCGGCAAACAGATAAACCGTGCCGGTTTCAACGCGCAGCGTGCGGCAGTGTTGCGGGCCGGTGGTGGGATAGGTCGCAGCCAGTGATTGGGCGAGAGAGGCGAACTTTTCCAGCCAGGGGAGATAGATGGCGCGGATCGCGGCGGTGACAGCCTGAGTGGCGGCGCTGGAACGGGCGGCGGCCAAGGCTTGCCACACACTGCGGTCGGCTTGCCAGCCCCGCGTGGCATAGTCATGGGCCAGCGCGTCCCAAGTGGTCGGGGTCCCGGACGTTTGAATGACCTCGGCGGCTTGGCGCAAGTAGCCGATGGACAATGCCAGCGGGGATTCGTCCAACGTGGCCCACACCCAGGTGGCGCGGGGGGCGTGTTCAGCGGCCAGCGTCTTGATTTTGGCGAGGGCTGCTTGGGGCGAGACGGTCGCCAGCGCCAGCAGATCGGTTTCCAGTCGTTTTTCCGCGTGTTGATTGGTGCGTGGCTGATATTCGCTCGGTTCTTCAAACAGACTCAGCGGGGGCAGGGCTTCCAGCCGCTGTTGGATGCCCGGATAGGCGCGGGGGGCTTCCTTGTAGCGTTCCCAGACCAGACTCCAGGCCGTTTTGCCTTGAGTCAGCTTTTCGGCGGCGGTGAGTACGCCGTCTTTCTCTGGATCGAAGCCGTAGCTATCCCGACAGACTGCCCGGAAACTGGCCCATGCCGATCCGGCGCGTTCCAGTTCTTGCTGGGTGCGGGCCGGATCGCCCATCCAGCGCAATAGAGTTCGCACCGGGTCTTTGGTGACCAGGGCGCGGAAGTCCGCCGCTTCCAATTTGCACCCGCGCAGGGTTGCCACTTCAATATCCAATAAGGCCCGCAGACTTTCCTGAAGGGCTTTTTGCGTGTCTGGATCAGTCCCTACGTCCAGGCCAAGGCCGCCGTTGGCGCTCGCCAGGAAAGTGCAGGGCGTCCAGTCCTTGCCATTGTTCTGCGTCCAGAATTGTCCTTGGAATTGCAGCGCGAACAGGTGCTGCGCGGGTTTTGGACATTGGGCGGCGCTGCGAAAGGACGGGCGACCGATGCCGGGCAGGTAGATCACGGGTACGGCGGTGCTGGTGTGAGTTTCCAACTGGTAGCGCAACCAAACTGCCGGGCCGGTGGCGGTTTCAGGGGCATAGTCGCCCAGTGACCACAGCGCGGGATGGCTGGCCCGCAAGGCTTCGATGCACGAGGTCCATTCCCGCGCCTCATCAGGCCACAGGATGACTCGGGGCGCGGCCAGTTCGTGCGAGTTGTAGGCGGCGGCATCGCGCAGGGCATGGAGAAGGGCGGTCAGGACGGTCATGGGGATGGATTGTTGGCTCATTGTAGGGCGGGTTAGCGTAGCGTAACCCGCCATCACCGGGGACTCTTCCCACAATGGCGGGTTACGGCTGACGCCTAACCCGCCCTACGCTGGATCGCCGGTCATTCATCGGCATGGGCTTTTATTCCCCTACTTCGGCTAAAGCCATAGCAATCAATCCAGGCGATAGAAACATTCCCTGCGTCAATAATTGTTCGACGACAGGCCGCGCTGCGGGAATCCATCCGCGCCGTTTGGCAATCAACAGGATTCCAAGGGTTCCAAGCACGTTAAAGCCAAGACTCTTAGCGCACTCTCGTGCAGCTTTGTCATCAAGTACCGTTATGGTTTTAGGCGTTTGGATCGCTTGGGATAATACTTGGGTTTCACCTGCGCCCAAATCCCATGCGGCCACCACCGGTGGAATGGGTACGTTGGCGACCACCGAGAAACAGGGATCATTTTTGATTCGGGCCATCATCTCGTAACCGCCATCGCCGGCGGCAATTTCCTGGATAACGGCTTGAGGAACCACAATTCGGCTGTCAGCCAAGCGGCAGACCCACTCCAGCCCGCTAATTTTGTAAAGAAAAATGAGCGGGGAAGCATTGATGATGAACGGGTTAGAAGCCACTGATTTCCTCACGCAATTCTTCGATAGTCACTTGGCAAGCGGGTACTTTTCGGCGGCAGAGTTCATTGAGAAATTCAACCCGGCTTATTCCGAGGATTTCAGTCGATTTTGATTGTGAGATACGCCCTTCTGCGTACCATTGCACGATGGCCGCCGTTTTAAGCTCGCGCGTAAATTCCGCCGGCCCCAGCCGTAAGGCTGAAAATGCACTGGGTTCAAAGTCTAAAACAACTTGGGTCATGGCTACTCTCCAAATATTCCTGTAGGGCAAATCCCCCCTGCCCCTCTTTGCTAAAGGGGGAGAGTACAAATCCCCCCTGCCCCCCTTTGCTAAAGGGGGGAAATTCAAATCCCCCCTGCCCCCCTTTGTTAAAGGGGGGAAAGATTCAGCGGTCTGGCTCCCCCCTTTGAAAAAGGGGGGCTGGGGGGGATTTATACCCCAGGCTGAGATGCACTTCATTCCAGCGAGCGCCCACAAAGTCCTTGCCGCCGGTCGGGTCGGTGCCAGGGGATTTTTCGCACCAGAACCACGGGTAATCGGCTTTGGGGCGCTGCGGTTCGCTGCCGCGATCCTTGTCTTTGAGCGCGAGCGGGACGCTGCGGAACAGGCCCGCGCCTTTTTTGCCGACATCGCCGGCGAGAAGGAAGGGGCGGATGTTCTGGCGGATGCCGTCGTTGAGGTCGGGATGCCAGCCTTGCGCCTGGTCGTGCAGCGGTTTCCAGCGCACGAAAATGTCCAGCGGGGCTTCGCCGATGAGAATGGCGGCGAGTTGGGTCTGGAGTTTTTGGGCCGCACCAAGCCGCACGGCTGCGCCGGGCTTGTCGGCTTTGGCGTCTTCGGCCTGTTGCTGAATCCAGTTGCCGAGGTAGCTGTAGGTGAGCTTTTGCAGGGTGGCGTGGTCGAGCGTGTGGTAGTTGACCAGGGCGTGGAAGCCGTCGGGGCGACCGTCCCAGAGGTGCCAGATGAACGGGCGGTCGTGGAACAGTTTGGCGTGTTGGGCGAAAAATTCGTCGCGCAGCCAGTCTTCGAGGGTTTTGGCCTGGCTGCCTTTGAGTCCGGCGCGGGCGATCAGGGCGCGTTCGTCGAAAGGACCCAGCGCGGCGTGGAGAAGTTGGCGCAGGCGAGCGGCGGCGGGTTGTTCGCGGTTGAGCGGCGGCAGGCAGACGATGCCGTCATCATCGGCGAAGGCTTCCAGGCCGTCCGGGCCGAGGGCGGGGCAATCGGGGAAGCTGGAGCCGGTTTGGCGCGGCCAGCGGTAGCCGAGCAGGCGGGCCACGGCGACGTGCAACGGTTGGTCGGAGCCTTGGGGATGGCCGTTGAAGAGCCATTGCGTCGGGTCGTCGCTGTGCGGTTTGGGCAGACCATCAGGATATTTTTCGGCGGCGACCGCTTGCCAGTGAGCGAGGTCGAAGGGGACTTTTGCGAGGGTAGCAATCGTAACATTCAATTTCTGATCTATCTGACGAACGCTTTCACAATACTTTGACGACGAACAAAAAACCCAAATTGCCGGTAAATGCTGCAAATCATGAGGGACTACTGTTCCTCCGCTATTCCCAAATATCTCCCCGCTATACAGGGTGCATGGAAGACTACGCATCTGGGCAACTCGAATACCAGCCTTGCCCAAGATATGTCGCCCGGTCATGATTTGGCTTGGAAAGTTGTGAGCCGATGGATTAGCATGAAGAGAACCAGCTCCACCTTCCCACTTGAGCATATCTGACCGTCCACCAAATAAAGTTGTTTCGTCAACTTTCTGGATGAACCACTCCCAGTCAGCCACCTTTTGCGGATGTTCCCAAAATGTCGTGATGAATTGCACCGAGTCTCCAGTGCAGAGTCCCTCGATGGTTGTCACATAATTCATCAGAAGTTCACCATGTAATTCGAGTCCAATAATTAACCTCGCATCTGGATTTCCCAACTGTCCCGCCTGTTCCACCGCCACTACTTCAGCATCCCGCAACAACGCCGCTTTTTCTTCTACCGTGCGCGGAACAATGGCATCCAAGCCGCACAACATTTGGCCGGAAGCCGGTTTAGCATGGGTCAAGGTGATCAGAATGGCATTGACCACTTCACCGCTGATAGTCTCAAAAGCACCCGGCCCTAATCGCACCAGCAGATTCCAGGTTTCCATTTTTAGCAGAGATTCGCGCTGCTTTTTATAACTGCCGAGAAACAGCCAGTTTTGCGGGGTCACCAGCGTTGTGCTGCCGCCGTTGGCACAGAACTCTAAACACCGCTCCACAAAACACGTTGCAAGATCAGCTTTCGCATTGGCGTGAACCTGTTCGCAATACGCCTTGAGTCCATCATCCTGTTTGCCCCGCGCTAAATACGGCACATTCGTCATCACCAGCGTGAATGGGGCGGCAAGCAATTCAGCGGCTTTCGCAATCCCCTGAGCAATGACCGCCAATTCATGCGCGGCATCATCAGCGCGTTCATCCGCCAGCGCCTGTTCCAGGAGCGGCTGCAATTCCCGGAAAGAACTCGCGTAATTCGTCGCCTTATCCTTCTTGGGATCAATCAGACTGCCCAGCACTGGCGCTTTCTGAAACAGATCGTACAGCGCCCCCATTGAGAACCGCATCCCGGAATGATCGCCCGCCAGTGTGAGCCAATCCTCTCTCTTTGCGTGCGGAGCCAGCCCACAACAGGCCAGATTCAGACGCGGCAAGGCTTGATACCCGGCCAGTTTCCACGCCGTCAGCGCCACATTGAACGCCGCAATCTGCGTGCAGCGTTCATCTAGTTCCAGCCCGTGCAGGTTATCCCGCAACACCGCCGTCACCGCCGCCGCCGGAGCAAGCGCCTCTTCCTCCATCCGCAACCGCACCAACAGCGGCAGCGCAAACACCAGAAAATGCCCGCTGCCCATGCACGGATCGAGCAGGCGCATCCCCTTCACCGCGTCCGGCCACCCGGCAAACGTCCCCGCTGCCGGAAGCCAGGTCTGCGTCGCCGCATCCTGCACCAAGCGCAAATACGGCCACGCCAACCCCGGCACGCCCTCCCGCGCCGACAACGCCACCTGCGCCCGCGCCGCCACCTCCGTCGCCGCCGTGATCGGCCCCGTTCGGCCCGCCCACCACGCGCCCAGCGTGTTATGCAGCAGAAACTCCACCATGTAATCCTCGGTGAAAAGCTGCGTCACCGGCGACAATTCATCCGCCCCAATCTTCTTACCCGACCGATTCACCTCATCCTTACGCTGGGCTTGCCAGAACTGATAGGTCCAGCCGAGCGCATCATCCGCCCGAAACACCTCAGCGGGCAGCGCGTTGAGCAATTGGCGCAACGCCACCTGATCGTTGATCGCCACCGGCAACTCCAGCACCGGATCATCGCGCCGAAACACCCCCGGCAAGGTCAGGCTGGCAAAGCGACAAGCGAGATCAAAACCATCGCGGGCGTCGAGTTCCGGCGCGAGTTCCTCACAATCCGCCAACGTCACCGGAACGCCACCATTGGCCTCATCGGTCATCAGCAGATGATTCTCGGTCAGAAAGCGCGTGAACAGCAGGCGATGCCAATGCTCATACGCCGCCAGCTCGCCCAGATGATCCAGTGCCTGGCTACCGGAACGCGCATCGCAGGCATCGCCCAAGGCTTGCCCTCGCGCCCGCAACCGATCCCGCAACCGGCGCTGCTCGACCGTCATGTGATCGCGGGATTCCGGCTCATGCACTGCCAGATACTCCAGCGCCGCCCGACAGCCCGATTCAGCCCGGACGCGGGCGGCAGTGGTGGTGTTTTCGAGGAGCTTGCGGTGTTCTTTGGAGAGGGAAGTAGGCATGAGGTGTGGGTGTCGTGTTGGTAAGTGGTGGAAATCCCCCCCGACCCCCCTTTTTCAAAGGGGGGAGCCAGACCGTTGAACCTTTCCCCCTTTTTCAAAGGGGGGCAGGGGGGATTTTCATTTCCCCCCTTTTTCAAAGGGGGGCAGGGGGGATTTTGGTTGGGGGAAATTTCCGCGCTTCTACCTCAGCGAAAATAACTTGCATCACGTCTTCCAAATCCTGCAAAACCTGCTGGTTATCAAACCGCAGCACCCTCAATCCCATCGCTTCCAAGGTCTGGGTTCGCACTGCATCATATTGTTGCGCATCCGGTGCATAGTGTTGCGAACCATCTAATTCAATCACTAGCATTGCCACCGCACAATAAAAATCAGCGATATAACCTGCCAGCGGTTTCTGTCGATAGAAGGTTACTCCCAACACCTGCTTGCGCCGCAATCGCCTCCACAATACTTGCTCGGCCTGAGTCATATTTTTCCGCAATTCACGCGCAAGCAACTTGTTGTCAGCATGATAAGGCAACATAACCTGATCCTATCGCGTGAGTGAAACCTGAAATCTCCAAGTCTTTACTCCAAAGGGTTCAAATCCCCCCTGCCCCCCTTTGCTAAAGGGGGAAAGCTCAAATCCCCCTTTGCTAAAGGGCGAAAGATTCAGCGGCTTGGCTCCCCCCTTTGAAAAAGGGGGGTCGGGGGGGATTTCGTTAAGCAATAGCCTTTAGACAATCACCGGCCCCTCTTGCAAAGCAGCTTCAATCACCGTTTTAGCCTCCTGTAACCACGCCTCCAGCTCAACGGCATCGTGAAGAGTCGCAGCGGCCAGCGTCACCCGCCGGGCTTTCGGCTCCGTAGCGATGATGGCAGCGGCCAGCGCCTTGTCAAACTGGGCGGCTAAGGCATCGGTTTGGGACTGCCCATTGGCCAGAGAACACGACTGAAGCGCCGCCAGCAGTTGTTGATCGGAACCCATCGCGGGAACAGCACGGGGCAAAGCTCCGGCACTAGCCAGCAGGGTTTGACGCTGTGGTTCCGCGAGTTGCTGCCATGCCGCATGGCAACTGATCCGCGCCATCTGCGCCTTGAACTGATCCGCATGGGCCTGATGCGCCTGAGTCAGTGCGCCACGCAGCGCATTAGCCGCCGCTTTAAGAACCGGAGCGACCGGATCGGGATCATCCAGCAACGAACGATTAGCGCGAAGGGCGATCAGGGTCGCCGCCCATTCGGACTGATCGGCCAAACCCACTGCCTGAGCAACCAGCTTTTCCGCCAAAGCAAAAGTCGGTAGCCGTTGCCCGATCTCCTTGCCCGTGGCTTGCCAGGTCTTGATCTTTGCCGCCAGGGTCTCCCGCTGCTCATACAACGCCATCAGCAATTCATTACCGCTGAGTGATTCGAGCGCGATCAATTCCGGCGCAGTCGGAGCCAGAGGCGCCGGCGCATCTCCACCGGCTTGCGCCGCCAGCGCTTTAACGTGACTGACCAAACGAACGGCGTCAGCGGCTTCCTGACCGAGCGTGGTTTTGGTCAACCCCGCTTCCTGAAACAGCTTGCGAATGCCCAGTTTCTGCACGGCGGTCAGCACGACATTTTCAGTGCCGAAAGACGCCGAACCGAGCTTTTTTTGATCGACCTCCGCCAGTGCCAGCGGATGACCATTCAAGCGGGCGGTGAGGTGATTGCTGGCGAGCAGGGTGGTCAACACTCCGTCAATCGCATCTTGTGACCAGCCATAGGGCGGAGCGTTAAATTTCTTGCGGACTTCCAGACCGGTCTTGCCCGCGCCCATGAACGCGAGGATCGCCGCCGCGACCGGGTGCGTTTGCGGGTCACCGCTAAATCCCACCTGCTCCAGAGCGCTGGCCGAACCGTCTTTGGCTTTCTTGAACACCTGCGGCCACTTCGCCCCGTCGCCGACGTGAAAATGGGGGTAGAGCCGACTGAGAACCTGTTGGGCGGCAGCTTCCACGCCTTCCTTGAGGCTGATCAACGCCTGCTCCTGACCCCCGGATAGAAACAGCCGCGCGCCTCCCAGGAGTTGCCCAATGAGATCAGTGATGCGGGCCTGTTCGGTACTCTGCCGGGTTTCCATCGCCCGGCGGCATTCCTTGCCTTCGGTTGAAGTGGGCACGCCTTTGAAATACAGCGTTTCCTCGGCGGCCTGCGTGGCGGCCAGGGCATTTTTAAGTTCGTCGGCGTGGGCTTTGGGCAGAAACAGGTGCAGTGTCGGATCATCCGTGCTGAGTTTGCGTAGGTCAGCCAACACCGAGGCTTCGGGCGCAGAAAACCCGTCGCGCACCCACAGCGTGATAGCGTCGCCGCTCTCCGGTCGGCTTTCGCTATGGTGGATCACGATTTTGCGGCGTTCCTTGGCCTCGCCGTGAATCACCGACAGGTTACCCAAGGTCTTCGTCAAACTTTGGTCGAGATGCTGATTCAATCGGGAGGCGATCAACGGCTGATCGTTCAGAGCCGCTGCCCGGCGTTTACGGAATTCCGCTTCCCAAGCCGCGCCTTCAGTGGTTTGCAGGCGGTATTCGCTATCCACTTTCATCAATACCCCGTCCTGCTCCATCACCCCCAGCAATCCCGGAAGCTGTTGGCGGAGTTGGGTGCTGCCGGTGACCAGATCTTCACTGAGCAAGTCGGCCAAGTGTTCCGGTTCGGCGCGAACCCCTAAATCGGCGCCGTGTTCCCGAGGCAGTTTGTTGATCAGAAACACCAGCGCCGCCGCTCGACTGCGTAAAACGCCATCGGCAAGCGTCTTTTGCTGTTCGATGATTTCCTGGAACCGCTTCTGCATTTCGCCGGTGCTGACCAGATCGTTGGCAATCTGGTCGTAGAGAAAATCCCCCGGCACGACCGCGCCGAGTTCGGCATTGGCATAGACCCGACAGGCTTCATGCACGACCCGGAGTTGGGTTCGCATCTGGGCGGCGGTGCCGGTGACATCTACCGAATGCAGCACCCGCTCCCAAAACCGGCGGCGCACCGGCAACAGCGGAAAATCGGGGAGATAGGCGAGCGTATCTTCGGCTTGCGCGGCGAGCTTGGTCGCTTTCAACTGGCGGGTCATCTCGCCTTCATGCCGGGCGATCAATGCGTTCAGGTCGGCTTTTTTATCTTCGCGCTTTTGTAAAACTACCGTTCGCACCACCTTTTCAACATCGTTGTCCTTGAGATGAATCTTGATGGTGAAGCGGCCCATCAGGCGCTGAAGATTCGCCGTGTCATTGAGGGCGCTCTGGCCGGTGCCGACGATCATCACCCGCCCGTCCATTGCCTTGCTCAGTGCTTCGGTCACTTCCTGAACATCAAGCGCAAGCTGCGCGTCCTGCCCGATGAATTGCTGTACTTCATCCAGCACCAGCAGTGTGCAGGGGAGTGAGTCATGGGTGGCAATCGCTTCGCGAATCACCGCGCACATTTCATCCATGCCGACATCGTCCACGTTCGGATAATCGGCCCGCAGCAATGCGCCCACTTGACCCGGATCCTTCAGGTGGTCGTAGCACTGGATATAAGCCTTTGCCACCGCGCCGGAACTGTATAACCGACCGAGTTCTTTATCGAAATCCTTGCCCTGATCGGCAATAGCGCGTTTGAAAGTCTCAAATTGACCATCGCGCTTCAGGTGAAGGAGAAATTTAGCGTAGGGATAACCTTCTGGCAGTCCAACCGATTTGAAAAACAGGCCCATGACTCGCAGGCGCACACTTCCCATTCCCGCTTTGAGGGTGCCACCTGCCATGTGCAGGCCGTTATGGCGCTTGCCCAAAGTCGAAATCTCGGTGAGCAGATCGGTAATGTCCTCGGGGAGATGGGCAATCGAACGGGCAGTAGCGCCATCGGGAAAGGCATAGTTGATCCAGAGATAGCGTAGCACCTTGGCCAAATGCGATTTCCCACTCCCATAGAAGCCGCTGATCCAGGCCGCTTTCTGTTCAGGACTGCTGAAGTTATCGCGGTAGCCCTGAAGAATGCGGCGCATCCCGCTCAGGTATTCGCCCTCGCAGACGAAGGATTCAAGTTCATACCGCAGCGTGTCATTGTCTTCGGTGTTATTGCTGGAGACACCCTCATTGACCAGTTTCCACGTCAGTGGGTCTTTCAGAAAAATTTCTTTGGTTTTCATGTGATAAAAATTCTTGATGTAGGGCGGGTTAGCGAAGCGTAACCCGCCAATGTAGGAAATCCCGATGATGGCGGGTTACGGGCTAACGCCCTAACCCGCCCTACTTTTCTACTTTTCGCAAAGGATCGGGGCGGCCAGATAATTCCAGCCGGTGCGGGCGTTCAGAAACCGATAGGTGTTGCCTTCCCGTTCACCGGGGAAAAAGACCAGCAGGTAACCGGTAAAGGTTTGTTCGAGACTCTCGATCAAGTCGGAAACGTGCAGAAAGTCATAGAGGTCCATCAAGCCGGTCAGGGCAAAAACGGTACTCTCCGGGGCAGCGGCGCGGGTTGCTTCAGTTTGGAAGAATGTGGTCAACGCCGCTTTCCATTCGGTCTTGGCGTACAGCTCAATATCATCGGGATTTTTGAACCATTCCGCCCGTTCTTCTTCATCAACAGTAGCCAGCCACTGCGCCAGATGGCCTTGCAAGTCAATCCGTATCCAGGGATGACCAGCGGCTTGAGTCAGAACGGCAAAATCATCCAGCCGATTGATCAGCCGCCGTTCTTCTTCAGCGGGATAAACCGCAAACCAGACCCGCTGCGAGGCGGGTAAACCCAGCCGTAACGGCATTTTGATGTGGCTGCGGTAATTGTCGAGGAGTCGGTCAATGCGATTCATGGCAAATCAGCCTGTTCTTCGGGAGTCAGCAGCGGGGCAAAATCAATTTCCACAATGCCCGCCGCTTGTTTCAGCGACAGCAAGCCACGGGCGGCAGCCAGGTTAAGCGCCGTCTGCAACGCAGAACGGTTCGCCGCAACCAGATGGGCAAACGGGGAATCGAGTAATGGCTCGCCGCGCAGCCCGGTTAGATAGCCGACGAATAGCGCGTAGGCCGCAGAAAGCGGGCGCGGCTCGGGAAAGCGCCGAATCTTCTTCGCCTTACCGGTGAGGTGCCCGCCCACCGTCCACGACGTATTCACATTTTGGGCCATGGATTTTTTCATGGCGGGACTAAAACGCTGGGGAAAGCCGTGTTCCAGATGCTGTTCCATGGTGGATCGTTCCAGCACCTCGCCGAGGCGTAGCGAGCGGATCAACTCGAAGCTGTGGCGGAATTGCGGGTCGCGGGCATAGGCCCCCACCAGACAAAGTTGGGGCAGCGCCTCCACATCAGCATGGCCCAACGTCCAGAGGACGCGAAACAAGGCTTTGGAAGAATCCAGACCATAGAGTTCGGTTAAATGTCGGAGGCTTTTCTTACGGCTACTCAGGGTCGGCTTTTCCAGAACATTTTCTTCAACGATAACCTTGGCGAAGTCGTCTTTATTCACCGTGAGAGGCATTTCATTCACCAGCGCGCGCATTTCCAGAAACATCATCGAACGGGCCGAGTGACCGCCAATTTTGGCGTTGGACAAACCTAAGCAGGGGATCGACAAGGTGGATTTTCGGTAGAGTCGACAGGAAAATCTCATCGGGCTGGATGCATGAAAGACAATCAGGTTGACCGCCCGCCATAACAACACGCGGGTCTTGCCACCGCTCTATACTGCAAACAGTGTAGCGCATAACTTTCAGCATTTTGAGCAGTTCGCCGCCATAAATCTCACGAATCCCGCCAACAACCGCTATGTCCGAGACCTTTCTACGGGCTGGGATTTGGCTCCCTTTGTCTGCTGGTTGCCGGATTTGGCACCTGCTGCCGCTGTCCACCAACAAAACCGCCAGTTTCGCCAGTAGCGGTTGCGTTTCGGCAATCCGCCCGCCGTTTCCAGCCCGATTGACACCCGCCCCGCCTTGGCTTAGCGTTCCCCTTACTTACTTGCATATAGCGGCTACCGCACCGTGACGCGGTGGTTCGCGTTCGCGCGTCCCTGCTCGTGGGACGTGTGGGCGCGAATCGGAGCCTTGCCCCATGGGCGTGGTCGATAGGGGGAAATAAGGTCCGGTTCGCCGCGCACGAATAACCCCAGCCGGCTATATGCGGTAAGTTGAGGCCACGCCGCCCTCAACCTGCGCGGTGTTGCATGGAAACCGCCGCCATGTCCGAACGTCCCACCGTTTCTTCCGTCCTGCGCCTCGCCCCCGCGTCGGAACCGCGTCGCCGCCTCAAGTGCGACCGCGATGTCAAGCTGCACCTGCCCGAAGCCCTCTATGACGATCTGGCCCGGCAGGCCCGCGCCGACAGTCGCGCGGTGAGCGAATACATCCGCGTGCTGCTGGAACGGCATCTGTACGGTGCGCTGGGCGCGGGGCGCGGCTAGACCCCTCTCGAACAGACAAACTGGAGGTTTTATGAACACCATCCTGGCGGACCTGACGGTGAGCGTGACTGAACTGCAACACAATTTTGCGGATATTCTCAAGCAGGCGGATAACGCCCCCATTGCCGTGCTCGATCACAACCGGCCCGAAGCTTATTTGTTGCCGGCTGCTTATTACGAGCAACTGGTCGCTTGTCTGGAGGATTTGGAAGACGCCCGCCTGGTGGGCGAGCGCGCCGATGGCCCGTTTGTCGAGGTCAGTCTGGATGACTTATAAGCTTCGCTTCCACGAACTGGCGCTGGCCGAATGGCGAAAGCTGGATGGCAGCGTGCGCGAACCGTTGAAGAAAAAGATGGCCGAGCGTTTGGAATGCCCGCGAGTGCCCTCTGCCGCTCTGTCCAGCATGGCTGATTGCTACAAGATCAAGCTGAGAGGGGTCGGTTATCGACTGGTTTATCGAGTCGATGAAGAGGTGATGTTTGTTACGGTGATCGCCGTGGGCCGGCGCGACCGCAGCCAGGTGTACGAAGCGGCCAGAACGCGACTGAAACAGCCGATCAGCGATGAATAAGGGAAATCCGAACCCTCACCGCGCCGTTGCTCGGTCGTCAGGGCCGGCACCGTGGCGGCTACACTGTAGCAGAACACCGGCCCCCGCCGTTGATGGAGGATCAGCAATTCTCATTTTGGCGATTTCACCCGGTTTCGGGTTGTGGAAGAGCTGGCTCGAAGCTTTGCAACATGAACGTCATCAAGGCCCCCCAGCTCTCGAAGCACAGGTAACTGGTCAAGGTTCGGA
>JBATNZ010000162.1:0-2070 GCA_049290615.1 Candidatus Contendibacter sp.
CCGCCGAGATTGAGCAGCGTCGCGCCGAGAACGAGTTGGAAGGTCAACCGGTAGTCCAAAAACGGAAAGCGGAAAAACGTCGTGTACAGTTCGGCCAGGCGCCGACCCAGCCAAGCGCCGCCGCCGACTCCGACGAGCACCCCGACCAGGACGACGATCAGCACCAGCTTCAAATAGTGCAGGGCAATCGCGCTGTTGCCGTAGCCGAATGCCTTGAGCGTGCCGATCTGTTCGCGCTGCATCCCGATGAGCCGATTCATCACCACGTTCAACAAAAACACCGCCACGCCCAGGAACAGCACCGGGAACAGCGTCGCCGACAAGGTGATGTTGCGGAATTCCTCGGACAGGAACCGATGCGACGGCTGATCCTCCCGGTCGTGCGCGCCCAGTCCGCCGTAGGGCGTCAACAACCGGTCGAGTTCGTCGATCACGTCCGGCGCGGCGCGGGGGTTGGTCAGACCCACGACCACATCGTTGAACGCCCCTTCCATGCCGTAGGCGATGCCCAGCGCCCGGCGTCCCATCCACAGCACGCCGTAGCGTTGATAGTCGGGAAACATCGAGCCGGGACGCAACTGGTGGATGTACTCCGGCGATAGCGCGGTGCCGACGAGGGTCAACGCCTGGCGGCGACCGTTGATCACGACGCGCAGTTTGGCGCCCGGTTCCAGCCGGTGCGCCTCGGCGAACGCCTCGCTGACGACGACTTCATCGTCGCGGTCCGCCGCCGGTAGGCGGCCCTGCCGTAGGTAGAGGCGATTCAGTCGGGGCTCGCGGTTGTCGGGAATGGAAATCAGCCGCCCGGTGATCGGCTCCGCGAACCCGGCCACGTCCAGATGAACGTCGGCGACCACGCGGGTTTCGACCTCGGCGACGCCGGGAAGGGCCGCGATCCGTTCCCGCAGCGATTCCGGCGCGCGCTTCAACGCCGCGAACACATCGGCGAAACGGTATTCCTGGTAGTAGCGAACGCGGGTCTGGCGCAGCGCGTCCAGGGTGGCGCCGAACATGACGTGAATGGCGACGCCGCACACGATGACCAGCATGATGGCGACGGCTTGGCCTTTCATTTGCCAAAGTTCCCGCCAGAGTTTGCGATCCAGGGCTTTCATGGCGTTGCCGGCCTACCAGACGATCTGGTCGGGGGCCTGCCGCCGGGCATTGTGATCGATGCGGGCGATCAGACCGTTGCTGAGATGGATGACCCGGTCGGCCATGGTGGCGATGGCGGCGTTGTGGGTGATGACGACGGTGGTGGTTCCCAGCTCCCGGTTTACCCGGTCGATCACCGTCAACACCCGGACGCCGGTTTGCACGTCGAGCGCGCCGGTGGGTTCGTCGCACAGCAACACCTCGGGCCGTTTGGCCACCGCCCGGGCGATGGCCACTCGTTGCTGCTCGCCGCCCGAAAGCTGCGCGGGGAAATGGTCCATTCGGTCGGCCAACCCGACCAGGGCCAGCGCGTCCTCCGGCGCCAGCGGGTTCCGAGCGATTTCCGTGACCAGGGCGACGTTCTCCCGCGCCGTCAGACTGGGGATGAGGTTGTAGAACTGGAACACGAACCCGACGTGCTCGCGCCGGTAGCGGGTGAGTTCGGCCTCGTCGTAAACGCCGAGATCGCGCCCGCCGTATTGAATGGCGCCGCTGCTGGGCGAGTCCAGTCCGCCCAGGATATTGAGCAGCGTGGATTTGCCGCTGCCCGATGGTCCCAGCAGCACCACGAATTCGCCGGCAAACAGCTCCAGGTCGACGCCGCGCAACGCCTGCACCTGGACGTCGCCCATCGGGTAGATTTTGGTCAAACCCCGGGCGAGAAAGACCCGGTCGCGAAGCGCGGTCATGGGCGCGAGTCACTCTTCAAAGCACATCGTTGCGTTACCGATTATCTTTCCATCAGGGCGCCAGTAAAATCGACTACCTGCAATTTAGGGCCATTTTGAGCAGCAATTCTCATTTTGGCGATGGCCCGCTAGAGTAGCCGAACCCTCTTGACCGGAAGCCCCTTGATGAGCGTACCGTTTGGTTCCGCTGTCCTGACGTTGGACGACATCACGAAACAGATCCGGA
>JBATNZ010000163.1:0-8742 GCA_049290615.1 Candidatus Contendibacter sp.
GGGCGATGCGGCGGGCGTCGCGGTGGGCGCGCATGGCGCGGCGGCCCTCGACGCTGCGCGCCGACAGCATCACGAAACGGTTCCAGCCCTCCAGGGTGCTCAGCGCCAGGCGATTGGCCTGCAAAAAGGCGTTGCGCTCGTCCAGCGCCTGTTGATAGGCGATCCGCTCGGCGGGGGAGAGGTCCACGTGGATCGGCCGGACCTGAAACTCCGCCAGCACGCCGCCGGCCAGTTGTTCCGGCCGCCGGCGGTAGACGATGGGGCCGATCAGGTCGAGCAGGTCGGCGTCCTTGCCGTCGCTGCGTTCCGGGGTGGCGGTCAACCCCAGCCGGTAGGGCGCCAGCGAAAATTCGGCGATGACCCGGTAGAACTCCGAGGGCAGGTGGTGCGCTTCATCGAAGATCAACAGGCCGAAGCGGTCGCCCAGCCGTTCGATGTGACGGGCGGCGGAGTCGTAGGTTGCGATCGTCAGCGGTTGCGGTTCGTGATAGCCGCCGCCAATCAGGCCAATTTCGTTATCCGGGAACGCCGCCCGCAGCAGTGCGTACCACTGCTGCATCAAATCCAGGGTTGGAACCATGATCAACCCGTCGCGCCGTGCCCAGCACAGCGCCAGCAGGCCGACCAGAGTTTTGCCCGCCCCGGTCGGCAATACCACCACGCCGCGCCCTTTCGCCGCCTGCCAGGCCGCGAGCGCCTCTTGCTGGTGCGGGTAGGGCGTCATTTCCAGCGCGCAGGTGAGTTCCCGACGTTGATAGCGCGGCGCTTTGTTGCGGGCCAGTTCGCCCTTGAGCGGGCCGATGATTTCGCCGTAGCGGTGGGCGGGGGCGCGGTAGGCGTCCACGCGGGGATCGTAGCAGAACCAGGTCTCCAGTCCCGCCGGCAACTCGGCCACGCCTTCCAGCAGCAGCGTGCCCCGGTCGAAGCGAAGCTGGCGCTCCGCGTCGTCGCGGCCGGTACGGTAAAGGCCGGCGGTGTCCTTGGTGCTGTGTTTCACAAATTGCCTAATCGAGTTGGGAATCAGCCATTGTTGCGTATTCCGCACCTCTGGCGTTAATGCAGCAGTGAGAACATCCGCCGCCGGTAGGTGACCACCAACGGATCTTCGTTGCCGAGCATCTCGAACATCGCGATCAGCCCCTTGCGACCGGCCCCGTCCTCGAACTGGGGATTGCGCCGCAGAATGTCCATGAACTGTTCGAGCGCCGCTTCGTAAGCGCCGGCCAGCACGTAGCGGGCCGCCAGTTGCCGGCGGGTGGCGCAGTCGTCTGGTTGCGCTCGTACTTTCGCCTCCAGCGCGGCGAGATCGGGCGCGCCCTGAGCCAGGTCAGCGAATTGCAGCCGCGCCAGCAGGCCGCTGGCCGGTTGGCGGTCGCGCTCCTCCGCCGGCAGGCTGTGCAACAGGGTGCGCGCCTCCTCGCCGCGATCCAGTTGCAGCAGCTTGTCGGCCAGCGCCACCTTCAGTTCGACGCGATCCGGCTCGTGCTTGAGCGCCTCGCGCAACAACTCGACCGCCTGCTTCTGGCGGCCGTGCTGCCAGAGTGCGTCCACCTGTTCCAGAATCTGGTCGCCGGGATTGGCCCGCAGTTGGTCGATCACCGCGCGGTAGGCCGATTCCGGCTGAACCCCCACCATCTGATCCACGATCTGCCCCTGCCAGACCACCATCACCGTCGGCAGGCTGCGCACCTGGAAATGGCCGGCCAGCTCCTGTTCGGCGTCGGCGTTGATCTTGGCGAGAATGAAACCGCCCCGATATTCCTGGGCCAGTTTGGTCAGGAGCGGGGTGAGCGTCTGACAGGGTTGGCACCAGTCGGCCCAGAAATCCACCAGCACCGGTACGCGCTGGGAGTTTTCCACCACGACCGCAGCGAAATTGCGTTGATTGATTTCAAAAACATAGGGTGATTCATTCATCATCGGATATCCGCAGGGGCCGCGCCGGGCGGCGGAAAAATTCGGCGATAGCCCGAAAATAGGGGCGCGGGCCGGGGGTTTCAACAGCGGGGGTAAAAAGACCGCCAAGAGGCGGTCGTCGAGGTCAGCGTTCGAGGTATTGCAATTTGTCAGGCTTGTTGTCCCAGTCGGCGGCGTCGGGCGGCGCGTCCTTCTTGGTGGTGATCACCGGCCATTGTTTAGCCAGTTCAGTATTGAGCGCCAGGAACTGTTCCTGGCCGGCCGGCACGTCATCCTCGGCAAAGATGGCATGGGCCGGGCATTCCGGCTCGCACAGGGTGCAGTCAATACACTCGTCGGGGTCGATGACCAGGAAGTTCGGTCCCTCGTGGAAGCAATCCACCGGGCAAACCTCCACGCAGTCGGTGTACTTGCACTTGATGCAGTTTTCGGTGACGACGAAAGTCATGGGCAGTCCCCTGAAAGGCCGGAAAACATGAGGGCGCTATCTTAACCGCGATTATCCAGGTTGGGCAGGTCAACTAAACGACCACCGGCTAAAGCCGGTGGGTTTTGCGCCGGGCGCAGAGGACTGAAAGTCCACCCACCTGTGCGCCCGGCGCTCTAAAACCCTCCTATTCCAGCGACATTAGCACTCCCAAATCCCATACCGTTCAGAGTAGCCTGCCCAGAGTATCGTAGCTGAAAGCTGACCGGCTAAAGCCGGTGGTTTCAACCTTGAATATGGAAATGAACAGACCCACGGGAGAACCAACATGGGTAAAAACACTTGGCTATTCGTGCTGATTCCGACTGGAACCCTTCCCGCGCGTCGGCGAGTTGGCGACGGCAACCAAAAGCCGCAACAGCGCCTCTATCCGTCAATCCAGCCCGGTTAAACACTGGCGAACCATGGGGTTATATCAACGTAGGAAGCGGTTTGGCGGCGTGTCGCCGGCAGGCGCCTAAAACTTGCCTGGACTTGCCTGGACGGGAAAACGCCCCAAAATACCTTCTGAGCGGTTTTTAGGGCGGTGTGGGACGCGAGTGGAAGACGTGACGGTCGGATTGGCGATCACGCCGCCGCGCTGTCAGACCAAGTGGGCGCGCTATTCGCCCGCCGTCCGGGCCAGTCGGCTACGGTCGCCCCACGCACCGCACCGGTACGTTCAGCCGCCGGCTCAGCCCCTCGGCCCCCCAGCGCATGATGGCGTCGTGGTTCCAGCGGAAGACGGGCCGGGCCAGCGGTGCCAGCGCGTTCATCCAGGGCTGCGTGGTGCGCACCGCCCAGCGATAATGGACGCGGGTCGCATCGCCGTCGGGCCGCAGCCGCCAAGTGCCGGTACCTTGCAACTGACCGCGCGCGTGGCCCTCGATCAGGACGGGTCGCTCGATGTGGGTGGTTTCCGTCTCGAAGGTGAGGGTATAGGGCAACCGCCCGCGCCAAGTGGTCCGGTAGCGACGACCCCGCCCGCTGGGGTCGCCCTCCTTCAGGCGTTCGACCGCCAGCACCCCGCGCCACCAAGTCGGCCACTCCTCCACGGCGGTCAGCGCCGGCCAGATGGCTTCCGGTTCCGCCGCCACCCGCCACACGGTGTCCAGCACGTAGTCCGCCATGCCTCTTTACTCGATTAAGATGTAGCTGCGGATGTCGGGCGCCGCCGCCAGCAGGGGTGGGGCCAAGGCCAGGGCCGTTTGCACATGCGGCGCGGTGAGGTGGGCATCGAGCGCCGCTGCATCGGCCCATTCTTCCACGAAGGTGAAATCAGTAGGATCAGCGGGGTTGTGCAGCAGGGTATAGCGCAGGCAGCCCGGTTCCCGGCGGGTGGGTTCGAGCAGGCCCCGCAGGAGGGTGTGGACTTCCGCAACGGTATCCGGTCGCGCGGTTATGCGGGCGACGACATGAAGAGTGTGGGTCATGGGGAGCTCCGAATCACAGAAATGCCGAAGATTTAGGATATTAGACCAGGGTATTGCTGGATGACCCGGCAAAGGCCGTGGCGATGGCGTGGGTATCCTCGTAGGAGCGAAACGCGACCACCTGACCGTTTTTCACGGTCCACGCCATGGCCCACTCGCTCGCGTACCCGCGCCCCGTGGCCTTGACCCGGCCAGTCCAGCCGCCGAGCACGACGACGCGATCCCCTTGAGCGAGGAACTCGCGCGGTTCGAAGGTCCGCACCTCGATGCTCGCATCCAACGTTTCAAAGAACTCCCGCACTTGCGCCAAGCCATGGCGCGTTCCCGCATAGGCGATGGTGTCCGGCCCAGCATTGATCCATTCGACCGCTGGATCGAGGGCCGTCAGCAGCGCGGGGATATCGCCGCGCCCGAAGTCGGCATACAGCCGTCGAACCGTTTCGATGTTCGCTGACTCGTTCATCTTTACTTCACTCCTCAGTGATGGGGTAGGGTGTCTACTGAAAATAGCGACTTTCTTTCTCTCATGCGTCAACGAGCGCTGTTTGGATGCAGGGCACCAGCCCTTTTAAGGCGCCCGATTACCCATGGCTGTCAACTAATTGTATGATATGGGTTTTCACGGCCTTGTGGGGTCAACGCATTTTCAGCGCCTGTTATCCGATCAGCGGAACGCTGGTTGGCCTGCAAGGGCTGGACATGGTGCGCATGATCGAGGGGCAGGAAAAACAATGATCAATGCGCGATGTCTAATCAATTAAAATCGCTAAACCCTGGTAACCCGTGTAACGGCCTAACTCGTTGGTAAGGAGAAACGTGATGAAATTGATGCGATATTGGATGTTCGTAGCGGTGACGGTCATCGCGGCACTGATGCCCCTGCACAGCGCGAGCGCATGGGATTATTCCAGCGGCGGCTATCGGAGCGGCGGCGGCTACGGTGGCTACCACGGCGGCGGCTACGGTGGCTACCACGGCGGTGGCTATCGGGGCGGCTATCGGGGCGGCGGTTACTACTACGGTGGTGGTTGTCGGGGTTGCGACGCGGTGGGTGCGGGCATCGTCGGGCTGGCGATAGGTACAATGATCGGCTCAGCGATAGTCGCGGCGGAGCCACCACCGGTCGTGGTGCAAGCCCCGTCGCTTCCTCCGCCCAGACGTTGCGCGTCGGTCATCGTGGATGGCACGACCTACTACCACTGTAATGGTGGTGGGGGTGGGTATTACGAAGAATGATAAACCAGGGTGATCGACCGCGACTCGCGAGTTTCGGCGCAACGAACCACGCCAGGATTGCGCGCTGACCGGTTGGATTATCCGTCAGGATCGCGCGCCCCGTTTGACGGCTGCGCCACCCCGCGGTGGCTAATCGACAAGTACCCCCACCACGTTAGCGTCAAATTCGAACAAGCGCTGTTCGACACGGTGATCCACGCCTCCCACGATCGCCTCCCGCTCAGCCGATGGTGATTTCTTCCCCGTCGACAGCGCTACGAACTCGGCAACCCCCGCGATTTGGCGCCGACCCCCTTAAAAAGGGGGCTTGATACGGGACAAATCCCGATCATGTTCGCACCGTCCGAATCCTCAGCCACGGTCCACCCCATGCACGATTTCCAGATCCGCCACCCTCTGATCACCGACCTGCTGGCTTTCCTCGCCGGTATCCTGCTGTCGCTTGCCTTCGCGCCGTTCGGCGTTTGGCCGCTGGCGATTTTGGCGCCGGTGGTCCTGCTGTGGAGCTGGGACAACGCCGCGCCGCGCCGCGCCGCCGTTCGCGGCGGGCTGTTCGGAGTGGGCGCGTATGGTTTCGGCATCTACTGGATTTTCATTAGCCTGCACGACTACGGCAACGCCCCGGCGCCGTTCGCCGCGCTGGCGACGTTCGCCGTGGTGTTGCTAATGGCGTTGTATCTGGCCGTACTCGGCGGGCTGATCGCCCGCTGGGGACCGCCGCCGGGTCCGGCGCGCTGGCTGCTGGCGATTCCGGCATTGTGGACCCTGCTGGACTGGGTGCGAAGCTGGCTGTTCACCGGCTTTCCCTGGCTGGCCATCGGCTACAGCCAGACCGATGCGCCGCTCGGCGATCTCGCGCCTTACCTTGGCGTGTTCGGGGTCGGCTGGGCGGTGCTGGTCAGCGCAGGCCTGCTCTGGGCCCTGCTCAACCGTACCGGCTGGCGGGCGGGGCTGGGTTGGCTGGGACTGTTGGCGGCGTTGTGGCTCGGCGCGTGGGGGCTAGGTCGGATTCCGTGGGTCGAACCGGCCGGTGCGCCGCTGCGGGTCGCCATCGTGCAGGGCAACATCGCCCAGGACCGGAAATGGCAACCGAACGCGCTCGACGAAACCTTGAGCCACTATGTCCAGTTAAGCCTGCCCGAGCACGGGCGCAGCGACGTGATCATCTGGCCGGAGACCGCGATCCCGGCCTTTTTGGACGATGTCCGTCCTTTCGTCGCCGCGCTGGCCAGCGCGGCCCAGAAGGCAAAGGTGGATTATGTCACCGGCATCCCGACCGGATCGTGGGAGACCGGCGTTTTCCACAACAGCATCATCGGCGTCGGCCGCTCGCCGGGTCTGTACCACAAGCGCCGGCTGTTGGTGTTCGGTGAATACCTGCCGCTGCGGTGGTTCTTTCTGTTCTTTCGTGACTGGGTGGACATCCCGATGGCCGATTTCACGCCGGGCGACCGTGATCAGCCGCTGTTTCACGCTGGCGGCCAGCCGGTGGGGCTCTCCATCTGCTTCGAGGCGGTGTTCGGCCGCGAGATTCGGCGGGCGTTGCCCGAGGCGACCTGGCTGATCAACCTCAGCAACGATGCCTGGTTCAAGGATTCCACCGCCCCGCACCAGCATTTGCAGATCGCCCGGATGCGGGCGCTGGAAGTCGGGCGGTATCTGGCCCGCGCCACTAATACCGGTGTTTCGGTCATTCTCGACGAGCGCGGCCAGATTCGGGTGCGCGGCGCGCAGTTTCAGTCCGAAGTCATTCGCGGCGAGGTCCAGCCATTGCGCGGGCTGACGCCCTATGCCCGGTTCGGGGATTGGCCGGCGCTGGCGATGATGATAGGGTTAGTCGCCTTGGGGTTGTTTCCGAGCAGACGCATCATCGCGACCACGGCATGAGCGAAAATCCTACCCAACCGCATCCGGGCGACGAGCTCCCCGGGCTCGCCGGCTGGCGGCGGGCCAGCCTCGCGTTCGCCGCGCGCGCCTGGAACCGCCATTGGTTCTGGTTGACCGGGCTGCTCAGCGGCGGCTTGTTGCTGCTGGCCTCCTGCGCCACCGCTCCGCCGCGCAACGTCAACGATGCCTGCGCCATTTTCGCCGAGTACGACGACTGGTTGCCCGACGCCAGGACCGCCAGCCGGCGCTGGGGAGTGCCGCTGCCAGTGCTGTTGGCGATCATCCATCAGGAATCCGCCTTTCAGGCCGACGCCCAGCCGCCGCGGCGCTGGTATCTCGGCTTCATTCCCGGCCCCCGTCCCTCTTCCGCCTACGGCTACAGTCAGGCCCTGGATGGTACTTGGGAGCGCTACATCGCCGCCACCGGCAATCGGGGCGCCGACCGCGACGAGTTCGACGACGCGGTGGATTTCATCGGCTGGTACGTCAGCGAAACATCCCAGCGCAACCGCATCGCCAAGAGCGACGCCTACAACCAGTATCTGGCCTATCACGAAGGGCAGGAGGGTTTCGCCAAGGGGACGTATCGGCAAAAACCGTGGCTGATGAAGCGGGCAAGGCAGGTGCGCCAGCAGGCCGACCGCTACCGCGCGCAATTGAACCGCTGCGAACCGCGCCTGGCCGCCGAACCGGCGGAGCGGCTGTCGTACTGACGCGCCAGACGGGCGGGCGCCCTTGGGCCAGTTGCGGCACAATACATCGCCCACGATCCCACTCGCCGGAGAATCCCGCCATGTACAACGACGTCTTCGACGACGAAGACCGGTATGACCCGGAAGCGCCCTCGTCGCCCAGCAAGAGCCAGCGCAAGCGGGAAGCAACCGCGCTACAGAACCTGGGCGAGCAGTTGGTGAAACTTACCCTGGCGCAGTTGAGCCGGGTGCCGCTACCCGACGAGCTGCTGGCGGCGGTGCGGATGGCCCAGGCCATCTCGCAGCGGGGCGGGCGCAAGCGTCAGTTGCAATACATTGGCAAGCTGATGCGCCGGCTGGACGAGGCGGAAACGGAGGCGATCCGCGCTGCTTTAGCCACGGTGCGGACGCCGCGCCGATAATTTTTGTCCGTGGCTCACCACCGGGCCAAGAAACACCGGGCTTTGGGATCCGCTGAAGGGTCGGGAAGAAGGATGTGATCGCGGAATTGGCCCAGACCGCGGATACGGGCGGATAAAATCGCCGCGGACGGGATGGGCGCCGCGTGAAAACCGCTGGCGAAGGTGAGCGCCAGCGGCCAGGGTGAGGCGTCAGAACAGCTTGAAGACGTAGCCCAGCAGCGCGGCGGCTGACCCCAGAACGGCGACGATGGCTAACACCAGAGCCAGGGTCGCGCGCGAGGCCGCCGATCCGCCCGTTTGGGCCGCGAAGTTGGTCGAAACCTGTTGCACGCTGCGTTCGGCGGTCTCCCGGGCAATGGTTTCGATCACGGGCTGGATCCCGGAACGGACCATCTGGATAATCTGCTGCTTGAACTCTGGGGCGCCGGTGATCGTCATCAGCGTTTCCCGACTCTTGCTGCCGACCTGCTCCTCGATCTGCTTGAGCATTTCGTCCCGACTGATTCCCATGCCGCGGGCAATGTTGCGCTGGGAAATCCCTTCGCTGACTTCGCGAGCGGCCTGTTCGGCCACCGCCCGGGCGCTTTCCTGCGCGGCGGTGCGCGCGGTCTTCTCGGCGGTGCCGCGAGCGATTTCGGTAGCCACCTGCTTGGCGGCTTCCTGCGCGGCGCGCACCGCCGCGTGCGCGG
>JBATNZ010000164.1:0-19524 GCA_049290615.1 Candidatus Contendibacter sp.
GTGCGGGGTGCTCAATATAAAAGATACATACGTCGCTAAAGTACAACGGGCTGTAGAGGGGCGACTGATTGCTCTCATCAACGAAAACATCCATGGCTAAGGTTCAACTTGCTAGGCACATTATACAATGCTTGTCAATGCGTAAGTTCTACAGGCCATGCTCGCCTACATCGCCAACTATCCCGGGGTGGCGGAACCCGAGCGGGGCGATGGGTTGGAACGCGCGCGCATTGCTTTCGCCGACCAACTGGAACAACGCATCCTGCCCAAACTGCGGGGCATCGATCTCGGTGATGCGGGCGTCAGCCAGCATCTCAGTCAAATCGGGGACTTGATCAAGAACGAACTCCGCGATGAGGTGCTCGCCACGGCGTTCGAGCGTGCTTCCGAGGACGATGGTAGCGGCCGTCCGTTCGTGTGGATGGGCGTGCGCCGCGAAGAAGCCGCATGATTCCGATTCCACTGGTGCTGGCGGTCCCGTGGGGGCTGTGCGCCCAAACGCCATTGGCGGGTCTGGAGGTTCGTCGTGCTCTGCAAGACGGCGGGGAGATCGAGATGGATGGCCGCCACGGCGCGATGTTGGCATTGCCGGCCAAGGTCGATGTGCGCTTTGTCGGGCGTCGCTGGCGCGAACAGCACGAGGGCTGTGCCTTTCCTTGGATCGGTGGAGAGTTCCGGTTGAGTGCGTTGCCCACGGCGGCGCTCTTGTCGGAACAGCAGATCCGGCTTGAGATCCATGCCGACGGGCGGAAACTCAGTGTCAAACTCAAGTTGCACGGTCACTTGCTCCGACCTCGCGGTAGTGTTCAGGATCAGGAAGCGGACGATGCCGACGCGATGCATGCCTTCGTACTCCAGGTCCTTGCCCGCATCCGCGAGGCCCAAATTGAGCCGAGCGCGGAGGGTGGGGACGATCCCGGCACCGGTTGGGATCGCTTGCGGGCGACGTGGCTGAAACGGGAAGCGCAAGCCGAAGAAGCTCCCCGCGATCTGATTGTCGAGCACGCCGAACAGCTTCCCGCACGAGTGGATGAAACCGCCGCACACCCGCGCCGGGTGTTGAAGCGAACTCGCGAACTGATGGCCATCGACCGTATCCAGGAATTGGACAACGCCTGTATTGCCTGGTTGATTCGTCAGCCGGGCGTCTCGGTGGCGGAGAAGGCGGGACCACGCCAGCGGTTACGCGGCATCGCCCGCGAGGAAAACCTCGATACGCTCGAAAATCGGGTACTCAAGGATTTTCTGCGCCTCAGCGTGGATGAAGGGCGGGCCTACCTGCGGGCAAACCAGCGTTACGGCAAAAGCGAGCGGGTTCGACTGGTGAGCCGTTACCTCTCGCTGTGTCAGCGTCACCATCGCGAATTGTGCGGGATCGGCATTAGCGACCCGGTGCATCCGGTGACCCCCAACTACGTCTTGCAGCAGGATTCACGCTATCGCGTCATCTGGCGCGCGTACCGCGAGATTCTCAGCGGCGAGCAACGCAAGGACGATCTCTGGCGCTGGCAGCGCCGCCTCTGGGCCGACTTCGCGCGGCTGGCCGTCGTGGTGGCCATCGATCATCTGTCGTCCAGGCAGCGTGTTTCGCTCTCGCCGTTGCATATCCGGCGCGAACAGGCCAACGGGCGCTGGTCGGATACCTACCCGCTGCTGGCAATGTTTCTGCTCGAACTGGGCGGGCGCCATCTGATTGTCGAAGTCCTCGACACCACGCTCGACACCGGCCATCCAGCATTGGCACCCTGGCTATACATGCTGGGCTGCACGGCGGTTGTCCATCTTACGGACTGCGATGACGGTCGGCGCGGCAGTTTGTGCATCTGGGGCGTGCATGGTACCGCGGCAAAACCACTGCCGCTGACCGAACTGGTTCAGTCTGCCGACGAAGCACTACGCACCGCCCTCAAGCAGGAAAATTTGCGCACTGGCCAACCCGTGAATGCCCGTGGGTTGGTCATTCGCTCCACTCCTACTCAGGCGCGTGAATTCGCCACGCAACCCGCTCATCTCGCCTATGGCATTACGCTGGATGTCGATCCCGACCATATTCGCGAAGCCCTTGAAGAATGCGCCCTCATTTTGGAGGACAGCATGAGCAGGTTATTCGCATGAGCACGGCGGTTGGCATAGACCTGAACGGCGTCCTGGATTGCGTTGCTGGCCTGGACGCAAAACCCCGCTATGCGTCGGCCCCACCCGTGATCGTCGCGGATACACCGCAAGGGATGCTGACCGGCGCCGAAGCTCTCTTGTCACCTTTTGGCCGTCCCGGTCTGGCGGCGACGGTGGGCGCGCGCTTCGGCGTGTTCGCACTCCTGCGGGCGCTCGTGGGCACGGACACCGATGCGCCGCACCTGCTCGGACAACATTTGCACAGTTTATTGCCGGGTGATAACCGCGCCTGTGTCATTGCCGTTCCCGATACCCCGGCGTTCGACGAGCGCGCCCGCGATCGGTTGCTCGGTGGGGCGCTGCGGGCTGGGGTGAACGCCAGCCTGCTTTGGCGTCCGGTTGCCGCGTTGCTGGGCTGGGAGGAAACACAGTCTGCCGCCGACATTCGCGCTCTGCACGGACAGCGGGCCTGTGTGCTGCAACTGCTGCCAGAAGGAATCGCGGTGAGCGAGTTGGATTTGGAATGCGTGGAGCACGCGCAACCGACGCTGGTGCCGGTACGGAGACGGGATGGACTGCGTAAGATGTATGCCTATTCAAAAGGCGAGTTACCCGAACTGCTCGCCGCCGAAGCTGGCGTCACCGACTCTCGACTGATTTGGGCCAGTGCTTGGGCGTGGAGCGCACTTCTCGGACGCCCAGCGGCAACAGAACTATTGCCCGATGCCCGCTCGCCGAGCGGTTGGCGCATGGTTGAGGGGTTTTCCACCTTGCAGGGCGAATTGGCCCTTGCGATTTCAGCCACAGTGGATCGCGCATTGAATGAAGACCGCGCTGTATTGCAGAAGGCTTCCGTGATTTTAATTGAAGGCCCGCTCGCCAACGCCTCCATTAAACCCAGATTGGGAAAAGCAACGCGGCTGCTGGACTTGCTGAGAATCAAACTAATAGAGTTCACGACTTCCTCTCATCTCATTACGGTGCCGACAATGGAAGGTCTAGTTGCAAAGGGTTGCGCAAGCTGTGCCGAGCGACAAAGCAAAGGGCAAATCACTTACTACGATTTCCTGCCGATGCTGGAAATCAACGTACTCCGTGGCGCGGAACACGCTTTTGTACCTTTGATTGATAAAAATGATCGTGTTGAAGGCGGCAAAACCTACTCCAATAAACTTGCTGATCAATTTGTTATCGCTGAGGGAACTAGCTCACTTGTTTTCTACCTGTTGAAGGAAGATGAACGAACGGCCCGCCGCAGTGAAACCAAGTTGCCTGTTCCACCGGGCAGCAAGATTGAAATCAGTTTGCATGTGACCCAAACACCCGCTCAAGGCTACGCGCAGGTTGAAATTCGCCCTGAAGTGCGCGGCGCACTGGGCAATACGCCGATCTTGCTGGATTGGGCGAAAATGACCGAGGTCGACTGGTCACAAGAGAGGATTTTATTTGAATTAAGTATTCAAGGCATTGGCTATCCGGATATCTTACCGCAAAAAGGGCACCGTTTAATTTGGGAAAAAACTACAATATTGGACACGATCAAGCAGTTCAACGCCTGTTCAACTCGGGAGCGCCGGTACGATAGCATGATCCGGAACCAACATGCAGGTACTCTTGGAAGCATTGGTATAAGAAGCAGTCCATTTATTCTCACAAAGGGTATTGACCAAGACCAACATATCTATACTGCCGTTGGCTCAGACGGGCATCTCCCTGAAGAAGTTTCTGAGGAGGTTATTGAAGCATTTAATGTATTCCGTGAAAAACTGGGAAATGACTTTGCTATTTCTAATGGAATTATTGGCAGTCGCCGCCGGATCGAGCAACTTGCCCGTTTGGGTGCAACACTTTATGCAGGTTGCCCAGAAGCAATTATTGGCTACTACCGGCGAGTTATTAGTTCGGCTCATGTTAGCCAAAAATTAGTGATGTATACTGGTAAAGTTCTTAGCAAAGAGCAAGATTTGATTAATTTATATAAATATTGTAAGCGTCGTTATGACAATGCCTATCAGGATCGGAAGCCTCTCTCTTGGTTTGTAATCAGGGCCGCTGGTGATGCTCTCGCCTATCGAGAATGCGCGGGTGAAATTCTTGATCCAACATTAGCCGACGCACTTGCGGATGCTATGCTTTATGTTCTAAAGCGGGAAGTTGATAAATATAAGTCTAGTAATCTATTTAAGGTTGTAGTCCGCAGTAATTCATTTAAGGTTGTAGTCCGTCTGAGCGCATTTCTTTTACGACATCGGATGCACCCTGAACATCGTGATTTTCTGCATGTTAAAAGCCTAAATACCAGGAATAGCCAGCGAGCAAAGGAATTACTACGTCTTTTAAAAATAGCGTCTGATTCTGGAGCTCTCAGTGCGGAACTCAGAAAAAATATCGATCAGATACAAGAGCATATTCTCTACCAAGGAACTAATTCGATTATTGATATTTCAGTCGATGATGACGATACCGACAATGAAACTGATGACTTGGACAATGGCTAAATGCTGCGTTCGTTGAATTATCATCGGTTAGAAAATAGGATGTGATACTAGCCGGCCTGAACGGCGAGATATTTACACACCCACAGGGAGTGGCTTAGGCTTTCAGGTCTGTCCATCAGGATTTTCCTCATCGTGTGCTTTGGCAGCTCATAGCGGGGAATCTCCTGGAGGACTCCCGGAACTGTCAAACTGCTAATGTCACCCCGGCAGAGCCGGGAGTTTACCCAATGTAATCGTGGGCGAAAAATCAGCGAAAATGCCCTTTTTTTGAGCTTCCGTTAGAAACCGGTGGGAGTAGCGAAAGTCGAGAACCCCAAACATTATTTGTTGCTGTTCTTCCCTGCCAACTCCCAACGGTTCGTTGTTGATTGGGATTTCAGGATTCCCAGAATCAACTGAAAATTGGGAAAATATAACCGTGTAATTGGGAATTTAGACCCGTGTAATTGGGAAGCAAGGCTGGAAACCAGGAACAGAAGCAAAGCGTCGTCAGGAATTCATCATCCATCACCCCGAACTGAATCCAGAGGTTGAACGACGCATCCTGTCGGATGTTGGTCGTATTCTTGGCTCCGTTCATCCACTCGATCGGAGCGCCGCATGACCCTACCCCGTTTTCTGCAAGCCAGCCCCATCGCTTCTTTCACCGCGCTGGACGACGACGACACCGCCGCCTATCGCGCTTTGCTGGGTCGCTGGTTGATCGACCTGGCCCTGCTGTTGGGCTGGGTGCGCACCGGACGCCGCCGCCACCCCTTTCATCACCATCGCTGCTGGGACAACGACGAATTCATGGCCCTGACCGGCCTGGCCGAAGGCGATGACGCCGAGTCGGACGAGAGGGACGAAGACGAGGACGGGCGCGGGCGCTTTCAGTCAGCGGAGCGATTGCTTCAACGGCTCCAGCAACGGCGCGCGGAACTGGCGCGGATCGCTCTGAGCCCGGACCTGCCGCTGGTGCGCAACCTGAATCTGCTCGCCGGACTGCTCGGGCTGAGCGAAGCCGAGCTGGCCGTGCTCTGTTTCGCCGTGTTTCTGCGGGGGGATCGCACCTTCCAGCACGCCATCGCCCAAAACTCGCAGAGCACGAGCACACCGTTTCTCCACAAACTGTTGGCGCGGTTGACCGGCCTGCCCCAGGACGACATCCGCGCGGCCCTGAGTCCCACCAGCACCCTGATCGCCACGGGACTGGTCGAAATCGCTGCGCGCAGCGCCGATCTGGAGGACAAGCTCGACGTATGGAAGGATTTGCCGAACATCCTGTTCACGCCGCACGCCGACGCCGAGGCGCTGATGGCCCGCTTCCTCAAGCGCTCGCCCCGGCGCACCCTGACCCTGGCCAACTTTCCGCACCTGGAGCGGGACACGGCGGCGGCGGTCGGGCTGTTGCGGGCGGCGCTCGACCGCCGGATTCCCGGCACCAACCTGCTGCTGTACGGCCCGCCGGGCGTGGGCAAAACCGAATACGCCGCCGTGCTGGCCGAGGCGGTGGGGGCCGAGTTGTACGAGGTCGATTACGCCGACGAGGACGGCGATCCCATCCGGGGCGAGCGGCGGTTGCGCGCCTTCAACCTGGGCCAACGGCTGCTGGCCCGGCGCGACAACGCGCTCTTGCTGTTCGACGAGGTGGAGGACGTGTTCGAGCGCGACCCCTTCGCCCGGCTGTTCGGCGGGGATAGCGACCGCGCCATCGCCGGCAAGGCGTGGATCAATCGCACCCTGGAAAACAACCTGGTACCCGCACTGTGGCTCACCAACGACGCCGAATCGATGAACGGGGCTTATCTGCGCCGCTTCGATTACGCCATCCGCTTCGCGCTGCCGCCCCAGTCGGTGCGGATCGAGATCGCCCGCCACCATCTGGGCGACTGGGCCGGGGAAGACGACTGGCTGGCGCGCATCGCCGCCCACGAGCATCTCACCCCGGCCCAACTGGAACGAGCCGCCAAGCTGGCCCGCCACGCCGGCAACGGCGATCCGGAGGCGAACCGGGCGCTGGTGCTGCAAGCCCTCGACCGTTCGGCGACCCTGCTCCGGCAGAAGCGGGCGCCGGCGCGCAATGTGGTGCCGACCGGCTACGACCTGCGCTTTCTCAACGTCGATCTGGACATTCCCAAGCTGATCGCGGCCCTGCAACGCCGCCCGCACGGGGTGTTCTGCTTCCACGGTCCGGCCGGCACCGGCAAGTCGGAACTGGCCCGCCATATCGCCGACGCGCTGGAGAAGCCGTTGCTGGTGAAACGCGCCTCCGACCTGCTGGACATGTATCTCGGCCAGACGGAAAAAAGCATCGCTGCGATGTTCGACGACGCCCGCCAACGCGATGCGGTGCTGGTGCTGGACGAGGCCGATTCCTTCCTGCGCGACCGGCGCGGCGCGCATCGCTCCTGGGAGGTGACCCAGGTCAACGAACTGCTGACCCAGATGGAGGCGTTCGATGGCATCTTCATCGCCACCACCAACCTGATGGCGAGCCTGGACGCCGCCAGCCTGCGCCGCTTCCCGTGGAAGATCCGCTTCGACTGGCTGAACCCGAACCAGGCTTGGCGCTTGTTCGCGCAGGAATTCGCCCGGCTGGGCGGAGATCTGGCGGACGTGGCCGAATGGAAAGCGGAAGTCCGGCGGCTGAGCCGCCTCGCGCCCGGCGACGTCGCCGCCGTGGTTCGTCAATACCAGTTGTGGGATGAAACCCCGAGCGCCGAGGCGTTCTACGACCGGCTATGCGCCGAGGTGGCCGCCAAGCGGGAGGAAGCGGTGGTCGAATCAGCGGTCACCGCGACCCATCGGCGAAAGAATATGACGATGTACGGGTGAAGCCCGGAACCCTCCGGTAGCCCGGAAGGCCGGCGGCTGGAATCCGGGGGATTCTCCGGATTTCAGCCCGCTCCCAATGCGCGCTCAACCGCCAATCAACACCCATAATTCCCCGGTCCGGTATTCCAGCAATTCCGCGTCGCCGCGCGTTTCCACGTTCAGTCGCAGCAGTGGCTCGGTGTTGGAACAGCGCAGATTGAACCGCCAGTTGGGAAATTCCAGACTGACGCCGTCGGTTTCATCCAGCGCTGGGTTTTGATCGGCGTAGGCGGCCAGAATCTCCCGAATTTTGGCCGGCGCGTCGGCTACCCGGAAATTGATCTCGCCGCTGCACGGAAACGCCCGTATTCGCGCATCCACCAGCGCCGCCAGCGGCTGGCCGGCGCGGCAAATCAGTTCGGCGACCAGCAGCCATGGAATCATGCCGCTGTCGCAGTAGGCGAAGTCGCGGAAGTAATGATGGGCGCTCATCTCGCCGCCGTACAGCGCATTCTCCAGTCGCATCCGTTCCTTGATAAAGGCATGGCCGGTCTTGCTTTGCACCGGAACGCCCCCGGCGGCGCGGACCTGTGAGAGGGTGTTCCAGGTCAGCCGGGGGTCGTGGATGATTTTCGCGCCCGGTTGCCGCGCCAGCAAGGTTTCCGCCAGCAGGCCAACCAGGTAATAGCCCTCGATGAACCGGCCGCTGGCGTCGAAGAAGAAGCAGCGGTCGAAATCGCCGTCCCAGGCCAGCCCCAGATCGGCGTCGTGCTCGCGCACCGCTTGCGCCGTGGCGGCGCGGCATTCCGGCAGCAGGGGATTGGGGATGCCGTGCGGGAACGCTCCGTCCGGTTCGTGGTGAATCTTGATGAACTGGAACGGCAGATGCGGCTCCAGGGCGTCGATGATCGATCCCGCGCCGCCGTTGCCGGCGTTGACCACGATCTTCAGCGGTTCGAGCGCGCCGGGGTCGATGTAGCTCAGCAGATGCGCGATGTAATCGCTCTTGTCCGGTCGGTGAGTGAGGGCGCCGCGTCGGCTGGATGTGGGAAACTGGCCGCTGGCGGCCAGATCGCGGATGGCGAACAGCCCACTGTCGCCGCTGACCGGCCTGGCCTGCTCCCGCACCAGCTTCATGCCGTTGTAGTCCATCGGGTTGTGACTGGCGGTGACCATAATTCCGCCGTCGAGCCGGTGATGGAAAGCGGCGAAGTAAATCTCCTCGGTCCCGCACCGGCCGATATCCAGCACGTCCGCGCCGCCGTCCAGCAACCCGTCGGCCACGGCCGCGCTCAATGCCGGACTGGTCAAGCGCACGTCATGGCCGACCGCCACCCGTCGCGGTTGCAGCAGGGCGGCATAGGCCCGACCGATACGGTAGGCCAGATCCTCGTTCAGTTCGTCGGGAATCCGCCCGCGAATGTCATACGCCTTGAAACACGCCAGTTCGGAACTCATCGTCGCGCTCACGTCTCGCCGTTCCCCCGGCCGTACACATCCTCGAACCGAACGATATCGTCCTCGCCCAGATAGCTGCCCGATTGCACCTCGATGATCTCCAGCGGAATTTTGCCGGGATTGGTCAGCCGGTGTCGAACGCCGACCGGGATATAGGCGGACTGGTTCTCGGTCAGCAGAAACACCTCGTCGCCACGGTGAACGCGGGCGGTGCCGCTGACCACGACCCAGTGCTCGGCGCGGTGATGGTGCATTTGCAGGGAGATAGAGGCGCCGGGTCTGATCATGATGCGCTTGACCTGGAACCGCGCTTCCACGTCGATGGCGTCGTAACAGCCCCAAGGCCGATAAACCTTGCGGTGGACCCGACCTTCCGGGCGCTGGCTGGCCTTGAGCTGGTTGACGACCGCCTTGACGTCCTGCACCCGCTCCTTGCTGGCGACCAGCACGGCGTCGGCGGTTTCCACCACCACCAGATCGTTCACCCCGACCGTGGCCACCAGCCGCGTGGCGGCGTCCACATAGGTATCGCGGGTATGGACCGCGATCACGTCGCCGCGGGTGATGTTGCCGTCGGCGTCGTGCGCGCCCACGTCCCACAGCGCCGACCAGGAACCGACATCGTTCCAACCTACCGCCAGCGGCATCACCACCGCATGATCGGTTTTTTCCATCACCGCGTAGTCGATGGAGTCCTTGGGACAGGCGACGAACGCCTTGCGATCCAGCCACAGGAAGTCGGTATCGGCATGGCTGGCGGCGAGCGCCTGCTGGCAGGCAGCCAGCATCGCCGGGGCGAAGCGTTCCAGTTCCGCCAGGAAGGCCGAGGCGCGGAACATGAACATGCCGCTGTTCCAGTAGTAATCGCCCAATTCCAGGTAGGTCTGGGCGGTGGCGAGGTCGGGCTTTTCGACGAAGCGATCCACCGCGCGCACCCCGGAGTCGTCCAGCGACGCGCCGGCCTTGATGTAGCCATAGCCGGTTTCCGGCGCGGTCGGGACGATGCCGAAGGTGATCAGCCGGCTGGCCTCGGCCTGGGGCGCGACCTGCCGCACGGCGGCGCGAAAGCCCTCGACATCGGCGATGACATGATCGGCGGGCAGGATCAGCAGAATCGGATCGGCGCCCTCGCGCCGAGCATACAGCGCCGCCACCGCCACCGCCGGCGCGGTATTGCGACCGACCGGCTCCAGCATCACCGTTGTCGGGTTGATACCGACCGCGCGCAACTGCTCGGCCACCATGAAACGATGCTCCTCGTTGCCCACCACCAGCGGTGCGGTTGCGTCGGTCAGACCGGCGATCCGCAGCGCGGTGTTCTGCAACATGGTCCGCTGGTCCACCAGCGGCAGGAACTGTTTGGGATAGGCCTCGCGCGACAGCGGCCACAGCCGGGTGCCGCTGCCACCGGACAGGATGACGGGGACGATCATGATTGCTCACCGCGGCCGATGGCGTAGTAGACGAAGCCCAGTTCGCGCAGGTACTCGGGATCGTACAGGTTGCGGCCGTCGAAGATCACCGGCTGCTGGAGTTGTTGGCGGATGGCGTCGAAATCGGGGCTGCGGAACAAGATCCATTCGGTGACGATCACCAGTGCGTCGGCGCCGCTCAATGCGTCCATCGGCCCGTCGCAGAGCTGGAAATCGGGCCGTTCGCCGTAAAGGCGACGGGCTTCGCTCATCGCCGCCGGATCGTAGGCTCGCACCGCGCAGCCGGCTTCCCAGAGCGCTTCCAGCAGCTTGCGGCTGGGCGCTTCGCGCATGTCGTCGGTGCCGGGCTTGAAGGCCAGTCCCCACAGGGCGAAGGTCCGCCCGCGCAGATCGTGGTTGAAATGGCGCTGAATCTTGGCGAACAGCACGGTCTTCTGCCGCTCGTTGACCGCTTCCACCGCTTGCAGCAGGGCGGCTTCGTAGTTGACCGAGCGGGCGGTATATTCCAGGGCCTTGACGTCCTTCGGAAAACAGCTTCCCCCGTATCCCGCGCCCGGATAGATGAAGTGATAGCCGATGCGCGGGTCGGCGCCGATGCCGATCCGAACCTTTTCAATGTCCGCGTCCAGTCGCTCGGCCAGGTTGGCCATTTCGTTCATGAAGCTGATCTTGGTGGCCAGCATGGCGTTGGCGGCGTACTTGGTCAGTTCCGCCGAGCGCACGTCCATTTCGATCAACCGGTCGCGGTTGCGGTTGAATGGCGCGTACAGATTGCGCAATTGCACGGTGGCCCGGCGGTCGTCGCTGCCGACGATGATGCGGTCGGGTCGCATGAAGTCCTGGACCGCGACGCCTTCCTTGAGGAATTCCGGGTTGGAGACCACCGAGAACGGGATGTTCAAACCGCGTTCGGCGAGAGCGGCAGCGATGGTTTCGCGCACCACGTTGGCGGTGCCCACCGGCACGGTGGATTTGTTGACCACCACCCGGTAGTCGTCGAGGTGCTGGCCGATGGCGCGGGCGACGGCGCGGACGTGTTGGAGGTCGGCGGAACCGTCCTCGTCCGGCGGGGTGCCGACAGCGATGAACTGAAACAGGCCGTGAGCGACGCCCGCCGCGACGTCGGTGGTGAATTGCAGCCGACCGCTGGCGCTGTTGCGGCGGACCACCTCGTCGAGGCCTGGCTCGTGAATGGGGATTTCGCCGCGCTGAAGCATGGCCACCTTGCACGGGTCCACGTCCACGCACAGCACATCGTTGCCGACCTCGGCGAAACAGGCGCCGGTGACCAGTCCAACATAGCCGGAGCCGAAAATGGTGATTTTCATGTTCTTGGGAGGTGTTGGGGAGTTTTGAGAGGCGACGCCAGCCAGTGGGAGGCCAGCGGATCATGGAGACTCGTTCGCCAAATTTAACACACCGCCCGCCAGACCACCCGCTCCAGGCCCAGCGCGACCACGGCGAAGGTGCGCAGGTCGGTCAAGTGATAACGTTCTCGCAACGCCGCGCCGTACCGTCGGGCCTGCTGCTCGGCTTCGTCCAGCTTGGCCGCCACTGCCGGGAGCGCCGCCAACGCATCCCGAGCCTGCCCTTGCACTTGTTCCCCGGAGAGTCCGAGTTCCTTCAACCCCAGGTATTTGAATTCCAGCAGCAAATCCAGGGCCTGAAACCGCCGCATGTCGGGCCGGACAATCAGACTCAGATCGACATAGCCATGACCGACTTCGGTCTCCGAGACCATCATGTACAGCCGGTCATCGAACAGCAGCGTCAGAAAAGCGATCTTGACCATCAGTTCGTTGGTCCAGCGATAGTCGCGATTGGACAGCACCGAGAAATAGCGCTGTTCGATGAACTCGACCAAGGGCTGGAGATCGCCCGTCTGACAAACGTGTTTGCGGAGTTGCGGGAGGCGGGTTTTATCCTCGTAATCCGGTAGCCACAGCTCCTGTAACCGCTCCACGTACAGCGACCGAGCCACCAGATTGGGAATGTTCAACACCATCTCGTGAAAGTCGGTCAGGCCGGTCAGGGTCAACACCCCGAAGTAGTACAGCAGCGAGGCCATGAACGGCTGATCCTTGACCGCGTTGAGCATGTCCTGCACTCCAAAGCGCCGGGCCAGTTGCGGAATCGTGACCACGTCGTTGCCGCTCAAGGCTTTAATCAGCAGTTCTTCGCCGTGCGGCAGGCGGGAGATATACAGCAGCTTGTTGCGATCCATCGCCAGGTTTTCATCCAACATCTGGCGGGGATATCGGCCATGATTTTGCAAATACTTGAGGAAATATAAACTCAACGTCGGATTGTAGAGGCTGTCCTGGGCTTCTTCGCTGAACCGATAGCCGTTGTAGAACGTGCGCATGGTGTTCAGCGCCTCGGCGGCGGACCACGTCGCGCCTTCCTCAGCCATCCGCGCCAGCACGGCGGCGATTTCGGCTTCGGTGAAACCGCACAGGTCGTTGAAAGCGGCTTCCAGATAGATATTCTCGCCGACGTTGTAGCCGCTGGTCATGTCGCTCAGCACCACCGGCGATACCCCGGTGATGAACACTCGATCAATCCCTCGTCCACTGGCGGCCGCCTTCACGGCTTTGAAGATGGTCTTGAGCAAGCCTTCGCCATAGAGCAGGGCTTCATAATGCTCCTGTCGCGCCATCAGGACGTCATTGGCGAAGTTGTCGTATTCATCAATCAGCAGGTAGATTTTATGCGGGGTCGCGGTCGTCGCGGTAAGCACGGACTCCAGCGAGGAAATCGCATTATCCGGGCGAATTTCAATCGGCCGGGTCCAGTGGGCCTCGTAATCCGCCACGAATTGGACGATTCGATCATTGATGTGCTGATGCAAGGCGGCTTCGATGTCCTTCAACTCGCCCTGGGCTTTCACCAGGGAGAAGTCCCACTTCATCACGAAATACTGGTTGTGCAACGGCGTGGGATGGCGGCCGATGGCCAGGTGGCCGAACAGCGCGGCGAAATCCCCGGCCCGGTTCACGTCGTAGTAATTTTCCAGCATCGACAGCAGCAGGCTTTTGCCGAAGCGGCGCGGGCGGATGAAGATCAGTTGCCGGCCCGCGTCTTCCAGCAGGGGAATCCGGTCGGTGCGGTCCTGATAGAAGTAGCTTTCGCCGATGAGCGTGGCGAAATCGCTGAGGCCGTAGGGGAATTTCATGGCGTGGTCGGCTCCCGGTCAACGGATCAGGAGTTCACGATAACATACTGTACCCACACTCCTCTCTCCCTGGGGAAGAAGAGTTGGGGGTGAGCGCTTTTTTTCAACGACTTAGCGCGCCAGAGGTGTCACAACGCCTTTCAAGGACGGTGACTCAGAGGCGTTTTTGGACAGCCTCTGGCGAGCTCGGCGATTGAAAAACAACCCTCACCCCTGCCCCTCTCCCGCCTGCGGGCGAGGGGTTTTTAGACAGTCTCTCAGGCGCGCACCACCTGAATGCGCCGGTCTTGGGGACTGCACTGTTCGGCGCGGGTGGTGCGTTCGGCGATGGGCGACTGTCCGGTCCGCCGATCAAACAGAATCAACCAGCCCACGTCCAGGCCCAGCCCGGCCAGATAACCATCCAACTGCGCCAGCCCCGCCGCCAATGGATCGGGTTCACCGTCGCGCCAGACCTTCAGTTCCATCCCCAGCGTGACCGCGCCATAACGCAAACACAGGTCCATCCGCCCGGAGCCGATGGCGTACTCTCGTTCCAGGGTCCCGCCGCCATTGACCACCCGGTGCAGGAAGGCCATCAGCACCAGGTGGGGGGCGATCTCGTGATAGGGGGCGCTGCGGAGCAGTGGCTGACCGTGCTGACGCCAGAAGACGAGAAAGGCGGCCAGCAGCCGGTCGGGGTTCAGACTGCCGTCGGCGTTCAGCCAGGTCGGGGCAATCCGGGGCAGGGTATCCTGGGGACCGCTGGCCAGGGCGCGGGGCAGCACTTCGCGATAGATCGGATTGGCGACCACTAACCCCCCGGCGCCATCCCGGCGCAGCAGCCCCAGGTCCACCAGATACTGGCGGTCCTCCTCGGTGACGGCTTCCATGAGTGTGCCGGCCAGCATGGGTTCGATGACCCGGCGCACCCGGTCCTCGCGCAGCTTGTCGGCTAACTGATCCAGATGGGTCACCCGGTTGAGAATCAGTTGCTCCTTGGCCTGATCGATCAGATCCACCGTCACCGGCTGGCTTCGGTCGCGTCCCGCCGGCCTCTCGAAGCACGCCTCGTAGGCCAGTGCGTTGACCAGCCAGGGCTGGCCCTGGGTCAAATCCCAGACCCGCGCCAGGGCGTCGGGGGTGAAGACCTGCCCGGTGTCGGCGGTGTGCTCCCGCAGCAAGGTCGCTACTTCCTCTTCGGTAAAGTCGCCCAGCCGCAGGGACTTGGCCTTGATGTTGAAGGCGCTGCCGCCGGTGATGGGGCTGGGCTCGGAGCGGGCGTGAATCCGGTAGTCGTGCAAATCGCGGACGCCGCACAGAATCACGGTGTTGGGGAACTGGGTGGGATGCTTGGGATACCCGGCCCGCAACTGCCGGAGCAAGGAAATCAGCGTATCGCCGATCAGGGTGTCCACTTCGTCCAGCAGCAACACCGTCGGTACGGACGACCGCACGCACCAGCGGGTCAGAAACTCCTCGACCCGCGTGCCGCCGGTAGCGGCGGCGATCACTTCTCGACCCAGGTCCGTGGCTGCGGCATCGCCGAGCTGGTCGCGCGCGCCACGGGAAATCTGCTCCACGACCACGGCCATCCCGGGGTCCACCTGTTCCCGGTAGGCTTGAGCCGGTTCCAGGTTGGCGTACACCGCCCGATAGCGCCCCTCCCGGTTCAAATGTTCCATCAAGGCCAAGAGACAACTGGTCTTGCCGGTCTGGCGCGGGGCGTGGAGCAGGAAATACTTCTGCCGCTCGATGAGCGTGAGCACGTCGTCCAGATTCCAGCGGTGCAGGGGCGGCAGACAGTAATGGATGTCGGAGCGGACCGGACCTTCGGTGTTGAAAAAGCGCATGGGGCGTCTCCTGGCTACCGAGGGCCGGAGGCGGGTAGCCGGCGTTGTTGAAGCGGTTTCCAAGTAATCCACTCGGTTATTAAGTATTTTTTATCAGATGTAGAACTTAAATATCAATCATGCTACATTGAAAGTGTCTCGGCTTTCAGCCGGGACTCACAAATAGACCAACAATCGCGCATGGTAACTAAAGGATCACGTTTATGAAGAAGCTATCCTTTTACCCCCCCCCCACGTTTAGCATAAATCGTGCCAAATCTCCAGGGTGGTTATGGCTCTGGCTGGCGCTGATCTTACTGTTCAATCCGCTCTCGGCGCTGGCAGCAGTGTGCGGCGCTACGTGGGCGCCCCAGCTTCCCAACAATCTACGCGATGTCACCAACGGCATACCATATAGCCCGTCCAATTATGTAGCGGTCGGCGCGAACGCCACCATTATCACCAGTCCCGACGCGAAAACCTGGACACCTCGCAATGCGGGCGTGTCGGGCATAACCCTCTACAGTGTCGCAAATGGTAATGTTCTAGTAGCAGTCGGCGCAGGCGGAACCATCCTCACCAGTTCGGACGGAATCACCTGGACTAACCGAACCAACCCAAGCATCACTGCGGATCTATACAAAGTTATCTGGGCGGGCGCTAGCCAATTTGTAGCGGTTGGCGGCTCCGGCACGATCTTGACCAGCCCCAACGGGATCACTTGGACCCAACGGACCTCTGGCACATCAAGCAACCTTTTCGGCATCGCTCAGAATGTTTCTCTGGTAACAGTCGGCCAAGCGGGCACCATCCTTGCCAGTTCAGACGGCGGGATCAGTTGGGCCGCCCAACCCTCCGGCACCACGAATACCCTCTACAGCGTCACCCTGGCTGGATTTTCTGGGTTCGTGGCGGTGGGAAACCAAGGTACGATTCTGAGCTACGATGGTTCGAGCTGGACCCCCCAATCCTCCCCTACCTCAAATCACCTTTTCAGCGTTTCCATCAGCATGAGTATGGTCGGTAACGGTTATAGGGCCGTGGGCACGGGGGGAACCATCCTGAACTATGATGGCATGACGGGTGGTATGTGGACGGTTGACATGTCCCCCACCACGAAAACCCTTTACAGCATGTTGGTCTCCGGCTTGGTGGTTGGCGAAGACGGCATCGTCCTCACCCAACCAATGGTGCCGGGGATGTGGATCGCTCAGCCCTATTCCGGCACCGCAAACAATCTGAACAGCATTGCCTGGAACGGTTATCATTTCATGGCGGTGGGTGATCTGGGTAATGCCGCTCTCCAATTCACCATGATCCAAAGTGACTGCGGCGCGACTCCGGGTGCTTCCTGTGGTTTCTGGAAGGCGCGTGAAGACTACTACCCGACCGAGATACAGCGCCGCAACCTCTACGGCGTCGCCTGGGACGGTGTATTCTTTACGTCAGTGGGCGCGAACGGAAACATTTTAGATTCTCATTACGTCTACTCCGGGCCATCCCCAGAAATGGCGTCGTTTTACGACATTGCCTATTCGGGCGATGGTTCGGCAGTAGCCGTGGGCAAAAATGACGGCGGTGTTGGCATCCTCTCCTCCTGGGTACTTTCAGGGGCATCCTTAGTAAACGAAGTAGGGGGGGCCAGTTTTGGTTTATACAGCGTCATCTGGGATGGCGGCCGGTTTGTGGCCGTGGGCGGGAGCGGCGAAATTATTGTCAGGGTCAATAGATCCCCACCCAACCCCCCCTATTTTAACTGGGAATCCAAGACCTCCAACACCACGAAAGACCTTTACAGCATCGTCTGGAACGGCGCTCAGTTCGTGGTCGTCGGCGCTTCCGGCACGATCCTGACCAGCCCGAACGGGAATACCTGGACCCCCCAATCCTCCGGCGTCACCAACGACCTTCGTAGCGTCATCTGGACGGGTACCCAGTTCGTGACCGTCGGCATGGCGGGAACGATTCTCACCAGCCTGAACGGGATCACTTGGACCAATCGAACCTCCAACTCCGTCTCGCAAGACCTTTACGACGTTTCCTGGAGCGGCAATCAACTGGTTGCGGTGGGCGCGGGGGGTCTTATCGCCATCAGCGATTGTTCCTGGGGCGGTGACTGGCCTCTGCCAGCGAACCAATGGACCCAGATCAGCCTACCGGCCCAGCCCGTTGCTGGAGCCACTGTGCAGGGGGTATTTGGCGATGATTTCCCCGGCAAAACCTATGGCGTGGACTGGGTGCTGTACCAGCTGACGCTCAGCAACACTTACGCGCAGGTGCCGTACACAACCCCGGACGCGCTCGAAATGGGCGTCGGTTACTGGATCAAGAGCCTGACGTCCGCCGAGCTCGATATTCCCCCCGCTGCCACGGCTACCCCCCTGATCCCTTGTTCCTCCTCTACGGTTGGCTGCTTCGAAATCCCCCTGAATACGCCGCTAAGTGCCAGCACAAACCGCTACAACTTCGTCGGGATGGGATTGCCCTACCCGGTTGCCTGGTGGGATGCCCGAATCAAGGTGGACGACAACGAGATATACACCCTGTCCGCCGCGTCTGAAGCAGGTTACGTGGACAAGAACTACTGGGTCTACAACGGCAACGGCTATGACGTCTACGACGATGTTACTCCTGGTCAGATCGGCATCTCGCAACCGTTCCAGGGACTCTGGGTCGCGGTTAAACCGGCCAGCGCCGGCCACGTAGTCAAACTGTTGCTGCCGGCCATCCCCAAGCTCAGTCAAGCCCCAGCGCCCGACGCCCCGGCTGTCGCCCGCGCCGAACCGGCCGGGTTTTGGCAGCGGTTGCTGGACGTTTTGATCGCTCCGGCGGCAGCCGATCCCCTGGCCGACACCCCCAATGCCCAGCCTGCGGCCGCCAAGGATCGAGACCGCGACCGGGCCAAGGGCAAAAGCGAACGGGATGCGCACAACAACGCGCATAGCCGCGCCATTCAGGACGGTTTCGAATGGTACGCCCGGCTCATCGTCGAAGATTCGGCGACCGGCATGCGTGATCGCGGCAATGTCTTCGGCCAACTGGCGGATAGCGTTACCGGCTACGATCAACACGATCTAAAAGAGCTATCGCCGTTTGGTAAACCCTACCTCACCCTTGTTTTCCCGCACCCTGATTGGGGCGGCAACGCCGGTGACTACACCACCGACTACCGCTCGACCGAAAAAGCGCGGCGCGGCGCACCCGCAGCGAATTGGCGCTTCGAGATTCGCACGGATCAGATCGGTCGCAACTTGCAGTTGCGCTGGGAAGGCCCGGACGCCGTTCTGAGCCGTTCGGTACTGTTCGACGAGGACACCGGCGTTTCCTACCCACTCCGCAACCCCCATTACGCCCAAGGCATTCCGGTGGCTATGCCCAAACTGGTCCACCGCTTTACCTGGCGTTATGCCGGTAAAACCCAGGGCAACCCTGGCAAAGACGACTGAAGCCGACGGTCCATCACCCCACGGTTCCCGCTCCCGCCCGCCCTCGCACGGGCGGGAGCGGAACCTGTATAAACGCATCCCCAACGCCAGAGATTCCGACGTGAACGAACACAATCCCACTGAAACTCTCACGACTACCGCCAGCGAAAACACCGCATCCCCCGGCCGGCGCGAGGCGCTGGAAAAGCTCGGCAAGCTGGCCTACACCGCGCCAGTCCTGTTGGCTTTCGCGCTCTCATCGCGAGAGTCGGCGGCGTCTTTAGAACTGCCGCCATGTCCGCCAGATGGTTCTATCCAACCACCCAACTGTACCCAATAAGGCACCACCGCCCCGCTGGAGAGAAATTAATGGCATGACGCTCCCCGCCCATTGGCTGGCGGCGCCCCTCGCCGACCACCTGGTCCTGGCCCGGCCCGGTCCGCAGCGCGGCCAAACCCTGCGGGTGCTGAACCCGCTGGCCGCGTGGATTTGGCAGAGCCACCGCGCCGGTCTGCGCCGCGAGGACATGGCTGAGCTACTGGCGGCGCGGTTTCAGCTTCCGCTGGCGCAGGCGCGCGCCGACATCGCCGGTCTGCTCGACGCCGGGCAACCCGCCACGGACGCCGAGACCGCCGTCTCAGAGGCTGCGCAAAAATACCCTGCTCCGGATGTAGCCGGGGCAAGACCGGGTTTTCCCCTCCTTGGACAAGGAGGGGTGGCGCGGAGCGCCGGGGTGGTTGGAGCGTTTCGGCGGGTAAACCCCCCCGGCGCTTCGCGCCACCCCCCCTCGATTGAGGGGGGGAATCCTGAAT
>JBATNZ010000165.1:0-2062 GCA_049290615.1 Candidatus Contendibacter sp.
ACTGGCTGACTACCGGGCGACCTCGACGCGTCCCAGCTTCGCGCCGCTGCGGTCCTCACGCAGTTCATATTCCAGCACTTCTGTCGTGATCGTCCCGCCGCCCGGCGCTGGCTGCACGCCAGTGATCCGGAGAGCCACATCCATCGACACGCTGCCGGCGTAGCCGCTCGACCCGATCTTGTCCCGGATCTGCTGGGCGTCCGCCGGCGGCATCTTCCAGATCTGTGCCGTCCGGCCGTTGGCAAACTTCACTGACACTTTCTGGCCGAGTGCCGGAAACTCGATTACCGAGCTCGGTGCCAGCGCACGAACCGTAAATTCGCCGTAGCTGGGGTCGTAGTCGCTCAGGTTCGCGCCAACGGACAGGCGCAAGTTACCGACATTCCGGACCGAGGCGATCCCCGACTCCAGCTCCGCTTTCACCTCGACGCGCTTGGCAGCCTTGTCGATCGCCGGGATGTACTTCACCCGGGTGTCTTCCTCAACCCAGTTGTCGATGGGCGGCGGGATACCCGCCAGGTCGTAGTAGAGGAAAACCATCGTCGCAGCGTCCGGGTTGACCAGTTCGCCGGTCCGGCCACCGAGCGGCGGCGAGCCGGCGAGCACCTGACTACTGGCGGCAGACGGCGCGGCGGCTGCAGCAGCAGAGACGTCGGTCGACGGTGCCGGGCTCGCAGTCGCGGGCGCGTCGGATGTTGTTTGCGGCGCCTTCGGACCGCCGCAGGCGGCCACCAGAAGCAGCGCCGCCACCAGGCTCAGGCCGGCGCGCAGGGACCGCTTCTCAAAGTTGTGGCGCATCGGCGTTCTTCCCCGCTTCTGTCACTTCCTTGGCCTTGCGCTGGTTATCGACCTGCTGCAGGGCCTGCTCGGTAGCACTGATGGCGTCGTAGCCCGCCGCCTGGTTGGCGGTGCCTACCTGCATCCACTTGGTGAGGTCGGGATTCTCGGTGCTTGGCACGAGCAGCGCCGCGACGGTCACCCCGCAATCCGGCGACAGATTCACGCCACCGTTGGGATCCGGTGTACCGCGACACTGGTTAAATAGCGGCGAAGTCTCCGTGATCAACCGCCCGAGGGGATCGTAGGACCAGTAGAGGTTGGTCTGGCCGGGCGATTTCTGGACGGCGGTGGGTGTTCCATACTTGGTGGTCAGCGCCTGCTCGACGCTGGCCATCGTGGGGTTGCGCCCCTCGGCAAACCACTCTTCCCGGGCGGCGTTGATGACCCGTTCCTGACCGGGTATGCCCATGGTGCCGACATACCACTTGGACTGGCCGGGCTGCATGTCCTGGCGGACGGAATTATTACCCCGCGCCATTGCGTCGTCCTGCATCTCCTGCATGATCTGCCTGGACGACTTCTCAACCCGCGGCTCGGCAAAGCGGGCATTGAAGCCCTGCCGGATGGTCTGACCATAAGTCTGCATCTGGAAACCGCGCGTGGTGTCGGCCTGCACGACCATGAGGTCGTTGGTGCACATCACCACATTGGCAGCTTCCTCCCAGGTGAGCCCCGGACGCACCCCCACCACATCATCGACCGGCGCTCCGGTCGGCGGTGCGGGCGTGTTGATGTCGGCCGGACAGTCCACATCGTGCCGGGCTTCCTCGGCGACTTCCTCGGCCGTCGCGGTGGTGTTGGCGGGCTCCATAGCGCCCGCCGAGCCCGCGTTGATGGCAGCGGAGCTCGGCCCCTTCGCCTCGTCCTTATGTGTATTCCGGCGAAAGTTGCCGGGACGGAAAATCATCCTGTGGAAATATACCGCCACACGGCGGATTACGAAGAGCATTTTCTGAGCAGCACCTTGCCCGGCAGACACCGCTCGGCCAGGTTGTGCCTGGCGGTATCGGTGCCGAAGGCTGGACCCAGGCTTGGTGTGCTAGCCTGCGAAGCGCGCAACAATGAGGAAGAACGCATGGACAGCCTGCCCCTTGGCCACGGACCGTCATCTGCCCAGCCTGTGCGCACGCGGTTAACGCTCGTCACCGCTCTACTGTGCGGTCTACTCGTGAGCAGCGCCGTCCTCGCCGCGGGTCCACCGCCACCGACCAACGTCCGGGTC
>JBATNZ010000166.1:0-51574 GCA_049290615.1 Candidatus Contendibacter sp.
GTTGCCGATTTACCTGGGATTCTTTGAGTTCGTGCATAACGTCAGGCGCCGCGGTCGGGCCTTGCTGGGGTCACTCCTGGACACTTTATTGCAGCCGGTAGCATGTCCTCAAAACCCAATATGAGCCTTTGACGGTAGGAGGAGAATGAAAATTTTTAGGTCAACCCGCGCGCCGCAGCGGGATGATGCTCCATTCCTTGCCCGCTTCGCAGGTCTCCAGGAACCCGGCCCACAGTTCCAAGGCTTGGCAGCGTTCCTCAAAATAATCGTGCCGGTTGTAGATACCCTCGATGCCCTTGATCTTGTGATTCAGGCAGCGCTCGGCGATGTGGGGATCGACGCCCAGCGCCGCCAAGTGGGTTCGGGCGGTTCGCCGAAAGTCGTGGATGCAGAAGGGTTCCAGGTCCGGCAACAGCGCCTTGACCTTGCTCAAGGCGACGTTCAGGGTGTTCTCGTGAATGTGCGGCAACATCCGGTCTTGCGCCTTGCGCGCTGGCAACACCCACTCACTCCCCATCGCCAGTCGCTGTAGTTCGCGCAAACACGCCACGGCGACGCCGGGCAAGGGAATATCCAGGTCCGCCCCGGTCTTGGTCCGCTCGCCGGGCAAATGCCAGACGGCGCGATCCAGATCGAACTCCGTCCAGCGCGCGGCGGTGAGTTCCTGCTTGCGGACCGCCAGCAACAGCAGCAGCTTGACCGTCAGCGCATTCTCGTAGGTGAAGCCCTTGGCGTCGCGCATGGCCTCGAACAGCCGGACCAGTTCAGCCCGCGATAGCACCCGTTCCCGCGCCGCCTCCTTCCCGCCCGCGTCGGCCAAATCGAACGCGGCGACCGGATTGTTCTGTACCAAGTGCCGCTTGATGGCGTAGTCGAAAATGCGTCGCGTCCAGCGCAATACGTCGTTGGCGATGGTTGGCGCGCCACGCCGGACGATGGCTTGCAGCATGGCGTCCACGTGCAGCGGCTTGACGGCATCCACCGCCAGCCCGCCGATATGGGGCTTGATGTCGCGCTCGATGCGGCTGCGCACGATGTTGGGATGCTTCCAGCGCCCGAGAATCATCCGTTCGAAATAGTCGTCCGCCACTTGTGCCACCGTGACCGCGCAGCGCGCCGCTTCCAGCTTGGCGAGCACCGCTTGCTTGCGTTCCTGCTTTTCATCGGCCACGTCATACCCCAGCGCCACCCTGGCGCGTAGTTCGCGCGCCTGCTTGCGGGCATCCGCCAGCGACAGCACGGCATAGGAACCCAAATCCATCACCCGTTGCTTGCCGGAAAACCGATAGCGAAACCGCCACATCGGCGCGGCATCCACCGTGCGGTAACGCAGGGTCAGCCCGTTGCCGTCGCTGCGGCCTTCGAAACGTTCGCCCGCCTTGATCCATTGGCGAATCTGCAAATCGGTCAAGTTGCTCATCTGGATTTCTCTCGCGTACCCAAAATTTTGTACCAAAAAGCTCTTGTGGATGCGGTTGTGTACTCGGCTATTGTGAGATTACTTGAGATAGATTGCAACGCAAGATACAAAAAAGCCGCTGAAATAGCGGCTTTCATGGCAAGGGTGAGATAGGGTGAAGCGGAGTGAAGCGCTACTCGATGTTCTGGATCTGCTCGCGCATCTGCTCGATCAACACCTTGAGTTCGACAGCGGCGCGGGTGGTGTCGGCATCGGCGGATTTCGAGGACAGGGTGTTGGCCTCGCGGTTGAGTTCCTGCATCAGGAAATCCAGCCGCCGACCGACCGGTTCGGAGCGTTCGAACACCGCCTGGATTTCGTCGAGATGCGTATCCAGCCGGTCGAGTTCCTCGTCCACGTCCAGCCGCTGGGCGATCAGCGCCAGTTCCTGTTCCAGGCGGCCGGGGTCGGCCTCCACCGGGATATCCGCCAACCGGCTGAGCAGCTTATCGCGCCAGTGGGCCAGAACCTCGGGTCGGCGGGCGCGGGCGCGCGCGACTTGGAGCCGGATGGCCTCGCAGCGCTGCCGCAGCAATTCGGCGATGCGCTGACCTTCCCGCTCGCGGGTAGCGATCAGTTCCGCCAGAGCCGCGTCCAGCGCGCCAAGAATGACGGTTCTGATTTCGTCCAGGTCCGGTTCCGTTTCGTTGACCACACCCGGCCAGCGCAGCACATCGATCAGCCGCAGGCCGGTGCCCGGCCCGATCCGGTGTTCCAGTTCGGCCGCCACGTCAAGCAAGCGCTCGACCAGGGGGAAGTTCAGGGTGATGGCGGCCGCGGCCGTGCCGGCGGTTTGCAGCTTGAGCGTCCCTTCGACCTTGCCGCGACCCAGCGCCGCGCCGACGCGCTCGCGCGCCGGCGATTCCAGACCCCGCAGCGCCTCGGGCAGGCGGAGAGCAGTCTCCAGATAGCGGTGGTTCACCGACCGCAACTCCCATGTGATGGTGCCCCAGGCGCTCGGTCGTTCCCGGCGCGCGAAGGCGGTCATGCTGCGTAACATGGATTGATCCTCTTTTTGGTGGTTTTTTATCTTAGGCCGAATTGGCGGCATTAGCGCGCGCTGGCCGATTTTTCGCCGGCGGGCGGCGCGGTCCCGAGGCATCGCCCGGTTCTGGTATAGTGCCGCTCCCCAATCCTCTCCCAATGTTTAGACCACAGGAAGCCGTCCATGCGTCCCAGTGCCCGCGCCGCCGATGAACCGCGCCCGATCCAAATCACCCGGCAATTCACCAAGCACGCCGAAGGCTCGGTGCTGGTGGAGTTTGGCGATACCCGGGTGATTTGCACCGCCAGCGTCGAGGAGCGGGTGCCGCCGTTCCTGAAGGGCAAGGGGCGGGGTTGGGTCACGGCCGAATACGGCATGTTGCCGCGCGCCACCCACACCCGCTCCAGCCGCGAGGCCAGCCGCGGCCGGCAGGAAGGACGGACCATGGAAATCCAGCGGCTGATCGGACGGGCTTTGCGCTCGGTCATGGATTTGGAAGCGCTGGGCGAGCGTACCATCACCGTGGACTGCGACGTGATCCAGGCCGACGGCGGCACCCGCACCGCCGCCATCACCGGCGGCTTCGTGGCGCTGGCCGACGCGGTGCGCCATCTGATGGGCCGCAAACAGCTCAAAAAGAATCCGCTGCACGGGCAGGTGGCTTCGATCTCGGTCGGCATCTACCGGGGCGAGCCGGTGCTGGACCTGGATTACGCCGAGGATTCGGAAGCGGAAACCGACATGAACGTGGTGATGAACGACGCCGGCGCCTTTGTCGAACTCCAAGGCACCGCCGAGGGTCACGCCTTCCGCATGGAGGAGTTGCAGGCGATGCTGGATCTGGCGCGGGGCGGCATCCAACATCTGCTGCGCAAGCAGCGGGAAGCGCTGGGCCTGCCGGGCTGAAGCCATGGGCAAGATCGTTCTGGCGACCGGCAACCCTGGCAAGGTCCGGGAATTCAGCGCCGTGCTGGCGGAATTCAATCTGGAGATCGCGCCGCAGTCGGCGTTCGGCGTGCCGGAAGCGGAGGAAATCGGACTGACCTTTGTCGAAAACGCTATTCTCAAGGCCCGTAACGCCGCCCTGCATACCGGATTACCGGCGCTGGCCGACGATTCCGGGCTGGCGGTGGACGTGCTGGACGGCGCTCCGGGCATTTATTCGGCCCGTTACGCCGGTCCCGGCGCCGGCGACCGCGCCAATATCGACAAGCTGCTGGCCGAATTGCGCGGGGTAGCGGTGGAACAACGCACCGCCCGATTTCAGTGCGTGCTGGCGCTGCTGCGCCATCCCACCGATCCGACGCCGCTGATCTGTCAGGGAAGCTGGGAGGGCGCTATCGCGTGCGAGCCGCGTGGCGCGGGCGGTTTTGGTTACGACCCGGTGTTTCTGCCGCCCGGCGAGGAAGGGAGAACCGCCGCCGAGCTGGATCTGGCGGTCAAAAACCGCTTGAGCCATCGCGGCCAGGCGCTGGCGCTCCTGCGCCGGTATTTGCAAGCTGAGCCAGCTTGGCGAATTCAGGCTACAACGGCGGTACGTTGAGTGAAGCCATGATCGGCTCCAGTTGCCGCCACGCATGTTCGGCCTGGCGCCGGGACAGCACCTTGGGCAACATGTCGCGGATGGCGTCGAGTTCGAGCCGGAGTTGCTCGGGCGTGGTAGTCGCCGCGATGCGCTCGACCCGGCTAATCGCAGCGGGTCCAATGGTGCCTAGCAGGATGCGCTCGGTAAAGCTTTTGGCTTCGTTGAGATTGAATGCGGGTTGCGCGGGTAGAGCCGCGACGCGGTCCAATGGCGCCGCCGATGATGACCCTCGTTCAAGCGCGAACATCATCGGCTCCATCTGTCGCCACGCCTGTTCGGCCTGCTGTCTGGAAAGCACCTTGGGCAACAAATCGCGGAGCGTATCGAGTTCGACCCGGAGCTGCTCGGGCGTGGTAACCGCCTCGATGCATTCGATCCGATAGTCAGCGGCGGGCCCCATGGCGCTCAGCAGAATGGAACGAATGGAGTGCTTGGCCTCGTCGAGCTTGAATTCAGGCGGCGCGGGTGCGGAAGCCGCGCCGGGCGCGACCGGACTGGATCTATGGCGCGCGATAAATCCCCCCGCTTCCAGTTCGACCAGGTTCGGTTTGACGTCACCGAACGTGGTTAGCCGATCAATCATCTCGGCGGCGGTGGAGTGCCCGTCCACCATGATCAATAACCGGCGCAGATGGGTAGGCAGCTTATAGGTCCTTGATTGGATTTCCACCAATCCCTTGGAAGTTTTGAAATACACCTGATTAAGTTCCATAGCGCTCCCGATGACGGTTGGATGATCCACGGTGAGTCGGTTGCTCGGGCGATGGAGTTCGCGAGCGTATAGCTTGCTTTGACAGGCATCCTGAAAATTTTAGCCCAATAAAATCCGAGGTGCGTTTTGGCGCTTTCCGCCCCGATCCCACTGGCGCTGTACGTCCATATTCCCTGGTGCATGCGCAAATGCCCCTACTGCGATTTCAATTCCCACGAGGCGCGCGGTCCAGTGCCGGAATCGGCCTATGTGGACGCGCTGCTGGTTGATCTGGAACAGGATCGGCTGCGGTTATGGGGGCGGCGAATCGAGAGCGTGTTCATCGGCGGCGGCACACCCAGCCTGTTTTCGGCCGAGGCGCTGGACCGGTTGCTGGCGGGCCTGCGCGCCCGGTTGCCGCTGCGCCCGGATCTGGAAATCACCCTGGAGGCCAATCCGGGCGCGGTGGAGCGGGGCCGGTTCGCCGAGTTCCGCGCGGCGGGCATCAACCGGCTGTCCATCGGCGTGCAGAGTTTCGACGACGAGCACTTGCGGCGGCTGGGGCGGATTCACGACCGCCGCGCGGCGGTCGCCGCCGCCGAGGCCGCCCATGCCGCCGGGCTGGACAACTTCAATCTGGATTTGATGTTCGGCCTGCCGGGCCAGACGGTCGAGCAGGCGTTGGCCGACATCGCCCATGCCGTGGCCTTGCAACCGGCGCATCTCTCCTACTATCAGCTCACCGTCGAACCGAATACGGCGTTTCACCAGGCGCCGCCAAGCTTGCCGGACGACGAGACGACCGACGTTATTCAGCAGCGTGCCCAGGCGGAACTGGGTCGGCGCGGTTATCGGCAGTACGAAGTGTCGGCCTACGCCCACGATGGTTGGCGCTGTCGGCACAATCTGAACTACTGGGAATTTGGCGATTATCTCGGCATCGGCGCCGGCGCCCACGGCAAATTGACCGATTGCGCCTCTGGCCGGATTGACCGACTGTGGAAGCTCAAGCATCCGCGCGATTATCTGGCGTCCGCCGGGACGCCGGCCGGCATCGGCGGTGACCAACCGATCCGCGCGGCCGATTTGCCGGTGGAGTTTTTGATGAATGCGTTGCGGCTGGTTGAGGGCGTACCGGCGGCATTGTTCCCCGAGCGAACCGGTTTGCCACTGACCGCGCTGGAGCCGGGATTAAGCCGGGCGCGGGAACGCGGGTTGCTGATTGCGGACCCCGAGCGATTGCAGCCGACCGAATTCGGATTGCGGTTTCTGAACGATTTGCTGCAACTGTTCATGCCCGAGTAGATTCAAGGCGCAAAGGAAAAGACTTTTCGCGTCGCGCCTTTAAATCTTGCGCTGGGAAAACTCCCGCCGGCAACTGCATGGTCGCGCAATGCAGACTGCCGCGCTGGCGGATCAGGGTTGTGCAGGGCAGGCCCACCACTTGCCGATCCGGGAAACAGCCGCGCAGCCGTTCCAACGCTACCCCGTCCAACGGATCGTCGTAGGTCGGCATCAGCACCGCACCGTTCAGGATCAGGAAATTGGCGTAACCGGCGGGCAGGCGCTTGCCCTCCTCATCGCGCCGGGCGGTCGGTAATGGCAATTCGATCAGCCGGTAGGGTTCGCCATCCACTGTGCAAAACGCCCGCAATTCCTCCGCCATCAGCCGCAGTGGCTCGAAATGCGGATCGTTGGGATCATCGCAGCCCTGATAGACCAGGGTACGTGAATCGCTAAAACGTACCAGCGTGTCGATGTGGCTATCGGTATCATCGCCCACCAGATAGCCGTGCCACAGCCACAGAAAGCGGGTGAATCCCAGCGTGTCCCGTAATCGTTGTTCCAGGGTGGTCCGGTCCAGGCCGTTGCGGTTGGAGTTCAGCAGGCATTGGGCGGTGGTCAGCAGCGTACCCAGGCCGTCGGTTTCGATACTGCCGCCTTCCAGAATCAGGTTCACCGGCTCGCGCGGGGTCGCGCCGAACACGCCTAGCGCGTGCAAGCGACCAGTGATTCGGTCGTCGAGGTCGCAGGCATACTTGCCGCCCCAGCCGTTGAAGCGGAAATCCAGCAATACCGGCCGGCCATCGCGGTAAACGGTGATCGGGCCGTGATCGCGCGCCCAAACGTCGTTGGACGGCGCGACGTACAGCCGGCAGCGTTCGAGATTGGCGCCGGCGGTGTCGAGCAGCTCGCGCACATGCTGGCTATGCTTGTGATTGAGGCAGCCAATCACGACCGCTTCATGGCGGCTGATGGCGGCGGCCAACTCGGCGAAAGTTCGGTCGGCCTGGTCCAGCCAGCGGCGCCAATCGCTGTCGGCGTGGGGCCAGGTCAGCAGAACGGCGTCCTGGGGCGCCCATTCGGCGGGCAGCGTGTTCGTGGTTTGCGGCATGTGGCAATGTCCAGTTTTGAGCAATACCCAAAGAGGAAAACCGATGAAGATTAAAGCGCTGCATCAGTATGCCAAGGATGTGGATACAATCTTTGGACTGTTTCACGATCCCGATTTCATGAAGGTCAAGTATGAGGGAATCGGAGCGCGCAACGTCGAGGTACTGGAATGCGCCGGGAGCGCGGGCCGTTATACCGTCAAGATCAAGCGGGAAGTGCCGGCCGACGTGCCGTCGCTGTTGAAGAAGTTCCTCAATCCATGGAACACCGTGGTCCAGAGCGAAACCTGGGAGGGGAAACCCGGTGGTCCCTATCGCTGCAAGTTCGAGATCGATATTGCTGGCGTGCCGGTCAACGTAAAAGGCGTCATGGAATTGCGGACCCAGGGCGATGACTGCGTCAACGACGTGCAGTTGGAGATCAAGTGTGGGATTCCGCTCATCGGCGGCAAGTTGGCCGATTTTGTGGGCGGCGATGCCGAAAAGGCCACTCAAGCCGAATATGAGTTCATCCGCGCCCATCTGGCCAAGGGATAACTCCCTCTCCCCGTGGGAGAGGGTTGGGGTGAGGGTCGAAGCGGGCGACAAACACCTTCGCCTCCATCCCTTCTCGCACGGGCAAAGGGGAGACTCTTTAGTCGAACAGTCCCGCCACCGACAAGTAGCGCTCGCCGGTGTCGTAGCAGAAGGTCAGCACCCGGCTGCCATCGGGAATTTCCGGCAGTTTCTGGGCCACCGCCGCCAGCGAGGCGCCGGAGGAGATGCCGATAAAGATACCTTCCTCCTTGGCGCAGCGTACCGCGAACTTGAATGCATCCTCGTGGGCAACCTGCACGATGCCGTCGAGAATGGCCATATTCAGTACCTTCGGCACAAAACCGGCGCCGATGCCCTGAATCGGATGCGGGCCGCGCTGGCCGCCGCTGAGCACTGGCGAAGCGGTGGGTTCGACCGCTAACACCTTCAGCTTCGGGAATTTTTCCTTCAGCACTTCAGCGCAGCCGGTGATGTGGCCGCCGGTGCCGACCCCGGTGATCAGGTAGTCCAGCCCCTCGGGAAAATCGCTGAGTATTTCCTGGGCGGTGGTACGGCGGTGGATCTCGACATTGGCGGGATTCTCGAACTGCTGTGGCATCCAGGCGTTCGGCGTATCCCGCACCAGTTCCTGGGCTTTCTCAATCGCGCCCGGCATCCCCTTTTCCTTGGGCGTTAGCACCAGTTCCGCACCCAGCGCCGCCAGATAACGCCGCCGCTCCAGCGACATCGACTCCGGCATGGTCAGGATCAGGCGGTAACCCTTGACCGCCGCCACCATCGCCAGCGCGATGCCGGTATTGCCGGAGGTCGGTTCGACGATGATGGTGTCTGATTTGAGGACGCCGCGCCGTTCGGCATCCTCGATCATCGCTAGGCCGATACGGTCCTTAATGCTGCCGCCGGGATTGGCTCGCTCCAACTTTATCCAGACCTCGACCTTGCGATCGGCGAACAGCCGGTTGATGCGAACATGGGGCGTGTTGCCGATGGTTGCCAGGATGTCATTCGCCTTCATTGTTTTTCCTCGCGCGCTGTGAATTGTTTAGGGTGCTTGTTAGAGATTAGAGCGTCCAGACTGACAACGGTAGCAAAAAAACTTATGCATAAATTAGAATAAATTTTTAGTTTTATATATGGTTAAGATATATGAAAGCTGAATTGGAATCATGGCTATCGCGTTCGTAATCGTTGGAAACTTGCGCAAACCACCGTGCTGTCCAACAATTGAAACTCAGACCCCACCCGCTTTGCGCCGCCGCGCCGCAGGAGACCACGTTCCATGGCACCCACCCGTTTTAGTGGCACCGACCGCTATGTCGTCACCGACGATCTGATGATGGCGGTGAACGCCGCCGTGACCCTGGGCCGGCCGTTACTGATAAAGGGCGAACCGGGCACCGGCAAGACCCAACTGGCCGAGGAGGTCGCCATCGCCCTGAATCGGCCGCTCATTCAGTGGCACATCAAGTCCACCACCAAGGCTCAACAGGGCTTGTACGAGTACGACGCGGTGTCGCGGCTGCGCGATTCGCAGTTGGGCGATGCGCGGGTCCACGACATCGGTAATTACATCGTCAAGGGCAAGCTGTGGGAGGCGTTCACCCATGAGATGCAGCCGGTATTGCTGATCGACGAGATCGACAAGGCCGACATCGAGTTTCCCAACGACCTGCTACTCGAACTCGACCGGATGGAATTCCACGTCTACGAGACCCGGCAAACGGTTAAGGCCCGGTACCGGCCGGTCATCATCATTACCAGCAACAACGAGAAAGAGCTGCCGGACGCGTTTCTGCGCCGCTGCTTTTTCCATTACATCCGCTTCCCCGACAAGGAAACCATGGAGCGGATCGTGCGAGTCCATTACCCGGATTTGAAAAAGCGGCTGTTGAGCGAGGCGCTGGAAGCGTTCTTCGAGATCCGCGAGGTGCCGGGGCTGAAGAAACGGCCGTCCACCTCGGAGTTGCTGGACTGGATCAAGTTGCTGGTGGCCGAGGACATTCCGCCCGAGGCGCTGCGCGGTGACCAGCGCAAGCTGATTCCACCACTGTACGGCGCGCTGCTGAAAAACGAGCAGGACGTGCATCTGTTCGAGCGGCTGCTGTTCATGAGCCGGCGCAAGAAGGATTGAGTGAATCTCCCCTCGCCCGCTTGCGGGAGAGGGCTGGGGGTGAGGGTTCTGTTGATGATGACCGACTTCTTCTTTAAATTGCGCAAGGCCGGCCTGCCGGTCACGCTGACCGAATTTCTGACCCTGCTGGAAGCACTGAGCCAGCGTGTTACCGCCCACGATATCGAGGAGTTCTATTACCTGGCGCGGGCGACGCTGGTGAAAGACGAGCGCCATTACGACCGCTTCGATCAGGTGTTCGGCAGCCACTTCAAGGGGCTGGAGACGCTGTTCGACGAGATGGTCGGGACCACGGTGCCGCTGGAATGGCTACACAAACTGGCGGAACTGACCCTGAGCGAGGAGGACCAGCAACTCATCGAGGCCATGGGCGGCTGGAAAAAACTGATGGAAACCTTCGCCCAGCGCATGGCCGAGCAGGAAGGCCGGCATCAGGGCGGCAACAAGTGGATCGGCACCGCCGGAACCTCGCCGTATGGGGCCTATGGCTACAACCCGGAAGGCATCCGCATCGGCCAGGATGCTTCCCGCCACCGCCGGGCGGTGAAGGTGTGGGATCGCCGCGAGTTCCGCAATCTGGATGATGCCATCGAACTCGGCACCCGCAACATCAAGGTCGCGTTGCGGCGGCTGCGCCGCTTCGCCCGCGAGGGCGCCGCCGAGGAGCTGGACCTGGACGACACCATCCGTTCAACGGCGCGCAACGCCGGCTATCTGGATTTGAAGATGGTGCCGGAGCGACACAACGCGGTGAAGGTGCTGCTGTTCCTGGACGTGGGGGGCTCGATGGACGATCACGTCCGGGTCTGCGAGGAACTGTTCTCGGCGGCGCGCGGCGAGTTCAAGCATCTGGAGTACTTCTACTTTCACAACATGGTCTACGAGGGGCTGTGGAAAGACAACCGCCGCCGCTACACCGAGAAGGCCGAGACCCTGACGGTGTTGCGCACCTTCAGCCAGGATTACAAGCTGATTCTGGTCGGCGACGCCACCATGAGTCCGTATGAGATCACCTATCCAGGCGGCAGCGTCGAGCATTTCAATCCTGAGGCCGGCGATGTGTGGCTGAACCGGCTGCTGGCTGCTTTTCCCCGCGCCATCTGGCTCAATCCGCAGCATCAAAATCGTTGGAGCTATGTGCCCTCGATCCAGATGGTGCGGGACTTGATGGGCGAACGGATGTTTCCATTGTCGCTGGAAGGGCTGGAGCAGGGGATTCGGGCGTTGCAGCGGGCGCGGTGAACAGGAAGATTTCGCCATGGGAGCCGGCCTTTAAGATCAAGGCGCCAGCCTTGGCGGATCACCTTGGCAAACGCCGCGTTTTGAACTATTCTACCTATAAATAGTACTAATCAGGTACTGATTAGGCTGAGTCACGCGGAGCGTCCATGATTCGAATCACCCGGGAAGCTGACTACGGCATCGTGCTGATGACCTGTCTGGCGCAAACCGAGGGTCAACCGCGCAGCGCCGCCACCTTGGCGCAGCAGCGTCGGCTGCCGCTGCCGATGGTCAGCAAAATCCTCAAGAGTCTGGCGCGGGCGGGGCTGCTCGCCTCGCAGCGCGGCGCGCAGGGTGGCTACAGCCTGGCGCGGCCAGCGGCGAAGATTTCGGCGGCCGACATCATCGGCGCGCTGGAGGGTCCCATCGCCATCACCGAATGCAGCGATGAAACCCACGACGGCTGCGCGCGGCAGGAGCACTGCGAGGTCAGCGGTCACTGGAGCCGCATCAACCAGGCTATTTATACCGCCTTGCAGAGCATTAGCTTGGAAGAGATGAGCCAGCCCGATTCACCCCAACCGGTACGTTTCCATCCTCTGCATCGGGCCATGGCCGACCACGCCACCAGTCGCCCCGTCTGAACCGCCGACTTTCTGGAACAGGAATCTCACCCCATGACCGACAGCACCGAAACCCTCGAACGACTCGCCACCAGCGACTACAAATACGGCTTCGTGACCGACATCGAACAGGACACCGTGCCGCCGGGACTGGACGAAGACGTCATTCGGCTGATTTCGGCCAAAAAGCAGGAACCGGACTGGTTGTTGGAATGGCGGCTGGTAGCCTTTCGTCATTGGCTGACCCAGCAGGAACCCCAGTGGGCGCACGTCCACTACCCGAAGATTGATTATCAGGCGCTTTCCTACTACTCGGCGCCGAAGAAAAAGACCGACGGACCCAAGAGCCTGGACGAGATCGACCCGGAACTGCGCCGTACCTACGAAAAACTCGGCATTCCGCTGGCGGAACAAGCCGTACTAGCCGGGGTGGCCGTAGATGCGGTATTCGACTCGGTGTCGGTGGCGACCAGCTACAAGGGCAAGCTGGCCGAACTGGGCATCGTGTTCTGCTCGTTCTCCGAGGCGGTGCGCGAGCATCCGGAACTGGTGCGGAAATATCTCGGCTCGGTGGTGCCCTACCGCGACAATTATTACGCCACCCTGAATTCGGCGGTGTTCTCCGATGGCTCCTTCGTCTACATCCCGTCGGGGGTGCGCTGCCCGATGGAACTGTCCACCTACTTTCGCATCAACGCCAGCAATACCGGCCAGTTCGAGCGGACCCTGATCATCGCCGATGAAGGCGCTGCTGTGTCGTATCTCGAAGGCTGCACCGCGCCTCAGCGCGACGAAAATCAACTCCATGCCGCTGTCGTGGAACTAGTGGCGCTGGACAATGCGACGATTAAATACTCCACGGTACAAAACTGGTATCCGGGTGATGCCAATGGCAAGGGTGGTATTTACAACTTCGTGACCAAGCGCGGCTTGTGCAAGGGCCGCGACTCCAAAATTTCCTGGACGCAGGTTGAAACGGGATCGGCGATCACCTGGAAATATCCAAGCTGCGTGCTGCGCGGCGAGAACTCGGTGGGCGAGTTCTACTCCGTCGCCCTGACCCGCGACTGGCAGCAGGCCGACACCGGCACCAAGATGATCCACATCGGCAAGAACACCCGCAGCACCATCGTTTCCAAGGGCATTTCCGCCGGCCACGGCCAGAACGCCTACCGGGGACTGGTGAAAATCCTGCCGACCGCCGAGAACGCCCGCAATCATTCGCAGTGCGACTCCTTGCTGATGGGCGACCGCTGCGGCGCGCACACCTTCCCCTACATCGAGGTGCAGAACCCGACCGCTCAGGTCGAACACGAGGCCAGCACCTCCAAAATCAGCGAAGATCAGGTTTTCTATTGCCAGCAGCGCGGTATCAGTACCGAGGATGCAGTCAGCCTGATCGTCAACGGTTTCTGCAAGGAGGTGTTCAAGGAACTGCCGATGGAATTCGCCGTCGAGGCGCAGAAACTGATCGAACTGAAGCTGGAAGGCAGCGTGGGCTAGAGAATCTCCCTCTCCCTCCGGGAGAGGGTTGGGGTGAGGGCTTTTTGTATCGTCGCAACGAGAAGAGAATCGAGAAACATGCTGGAAATCCGCAATCTGCACGCCACGGTCGATGGCCGGGAAATTCTCAACGGCATCGATCTCGTCGTCCGTCCGGGCGAAGTCCACGCCATCATGGGGCCGAATGGCTCCGGCAAGAGCACCTTGGCCAACGTCATCGCCGGCCGTGAGGGTTATACCGTCACCGAGGGCAGCATCCACTTTGACGGCAAGAACCTGCTGGAGATGGCCCCGGAAACTCGCGCTTGCGAGGGCCTGTTTCTGGCCTTCCAATATCCGGTGGAAATCCCCGGCGTCGCCAACCTGTACTTTCTGAAAGCCGCCGTCAACGCGGTGCGCAAGTATCGCGGTGAGCCGTCGGTGGACGCCATGGATTTCTGGGATCTGGTTCACGAGCGCATGGAACTGGTGAAAATGGACGAATCCATGCTCAAGCGCTCGGTCAACGAAGGCTTCTCCGGCGGCGAAAAGAAGCGCAACGAGGTGTTCCAGATGGCGGTATTGCAACCACGCTTCGCGGTGCTGGATGAAACCGACTCCGGGCTGGACATCGACGCCCTGAAAGTCGTCGCCGACGGCGTCAACGCCCTGCGCAGTCCAGAACGCGGTTTCCTGGTCATCACCCACTATCAGCGCCTGCTGGATTACATCGTGCCGGATCAGGTGCATGTGCTGTTCAATGGCCGCATCGTTCGTTCCGGCGGCAAGGAGTTGGCGCTGGAACTGGAAGAGCAAGGGTATGCGTTGTACAACGAGGAGCCGGGCCGAGCGCGCCGGGCGGCGGCGTAAGGAACCCGCCATGATCGCCGCCGCGCCTGAATTGCAAGATACCTATCGCCCAGTCTTCGCTGAGTTCACGACCGGTCGCCGCGAACCGGACGCCATCGCCCGCTTGCGCCGTGAAGCCTTCGCCCGCTTCGAGACGCTCGGCCTGCCCACCCGCCAGCAGGAAGCCTGGCGACTCACTGAATTGAGCGGTCTGCGGCAATGGAACCCGCAGCGACCCACCCTCGTTCCGGTGGATGCCGGGGCGCTGCCGACGCTGGGCCTGCCGGCGCACCGGCTGGTGTTCGTGAACGGCCACTACGCGCCGGGGCTGTCCCAGTTGCGAGAGATGCCCGATCAAGCGCTGATTGCCAACCTCGGTCAGGCGCTGCTCACCCATCCCGAATTGATTGCGCCGCATCTGGACTGCTTGCCGGGACTGGCGTGGCACCCGTTCGCCGCGCTGAATACCGCGTTCTGGGAAGACGGCGCGTTCGTTCATCTACCACGCGGAACCGTGGTGGAAACGCCGATTCACCTCATTTTCCACGCCACTGGCGGCGACATGACCGTTTATCCGCGTCTGCTGCTAGTGCTAGAGGAAAATACGCAAGCGACCGTGATTGTTGAGCATCAGGGTGCGGGTCGTTATCTGAACGGGCCAGTAACCGAAGCGCGGTTGGGTGATGGCGCGGTGCTGCACTACCACAAGATTCAGCAGGAATCGCCGCAAGCCTTCCATCTCGGCGCGATCCGCATTCAGCAGGGGCGCAATAGCGAGGCCAATGTGCATCTGCTGTCCTTCGGCGGCTTGGTAGCCCGCACCGATTTCGAAGCGTTGCTGGACGGTGAGGGCGCCTGTTGCAAGCTCAATGGCCTGACGCTGGCGCGTGATCAGCAATTCAGCGACGTCCATGTTCGAGTCGAACACGCCCAGCCACACGGCAGCAGCCAGCAACTGTTCAAGAGTGTGCTGGACGACAAGGCGCGCACCGTGTTCGACGGCATGATTCACGTCCGCCCCCATGCTCAGAAGACTGACGCTCGCCAGGTCAGCCGTAACCTGCTGTTGTCGCGGCAGGCGCAAGCCAACTCCAATCCGCGGTTGGAAATCCTGGCCGACGACGTGAAATGCGGCCACGGATCGACGACCGGCTTTCTCAATCCCGACGCCGAGTTTTATCTGCGCGCCCGGGGCATCGGCGCCGAGCAGGCGCGGGCCATGCTGGTTCACGCCTTCGCCAACGACAGCCTTAACCAGATTCGCCTGACGCCGCTGCGTGAGCGATTTGCCCGTTTGTTGGCCGCTGGTCTGGCGCTCGACCTCGTAGAGTCGGAGGTAGCATGAACGACATGAGCGCCCTGCATTCACTTCCCCCCTCCCCAACCCTCCCCCCGGTGGGAGGAGGGAGCAGGCGGGTAGATTTGGACCTCGCCCGCATCCGCGCCGAGTTTCCGATTTTGCGCCAGCGGGTCCACGGCAAGCCGCTGGTCTATCTGGACAATGCCGCTTCCGTCCAGAAACCGAAGGCGGTGATCGACGCGATCAGCGACTGCTATGGCCATTACTACGCCAACATCCATCGCGGGGTTCATTTGCTGTCGGAGCGTTCCACCATCGCCTACGAAGGCGCGCGGGAGAAGGTGCGGGCGTTCCTGAATGCCGCCAGCACCCAGGAGATCATCTTCACTCGCAACACCACTGAAAGTATCAATCTGGTGGCCAGCAGCTTCGGTGGCAGCGTGGTCAAGGCGGGCGACGAGATCGTCATCACCGGCATGGAGCACCATTCCAACATCGTGCCCTGGCAACTGCTGTGCGAGCGGACCGGCGCGACGCTCAAAGTCGCGCCCTTTACCGATGCCGGCGAATTGATTTTGGACGAGTACGAGCGACTGCTGGCGAGTGGGCGGGTGAAAATAGTGGCGATAGTTCATCTCTCCAACGCGCTCGGTACGCTCAATCCGGTCAAGACCCTGATCGAGATGGCCCACGCCCAGGGCATTCCGGTACTGGTGGACGGTGCGCAGTCCGTACCGCATCTGGCGGTGGATGTGCGCGAACTCGATTGCGATTTCTACGCTTTTTCCAGCCACAAGATTTACGGGCCGAGCGGGGTCGGCGTGCTATGCGGCAAACAGGCGCTGTTGGAGGCGATGCCGCCGTATCAGGGCGGCGGCGACATGATCCGGCTGGTCACCTTCGAGAAAACCGAATACGCCGATCTGCCCAACAAATTCGAGGCCGGAACGCCGAATATCTCTGGCGTGATCGGGCTGGGCGCGGCGCTGGACTGGCTGAACGCCATCGGTCTGGACGCGGTCGCCGCCCATGAACACGCATTGCTGGAGTACGCCACCGCCCAACTCAACGAGATTCCCGGCCTCGACATTATGGGTACGGCGCGAGACAAGGCGGCGCTGGTGGCTTTTACCATGCAAGGCATCCACCCCCACGACATCGGCACCATCCTCGACCGCGCGGGCGTGGCCATCCGCGCCGGTCATCACTGCGCCCAGCCGGTTATGCAACGCTATGGCGTTCCCGCCACCGCACGAGCGTCGTTCGCCGTCTACAACACCCGCGACGAGGTGGACGCCCTGATCAAAGCTCTCTGGAAAGTTAAGGAGTTGTTTGAATAATGAACGACCTGCGCGATCTCTACCAGGAAGTCATCCTGGACCACAACAAGCGGCCCCGGAATTTCCGCATCATCCCGCAGCCGACCCACAAGGCCGACGGCGTCAACCCGCTGTGCGGCGATCGGATCTCCGTTTATCTCGACATCGAGGACGGGATCATCAAGGACATCGCTTTTCAGGGTGCTGGCTGTGCGATTTCCAGCGCCTCGGCCTCGCTGATGACCGAAGCGCTCCGGGGCAAGCCGGTCGATGAGGTCGAACATCTGTTCGAGGCGTTTCATACCGTGGTGACCACCGATTGCGAATGTCCGCGCGGGCTGGGCAAGCTCAGCGTGCTGGCCGGGGTGCGCGATTATCCGAGCCGGGTCAAGTGCGCGACCCTGGCCTGGCATGCGGTGCGCGCCGCGCTGGAAGAACGCAAACAACCGGTGGCGACCGAATAAGCACTCCCCTCGCCCGCTGGCGGGAGAGGGGTTGGGGGTGAGGGGGCGAACAGCCTCAACCGCAGGAGAGTTTGATCCAATGACTACGACCACCATGAATTTGCCCGATGCCGACGAGATGGAAGCCAAGATCATCGAGGCGCTGAAGACGGTCTACGATCCCGAAATCCCGGTGAATATCTATGAACTGGGGTTGATCTATGGCCTGAACGTCGATCCGCTGGGCAATCACGCGGATATCCAGATGACCTTGACCGCGCCCGGTTGTCCGGTTGCCGGCTCGATGCCGGAGTGGGTGGAAAACGCCGTCCGCCACAACGCGGGCGTGGAATCCGTCCATGTCGAAGTGGTGTGGGAGCCACCGTGGACGCCGGAGCTGATGTCCATGCGCGCCAAGCTGGAGTTGAACATGCTCTGATTGACGCGACGAATGATGACCGTGGTACGCCAACCCAAAGGTTCCGATAAGCCCTCATGAACACCCAGAATCCGACCAAGCGCTGGCGAAAACTTTCGTTTCGCCACTGGCGTATTTCGAACAAACTGCTGGTCGTCTTGCTGCTGGTCTCGCTGGCGCCGCTCCTGGCGGCGATCGGGATCGTCGTGCGCACCAGTTCGGATGCGCTGACCGACGAGACGCGAATCAATATATCGCTGCTCGGCCACAGCGTCGCGCTGCGCTTCTCGAATCTGCTGCTGGATAACCACAACCTGCTGGAGGTCTCCGCAAGCAATCCGGCCATCGCCGCCTATCTGCGGGCGCCAGCTCCCACTCAACCGGCGCCGCCGGAGCAGGTGAAGGCCGCGTTTTCCAACCTGCGGCAGGCTAACCCAGCGATCGATGTCGTTGGCATCTACAACCTGGACGGTACGGCGATGGCGCATACCGACAGTGGGTTAATCGGTAAGAATCTGAGTGGTCGCGATTTCGTCGGGACCGCGTTGAAGGGCGAATCCTTTGTCTCCAGCATACGACGCGATCTGGTCAGCGATCAGCTTGGCATGAACTTCTCGGTGCCCGTCAAAGAGAAAGACACCGTCATTGGGGCAATGGCCACGCATATCGACGGCAAGCTCTTCACCGAAATGTTTTCACAGACTTTGGGCATTTCGGCCCGCCAGAATGATGCCAAAGCCATGACTTTGTATTTGGCCGATCCGAATGGCATTGTCATGAGTCAGTCACAGGGAGATGACCTACTCTACCGCAGTCTGGGAACGCTCTCGCCTGAAGCGGCGCGGCGCGTGGCGGAAGCAAAACCACTGGGCGGCGTCTGTCCCGACAACCAGGCGAAATGCCTGCCAAAGGATAAGACCGTTCGCCAACCTGAACCGCTACCGGCGTTGCAATCCCTGGGCGATCAGGTGCGGGAGGCGTTTGCCGCCGGCCAGGCGGGCAGCACGCGGTTCTGCCGGCCAACCAGCTTCGGCGCGGCGCCGCAAAACCATGAATGCAGCGGCGCCTGGCACATCGCCGCATACGCGCCGGTCCTGTTGTCGGCGGCAACCATGGGCAGCGGCGCGGCGCCGATGCAACAGTTCATGGTGATCGTCGACCTGCCGGAGCAAGTCTTTTTGCGTGCCGTCGACCAGCAGCGACTATTTGGCTTTGGCATCGCGGCCATCATGGCTATTCTGGCCATCGTGATTTCCTTGTTGCTGGCCCGGCTGATCGCCAAACCCATCAACCGACTGGCAACCACGGCGGGCGAAGTCGAACAAGACAGACCGTTTGAGCAACATACGGTCGCCGAGGTCACGACGCTGGGAGATGAGATTGGCCATTTGGCGCGCATTTTCAGCAAGATGGTGTTGGCGCTCCAGGCACGCATGGCCGAACTGCGCACGATCTATCAGGTAGGCCGATCGATCAGCTCCAGTATCGACCTGGACGACACCCTTCATTACGTTGCCAACTCAATCCGCGGCGTCGTTCCGTATGACGCCATGGAGCTATCCCTGCTGGATGATACTCAGCAGAAACTGGTTGTGTATCTGGCCGTGGGGGGTAATCCGGTCGAGAACACTCAACAGGGTTATGCCAAGGATCAAGGATTGCCCGGGCAACTGCTCGCCGGCGGTGAGGGTATTCTACTGTCCGATCTGGACGCCGTGTCTGGAGACCAGGACCAGCCAGTACGTACTTGGACAGCTCTCCAACCACCGTCCTACATGGGCGTACCGCTCCAGGTCAAGGGGAAGACCATTGGCGCCATCGAGTTGGTCAGCAAACAGCAAAACGGTTTTGACGCCGACAAGTTGCGCCTGCTTGAAAGTATCGCCATGCAGGCCGCGATCGTCATCCAAAACGCCCAGGAAGTACGTGCGCGAGAGAATCAACTCAAGCAGAAGATACAGGAACTGAACATCGAGATCGACGAGATCAAGCGCGCCAAACAGGTTGGCGAGATCGTGGAGTCGGAGTACTTCCAGCGTCTGAGCGCGCAGGCCAGCCGATTCCGCGCCGGACGGTCCAAAAAGGAACCGCCTCCCGACGCATGAATCCATTAGCGTTGTTAGCGGTTTGCCAAATGAGTGCATGGACTCACGGCCGGTAGACGCATGAGTCCATTAGCGTTGTCAGCCCCAGTGTAGGATGGAGTCTTCCTTGCGCATTGACAGCCAACAACTGATGCTCATGCTCGACGAACTGGGCATCGTGACCACGACCGTGGAACATCCGCCGCTGCGCACGATCGAGGACAGTCGGCGCCTGCGTGGCAATCTGAAGGGGGGACACGCCAAGAGTCTGTTTCTCAAGGACAGAAAGGGCGGCTTCTGGCTTCTGGTGGCGTTGGAGCAAACCCGGATCGACCTGCGGGTTACGGCGTCCTTGCTGGAAGCGCCGCGCTTCTCGTTCGCAAACGAGGAGGAACTCGGCCGGATCCTCGGCGTCGTTCCCGGAGCGGTATCTCCGTTCGCGGCCGTCAACGACGTGAATGGCTGCGTCCGCGTGGTCCTGGACCAGCGCGTATTCGACACCGACCTCCTGAACTGCCACCCACTCAGGAACGACCGCACGACCACGATCGCCACGGCCGATCTCCTGAGATTTCTCGAAGGGATCGGGCACCCCCCGCGTATCATCCATCTTTCCGGTTGAACGGCGCCCGGGAAGGCTAATTTAGAGGCTGGATGAAAACCCCTCGCCCGCAGGCGGGAGAGGGGTTGGGGTGAGAGTTGTTTTTCAATCGCTTAGCTTGCCGGAGGCTGTACAAGAATGCCTCTTACACCACCTCGGCGGGCGGTTCCCGACAACGACTTCAGAGTGTGGCGTCGATCTCGCTCGCTAGCTTGGGCGTCGAGGAAACCCCGGCGTCGGCGGGACCGCGCCAGCGCAGCGCCAACAGGGTGATATCATCGCTTTGCGGATGACCACCCACGAAGGATCTGACAGAGTTTATGACGCCATCGATGATGGTGCGGGCGGGACACTCACGGCATACCGGAGCCAGGGCATCGTTCAGGCGTGTCGCCGTAAACATCTCGTGCCTGGCGTTCATCGCTTCGGTGACCCCGTCGGTGTAGATCACCAGGCCTTCGCCAGGCAGCAGCCGGATGACATTCTCCTGGTAAATGGAATCGGCGAAGAAGCCGAGCACCAGCCCACCGTTTTTCTTCTCGATCATCTCCGCGCCGCCGCTGCGCCGCAACGCAAAAGGCAGTTCGTGGCCGCCGTCGCTGCAAGTGATCTCGCCGGTGCGCAGGTCCAGAATACCGGCGAAGACCGTGACAAACATGCCTTCCGGATTATTCTCGCACAAGGCTTTGTTGACCCGCTCCATGATGTGGCCGACCGAAGCGGAGTCGCGCCGCGCCTCCACGGTGAACAGGGTCTTGGTGACCGCCATGAACAGCGCGGCCGGCACACCCTTGTCCGACACGTCGCCGATCAGGAAGAACAGGCGGTGCTCGTCGAGCAGGAAGAAATCGAACAGGTCGCCGCCCACCGCCTTCGCTGGCTCCAGCACCGCGTGAAGGTCGCACTCGGCATGATCCGGCAACACGAAAGAGTCGGGCAGCATACCCATCTGGATGCTGCGCGCCGCGGACAACTCGCCTTCGATCCGCTCCTTGGCGGCGGTCGTTTCCTTGAGGTCGGCGATATAGGCCTTGAGGGTGGTCACCATCGAGTACAGCGCGCCGCCCAGGTAGCCGACCTCATCGTGGCGGTTCTCGGATACCTTGAGCAGTTCCGCGTGCATTTCCTGGTCGGCGTTGAAGTTGCGCTCCACCAGGCGGTGAGTCTGCACGGTAAGGCGAGCCAACGGCCTGACGATGCGATTGAGGAAGGGCAGCGACAGAGCCATGCCCAACAACAGCAGCAGAACAGTCAATCCGCCGCCGATCTTGAGCAAGGAATTGAGTTCCGCCCGCATGTCGACGGGCAAACGCATGAGCGCCGCCCCATTGGGTAAACCGTCCGCGCCGAAAATGGGCGCCGCCACGTACAACAGCGCACGCCTGAACAACACGTTGTGGACCCCACTATTTTCCAGATACGAGGCGGGCGCGCTGCTCTTGATGACGTTCTCGACGATATCGCGCTCGGTGGCCGTCAGCGCGGTCGTTTTGTCGACGTTGTCCACGGAAGTAACGGCCAATGGCTGGAGGGTTTCGTCAAACACCCAGATCGTGTCGATCAACGCCGCCGCCATGACGGCATCCATCATCCGCTTGAGGCCGATGCTGTGGATGATCTGGTTGAAGCCGCCGGGCAAGCGGGCGACGAGAACCATGCCACTCCGATCCGGCATGGCAACCCCGCCATAGTACAACTCGCGACCGTCAAGATCGCGGCGTTGAAGATCGGTAAAGATATTGAACTCTCGTCCTTCCAGCAATGGTCGAAAGGCCGGCTGCAGAGTCAGCCCGGAATCTACGCCGATGGTCGCATCGATATCGTCGAGCGACCAGAAGACCGGGGCGCCACGGGCGTCGGTCACCCAAATCTCCGGGATTTCATTGCGGGCCGCGATGCTCCGCAGAGCCCAATTGATTTCCCGCGTGGAGGCTTTGCGGTTGCGTGCTATTTGCGTCAGATGCGCGACGATGTCCGCCTGGGCCTGCACGTCCTTGCCGACGATATCATTGATGGCGATCGGTACTTGCTGGATGAAACTGATGGACTGGGCGAGCAGTTGGGCTACCAGCGTTCCGTCCCGCTCGGTCCGCGCCAGAACGGACTGCCAGGAGACATAAGCGAACACTCCAGCGGTACTCGGAAGACCAATGGCGATGATCAGCGTGACAAACAGGAAAAGCCGGCGGCGCAGAGTCATGGTCACGACCCTATTTCAGCCAGATGATTGAAGCGGCCAGCCGCTGGGCCACGGCATAATCCAGGGGGAAATAGATGACCCCTCGAGGTCCGAACCAGCGCTCGTAGATCTCGATATAGGGACCCTGGTACTCATTAACGCCATCGAGAAGGTCCGCAAGCACCCGGTTGACGAAGGCGCTCCATGCGGAATCGTCCTGTGGCAGGATGCAGGCCATCGATTCGTGGGAGAGTGCCTCGGTGCGCGGCAGCAGAACAACCTTGCTCTTGAGCGGACTGCCCTCTACCTTGGCGCGCAGCACGATGCCGACGTTGGATAAGCCGTCGATCTCTCCACGCTCGAACATGGCGAGGCCGACGTTCATGTCGGGCACTTCGACGAGGACCGCATCAGGTACATGCTTGGCGAGGATACCGGCGGTCGTCGTGCCGGTGGCGACGCCAATGCGCTTGCCGCGCAGATCTTCGAGCCGCATGGCGGTGGTGCGCAGGGTCATGATGCGGGTGCCGTTGCCGAAGAATGGAATCGAGAAATCCACGGAATCTTCCCGCTTCCAGGTGGGCGTGGTGATGCCGCACTCGATATCGATCTCGTGACTGGCCACCAATTCCAGGCGGTCGCTCGCCGTGGTCGTGCGCAGCTTCATTTCAATGGGGTGGCCGAAACGTTGTTCGAGCCTCTTATGAATTTCGCCGAGCAGGTCAACCGAGAATCCGACCAGTCGTCCTTTTTTATCGCGGTAGGCAAATGGCAGGGCGTCCGCGCGGGTTCCGGCGTTGAAGACGCCGGTGTTCCCGATGCGGTCGAGGACGTGCTCCGCCCATGCCGTCCCCGGCGCGGCGAGAGCCAACATCGCTACCGCGGCCACGCCCGGCAGCCAGCTACGGAAAATCGCGGCAATCTGCTTCAAGGTTCCCCTCCCATTAATTCGCCACCCTTTTGCGATGGCGCCATGTTGATTCGCGCCAGCAGACGCTTTTTCACATGACCCATCGCCCAGTTCAGTGGGAAACAAAGTAAAAAAAAGTAGCCTACGGCGTAAGCGTAAACCCAGAGCATCGTTTCATCACCGCCTACCGCAGCGATAATGATGTTGCAGCGCGACACGATTTCGCCCACGCCGATGACCGAGGCGGTGCTCGACGCCATCACAATGATCAGCAGGTACATGGTCCAACTCGGAATGAAGAGCAGCGCGGCCGCATGATTGTGGTCCCGCCAGTGTTGCCAGGCGACAAAGAGATTGTCGGAGACGAAACCGACCACGGCCACGGAAAGCGCCAGCGCTGCCTTGAGCCAGGCGGGAAAGGAATAGATCTGACCTGAAACCTCGAATTCCGCCGGGATGAGAAATGCCAGGTAGAACAGGAAGACGAAGGTTGGGATGTTGCGCGTCAGTTCGGTGACGGCGAGGCTCGTGTGTGCGAGGGACTTCCGCTTGGCCAGGCGCAGGCGCGCCAGCACCGCGCCGAGCACGGTACCGATGGCCATGGCTACCAGCGAGATCAGAATGTTCCAGGCGAAGCCGCCCGCCAGGAACGGCGTCCACACCGACAAGATGTGGATGATCTCAATGGGCGCCATGCTGGAGCATCCTGCGTTCGAGGTAGTTGAAGAGCCGAACGACGCCCATCACCAGCAGGAAATACGTGATCATCAGCACGTTCATCATGACTGCGGCGTTGCCCTGTTCGGCCATGATGGCGGTGGAGGCTGAGATGAGTTCCGGTACAGCGATGGCGCTGGCCATGCCAGTCGCTTTCACGACGTTGACCAGCGAAGCGACCACGGGGGCATAGGCAAGGCGCAGCGCCTGCGGCAGGCCGCGCCAGCCCAGCGCAAAGCCGGGTTCCTGGTCCTTAAGCACGGTGCCTGCCTCAAGCAGGGCGAACACGATGGCGCATCCGGTATAGAGCGACAGGCAGAAGATCGCGATCACGGAGCCGTCGAAGGTCCACCCGTAGCGGGTGACCGCGATATGGCCGACCCCGAAAAAGACCAGGTAGATCAGCAGTAGGGGTGGCGTCATCCGGCCCAGCGCGGCCGACAGCCGCACCAGACCGCCAAGCAAGGGGATGCCTTCGACCACCAGCGCCCCCAGGCAACCCAGGATCAGGCTTCCGGCGATGGAGCCGACCATCAGGCGCAGCGTCATCCAGAGGCCGGACAGGAACAGGTCGCGATCGTAGGCGTCGTAGAGGATCGTCAGATTCAGTCCGGTCCGCTCCTTGATCAACAGGCCGACATGTTGTAGGCCACCCACGTCCGTGGAGGTCAGCAGAAGCTTGTTCCGGCACTCAGCCGGCCATTCGCCATTGGGCAGGCGGGCGCAGACCGTACCGCCATTGGGCTTGGCGCGGGTCCAGAGTTCGCGCATGTCGGCGAGGAACCGGCTCGGCTTGATGCCCCAGCGCTTCTCGGTTTCGACCAGCCAACCGCTCCGATGCCAGTCGGCGATCGCATCGGAGATGGCGCGCTCGAGTCGGAATCCATGCTCTGAGGCGGCGATAGCCATGGCCCATGGCGATATCATCGTCGAAGGCAGCGGCGCCTCGTAATTCGCCCATTCCGGATCATTCAGGATACCCACGATGCCGGTATCATCGTAAAGCCAGGCGACGCACCGTCCATCGCGCAGGGCCAGCTTGGTGTCGCGCGTGCCGTTGAAGACCTGCAGGTCGAGAAGGAAGCGCTGGGCCATGGATCGGTTGAAATACGAGCCTTGGGTGGCGCACACTTTTTTGCCGCGCAGGTCGGTCCAACTGGACAGCCGGCTGCTGGGGGGCGCCACGACCGTCACACCGCTGGCGTAGTAATTGGGCTCGATGAGGGTAGCGATCTGTCTGCGCTGCGGGGTGTCGCCCAAGGTGGCGATGACCATGTCGATGGCGCCCTCCTCAAGCTTTTGCAGGCGGTTGGTGGAACTCACGGCGACGAGTTGCAACCGGACGCCAAGACGGCGCGCGAGTTCGGCGGCGAGATCGGGCTCGAAGCCAATCAATTGACCGTTGGCGCCCAGCATGCCGAACGGCGGATAGTCGGACTTGACGCCGACGACCAAGGCTCCGCGTTTCTGGATCAGGTCGAGTCGGTCGGCCAGCGCCTCCCGACCACCTAGAATGGCGATCAACGCCAACACGCAAGCGGCGCGGAATATCAGACGGCTGCCCATGGTCTGGCCTATCCCGGCAAGCCGCAACCGGAGTTGTGAGGCGCGCGCGCGGTCTGATCCGACTCGGTCGCAACCTCTGCCACGGCAAGAAAACCATAGGCGTAGCGCAGTGGCACGATGGTCGCCAACATTCGGTCGACCCAACGCAACGGCGTCGATCTGACGATGCCGCTCTCCGGCAGAAAACTCTCGGCGCTCACATGGATCAGGCGGAATCCCTGTTGCTCGAGTTCCAACACGAATTCTTCGAGAGTGTATAGATGGTAGTACATTTTTACCACTACATTGTCAGCTATCCTTTCGTAAAAAATATCGCCCGGTTCGAGATGCCCCTCTCGCACCAGGCGCCGCGCCATGGTCTGCCGCTTGAAAAAACGTCGCGCGGCGTTGGGTACCGTAACGATGATCCGGCCCCCGGGTCGCAGCATGCCCCGGATGGTCGCGAGCGTTTTCTGGCGCAGCGCGCGGGAGAAAATGTGGCCCAATACCCCGAACATCATGATCGCCAAGTCGAAACTCTCACCCCGGCCAATCATGTTGGCCAATATCTGCAGATCGCCGCATACCGGACGCAGTCGGCCCATTTCGACATGCCTGGAATATCGCGACGATAGTTCGTCAATCGCTTCCCGACTGATGTCATAGGCGACAATCGTCGCGTCCGTTTGCTCGAGCAGCGGCGCGGCATAGCGGCCGTTACCACAGCCGAAGTCCAGAACTCTCCCCCTGCCCTGGCGTATTTCGCGAGCAACGATGGCGAAACTCGAGCGATTCGGGCGAGGATACCGCTCGTCATATAACTGGCTGGCAAAGTATTGATCGTAATTCTCCGCAATATCGCTCGCCGGATTCATGGATCCCTCTAGTCTAACGGCTCGGACGGTTTTTGGCGTAACCTGCCGAATTATCATACAACTTATTGAAATAAAATAATTTTATTTCCTTTGGCCCAAAACCATGATTGTGTTCCACACCTTTCCAGTTCCATGATTTCCCTAATTTCTAGATAAAAATAAATAAAATCAAAATCTTATGGTGTTGCATCCGGGCACCCGAAAAACCCAATGGGCTAGTAAGTATATAATATATTGATTTATATATTTTATTTACTAAAAATTCCATGGAAACCGTCTTAACTATTGGCGATTAAAAAATAGTTTAGCAAAATATCGGACCAGTGCTAGACTAATTCCCGAGTTAAATGCTTTCTAAATTACGCCACTAACCTTACAGCTTGATGTAAATTAAGTATTACACTCTGGATAAGGTTACTGCTTTTAGGGGTAATCCAGCATTATTAAATTTTGTCGCGATAGATATAGAAAAGCCGTTCTTGACCTATTGTTTTCGGCAAGCGGTTTGTTTTGTTGGTTCGCTAAGCTCCACTGAGCCGAGGCATGAGGAAAATTTGGATTTTAGCCAAACCTTTAGGAGGTTGAGACTCGCATGATGAAATATCGTCTGCTGGGCCGAAGTGGTTTGCGCGTTTCGGAACTCTGTCTGGGTTGTGCAACCTTCGGTGTTAACTGGGGGCCAATTGGTTCCGATAAAGAGGAGAGCCGACGGATTCTTGATGCCTTCGTTGAGGCTGGCGGCAACTTCGTCGACACATCCAACCGCTACCAGGAAAGCCAGTCGGAAGATTGGCTGGGCGAGTTCATGGAGGGGCGCCGCGACTGGTTCGTGGCCGCGACCAAGTACTCGCTGTTCGACCAGACCGGGACCAACAACCATGATCCCAATGCCCAGGGCAATCATCGCAAAAACCTGATCCGCTCGGTCGAGGGTAGCCTCAAGCGCTTGCGCACCGACTATATCGATCTGCTGTGGGTGCATATCTACGATTACTCCACCCCCATCGACGAAATGTTGCGTGCCCTGGACGACCTGATCCAGCAAGGCAAAGTGCTCTATGTCGGCGCCTCGAACTTCCCGGCCTGGTGGATCGCCCGCGCCAATACCCTGGCTGATGTGCATGGCTGGAATCCGTTGATCGCCACCCAGCTTGAGTACAGCATCGTCGAACGGTCCTGCGAACCCGAGTTCCTGCCCATGGCCCTGGAACTGGACGTGGGGCTGGTCTGCTGGTCGGCGCTGGCCGGCGGCATGGCCACCGGTAAATACAATCGCGGCGCGTTGCCCGCTGGCCAGTCGCATCGCCTGACCGATGAGATCGACCCGGCGCGCCAGCATTACTGGCATGCCATCACCATGCGCAATCTGAGCGTCATGGCCGAAGTGGTCAAAATCGCCGATGAACTCAACCGGCCCACGGCCCAGGTGACCCTGCGCTGGCTGATGCAGCAAAAGCCGGTCACCATCCCGGTGTTCTCGGCGCGAACTCTCGAACAGTGCCAGGAGGATTTGGGGTGCGTGGAGTTCAGCCTGACCGACGAGCAAATGCAACGTCTCGACCAGGCCTCGCTTCCCGCCTTGACCTCCATCATGCCGGACGCCGGTCCCTATCCCTATCCGATGCTGGAATACGGTAGCCCGGCGCTGCCCGAGTTCTATTCGCGCCTGCTGCTGTTCGGCCAGATGGAGGACCGGATTATCAACCACCGCCGGCATTACGGTTATCGTTATCACCGCTAGCCGATCCTGAGGGGGGATACCAATAATGAGCGAGTCATTCGACTACATCGTCATCGGCGCCGGTACCTCGGGTTGCGTGATCGCGCATCGGCTCAGCGAGGATACAGGCTCTCGCGTTCTGTTGTTGGAAGGTGGGGGTCCCGATACCAAACCGGAGATTCACGATCCCGCCTTGCTCTACAAACTCTGGGGCTCAGAGGTGGATTACCTCTACTCCACCGAGGAGGAGCCTGGCATCAACAACCGCCGGATGACCTGCAACCGGGGCAAGGTGCTGGGCGGCAGCAGCGCGATCCACGCCATGATCCACATTCGCGGCAATCCCCGCGACTTCGACCACTGGAACTACCTGGGCAACGAAGGCTGGAGCTACGAGGATGTCCTGCCCTACTTCAACAAGTCGGAAGACTACGTCGGTGGGGCTTCACGCTACCACGGCGTGGGTGGGCCGCTGTCCGTCATCGATCAACCCGATCCCACCCCAGTGGCACGGGCTTTTGTCGCGGCGGCGCTCGAACTGGGTTTCAAGGGTGGACCAGACTGGGATTTCAACGGCGCCGAGCACGAGGGAGCCGGTTTCTACCAGTTCACCATCACCCGCGACGGCAAGCGGGCCAGCAGCGCGGTCGCTTTCCTCGACCCGATCAAGCATCGTCCCAACCTGACCATCGCCACCTTCGCCCAGGCCACCCGGTTGCTGGTCGAGAACGGGCGGGTCGGCGGCGTGGAATATCGCCAGGACGGCCAAACCAAGCAGGCGCGAGTCGCTCGTGAAGTGATCGTCAGCGCCGGGGCCTACGATGCGCCCAAACTGCTGATGCTGTCTGGCATCGGCCCAGCCGCCCACCTCCAAGCGCACGGCATTCCGGTGGTGGTCGACCTGCCCGGCGTGGGCGGGAATCTGCTGGACCACCTGCGCATGCCGATCATCTTCAAGAACACCCAGGTCCAGCCCATTCCCATGGTCCTGGCCGAGGCCGGCCTGCTGGTGCATACCCGTCCCCACACCGCCGCCGCCGCGCCCGATCTCCAGATCAACTTCAACGCCGCCGTGCCGGCGCTGGTGCCGCCCAGCTACCCTGGCGACCCTCGCCTCACCTACAACTTCGTCGCCATCCTGGGCCAGCCACAGAGCCAGGGCGCGGTGACCTTGCGTTCCGCCGATCCCGGCGATCCCCCGATCATCCGCCACAACTATCTGGAATGCGAAACCGACGTCGACGTCATGGTGGATTCCATCAAGCTGGCCCGCCGCATGGTGCGCACCCGCGCCATGACACCGTTCCATGCCGGCGAAGCGATGCCCGGCGAGCAGGTCCAGAGCGACGAGGCGCTGCGCGAATACGTGCGCAACAACGTCTTCACCATCTGGCACCCAGTGGGAACCTGCAAGATGGGCCGGGATCGCCTGGCGGTCGTCGATCCCCAGCTGCGGGTTCATGGCGTGCGGGGTTTGCGGGTAGCGGACGCCTCGATCATGCCCTCGATTCCAAGCAGCAATCCCAATGCCGCTTGTTTCATGATTGGCGAAAAGGTCGCCGATTTAATCCGTTTTGCTGCTTCGTCCGCCAGTTAACTCGATGGCTGTCGGAAAGAGTGGCGGTCCAGTTCAATTCGATTATGGTGAGGAGAGGTTATGTCGATTCAACAGTACACCTATTCAGATACCATCGCCGGTTACGTGACGCAGATGGATCGCGCCGCCCGCAGTTTTAATCTCAAAACCAGTGACGGCCGCGAATTCAGAATCTATCTCACTCCTACCACTTACGCGCGCATTACCCAGAACCTTGAAGATCCCTACCAGGATTGTACGTCGCGGATCGGGCAAATGCTCCAGCCTGGCCAGCATGTCTACGCGTACTGTGTCTTTTACCCCCAGGCGGGGGATCTGCGCGTGGAAGCAAAATCCTTGATCTTTCCGGGCGATGGCCCCGGAATTTATCGCCACGAGGAACCGGACTGGTGGGTCAAGCAGATCCGTTCCATTGCCAACTGTTACCTGCGCTGGCAATTCAACTATCCCCAGCAATCCATTGATTATCGCAACTACCGCACCATTCTGCACCTGGCCGGCGGCAAGAAGGGCGACTACCTGCAGGAAACCGACACCATTTCCCGGATGATCTATGGCATGGCCTCGGCTTATATGCTCACGGGTGAAGAGTCCTTTCTGGAGGCGGCCGAGAAGGGCACGGAATACCTGCGCGCCCACATGCGCTTCTTTGACTCGGATGAAGACCTCATCTACTGGTATCACGGAGTCCAGGTTTCCGGCGACCGCGAACAAAAGCTGCTGACCTCGGAGTTCGGGGATGACTACGATTCGCTCCCGATGTACGAGCAGATCTACGCCTTGGCCGGCCCGACCCAAACCTATCGCATCACCGGCGACCCGCGCATTCTGTACGACATCGAGAAAACCATCGAACTGTTCGAAAAATATTACAAGGACAATGAGAAGGAGGGGTATTTCTCCCACATCGACCCGATCAGCCTGGATCCCCGCTCGCCCCTGCTGGACAAAGGTAACAACCGCGCCAAGAAGAACTGGAATTCAGTCGGCGATCACGCGCCGGCTTACCTGATCAATCTCTGGCTGGCCACGGGCGAGGACAAATACGCCGATTTCCTGGCGTATACCGCCGACACCATCGTTACGCATTTTCCGGATTACGAGCATTCTCCCTTCGTCCAGGAGCGTTTCTTCGAAGACTGGAGCCACGATACCACGTGGGGCTGGCAGCAGAACCGCGCGGTCGTCGGGCACAATCTCAAGATCGCCTGGAACCTGATGCGCATTCACAGCATTCGCCCCAATGCCGACTATGTCGCCCTGGCGGAGAAAATTGCCCAGTTGATGCCCGAGGTCGGTTCCGATCGAGTCCGCAACGGCTGGTACGACGTGGTCGAGCGGGTGCTGGCCCCGGGCGAGGAGGTTCACCGCTTCGTCTGGCACGACCGCAAGGCCTGGTGGCAGCAGGAGCAGGCCATCCTGGCCTATTTGATCCTGCAAGGCTGCCTGAACAAGGCGGATTACCAGAAACACGCCCGCGAAGCGACCGCCTTTTACAACGCCTTCTTCCTGGACCACGACGATGGCGGCGTCTACTTCAACGTATTGGCTAACGGTCTGCCTTATCTGCTGGGCAACGAGCGCTTCAAGGGCAGCCACTCGATGAGCGCCTACCACTCCACGGAGCTGTGTTACCTGTCGGCGACTTATATCAATCTGCTGATCAACAAGCAGCCGATGACCTTCTACTTCAAGCCGCGGCCCGACGGTTTTCCCGGCCGGATCCTGCGGGTGGCCCCGGATATTCTGCCCAAGGGCAGCGTCCGCCTGACTGCCGTCGAGATCGACGGACGGCCCTACTCGGCTTTCGATGCCGAAGGGCTGTCGATCCAATTGCCAGACTCCCGTCAAGACGTGCGGGTCAAGGCGACCCTCACTCCCGTCAAATAACCCAACGTTCATCTCACCGAAGGATTCAAGCATATGGCGATTGAGGTTGAGGTTTCCACCCAGGGTGGGGTGACGGTCGTCACCGTGGCCGGCGAGATCGACGGCGGTTCAGCGCCGGGGCTGCAGGCCCGGATTCTGTCCCTCTTGCAGCAGGACGGTTCGTTGATCCTGGACTTGGGCGGCGTCACCTATATGTCCAGCGCCGGTCTGCGCGTGCTGCTCCTGCTCTACCGCCAGGCCGTATCGCGCAACGGCCGGGTCGCTCTGGCGGGGGTGGCGGAGACTATCAAGGATACGATGGCGGTCACGGGATTTCTCAAGTTCTTTGTCGTGGCCGACACTGTCGATCAAGCGCTGACCACTCTCCAGCAGGCCTGAGATGGATACTCGCATCGACTTTTATCCAACTCACCAGCACCAGGGCTACAAGCTCCGTCCGGGGCGCCCGGTGCTGTTCGGGGCCACCCTGGTGCCGGGGGGAGTCAATTTCGCCATCTGCTCTCGTCACGCCACCTCGTGTACCTTGGTTCTGTTCGAGAAAGGCGCGCCGGAGCCACTGGCGGAGATTCCTTTCCCGGAGTCCTTCCGCGTAGGCAACGCTTGGTGCATGGTGGTGTTCGATCTCGACTACGAGCGAACCGAGTACGGCTACCGCATGGATGGCCCTTGGGATCCTGCGGCGGGACAGCGCTTCGACCGTTCCAAGATCCTGCTCGATCCTTACGCCAAGGCGATCGGCGGGCGCGATGTCTGGGGCGAACTGCCTGACTGGAACGACCCATACCCCCACCGGGCCCGACTGATCTTCGAGGATTTCGACTGGGAGGACGATCGTCCCCTGGAAAAGCCGCTCGAGGATCTGGTGATCTACGAACTGCACACGCGCAGTTTTACCCGTCACCCTTCCGCTGGAGTCAAGCATCCCGGCACCTATGCGGGCATCATCGCCAAAATCCCCTATCTGAACGAGTTGGGGGTGAACTGCGTCGAGCTGATGCCCATCTTCGAGTTTGACGAGTTCGAGAACAGCCGCCCCAATCCGGTCACCGGCGAGACCATGTACAACTACTGGGGCTACAGCACGGTGGGTTTCTTCGCCCCCAAGACTGGCTATGCCGCTACCGGGCCGTTCGGAATGCAGGTGGACGAGTTCAAGAACCTGGTCAAGGAGTTGCACCGCAACGGGATCGAAGTCATGCTCGATGTGGTTTTCAACCACACCGCCGAGGGCAACGAGCAAGGTCCGACCCTGTCCTTCCGAGGGATCGATAACCAGACTTACTATATGCTTACGCCGGAGGGGTACTACTTCAACTTCAGCGGCTGCGGCAACACGCTCAATTGCAACAATCCCGTGGTGCGGATGATGGTGCTCGACTGCCTGCGCTACTGGGCGGCGGAATACCACATCGATGGTTTCCGGTTCGACTTGGCTGCCATCCTGGGACGCGATCCCTGGGGCGCCCCGCTACCTAATCCCCCGCTACTGGAAAGCTTGGCCTTCGACCCGGTCTTGGCCAAGTGCAAACTGATCGCCGAGGCATGGGACGCCGGTGGCCTGTATCAGGTCGGCTCCTTCCCCGCTTACGGCCGGTGGGCCGAGTGGAACGGCAAGTACCGCGACGACATCCGCCGTTTCCTGAAAGGAGACGAGGGAATGGTTCCAGTCATTGCCGAGCGTATCCAAGGCTCGCCGGATCTCTATGGCTGGAACAAACGGGGTCCCACGGCCTCGATCAACTTCATCACCTGCCACGACGGTTTCACTCTTTACGATCAGTTCGCCTACAACTACAAACACAACGAAGCCAACGGTGAACAGAACCGCGATGGCGGCGACGATAACCATAGCTGGAATTGTGGGGTCGAGGGCGAAACGGACGACCCTGAGGTCAACGCCCTGCGCAAGCGCATGATCAAGAATGCCCTGGCCATTCTACTGATGAGCCATGGGGTGCCGATGATCCTGATGGGCGACGAGGTCGGCCGCACCCAGCGGGGCAATAACAATACCTACTGCCACGACAACGACCTGAACTGGTTCGACTGGACCCTGCTGGAACGCAACGCCGACCTGTTCAACTTTGCTCGCCAGATGATCGCCTTGCGCAAGACCCATACGTTGTTGCGCACCCGCGAGCATTTCGGGACGAGCGCCACCCAGTCCGACATCATCTGGCATGGCACCCAAGCCTGGAACGCCGACTGGTCGCCAGGTTCGCGAACCTTGGCCTGCATGTTCCGCGAACGTCAGGCCGGCCAAGCCGGCAATACCAGTCCGGTGCTCTACATGGCCCTGAACGGTTATTGGGATGCCCTGCCCTTCGAGTTGCCCGAACTCCCGGTCAACTATCGCTGGCATTTATTCGCCAACACGGCTCTGCCGGCGCCCCACGACATCCACGAACCCGGTCACGAGACTCCGTTGGAGCAGTATCAGCACAACTTCCTGGTCGGGGGACGGGCCACGGTGATCCTGATCGGGCGCCCCTAAATTAACCATCCACCACCTTACGTTTGGAGGGATCAATACATGGCATTCAGCGCAAATCTTGAAATGGTTGACTCCGAGGCTCGGATCACTCTCGAGGGGGAACTCGATGCCGCGGTAGCCGATCAGTTCCGCCAAACCGTCGAACGAGCTGACCAGCAGAAACCCCAGAAGCTCATATTGTTCATGGACAAACTACAGTTCATGGCCAGCGCCGGCCTGCGCGTGCTGGTGTTCGCCAAGCAGCGCATGGGACGAGATGTTGCCATTTACGTCATCGGCGCCACCGGACCTGTCCTCAACACTTTGCAGATGAGCGGCTTCCACCAGGCTGTTTATCTTCAGGAGAGCTACCCCTAGCGAGCATCCGCCCATGGTACAGAAGAGCATTCCAGCCAACCTCGCGGCTCTTGAAGCCATCCGCCGGCTCGTCACGCAAGCTTGCCAGGACGCGGGGCTGGGTGAGGGCGCCGTCTATCGTCTGGCCTTGGCGGTGGACGAAATCGCCACCAACATCATTACCCACGGCTATGAGGAACAGGGTCTGAGCGGTGAGATTAAGGTTTCCATCGAACGGACCGACCAGCGCCTGACCGTGGTTCTGGAAGATACGGGCACCGCCTACGATCCGCGTACCCGGACCCTGCCCACCGCGGAAGACCTCGACTTGCCGTTGGAGGATCGCGAAATTGGGGGCTTGGGAATTTTCCTGGCTCTCCAAGGCGTGGACTGCTTCGATTATCAGCGGTCCGACAACGTCAACCATAATATCTTTGGGATGAATCTGGCTTAGAACCACCTGGAGCAACCAATATGGCCAAGAAAGCGTTGTACATTCTTTCGGAATACGGATACTGGGGCGTGGAGTTGCTGGGGCCCCTGACCCATCTCGACGGCGCCGGCTACGAAGCGGTGTTCGCCACTCCCAAGGGCAAGCGCGCCCATGCCTTGCCGCCCAGTTACGATCCCAGCTATTTCGATCCGCCGCTGCGCTGTAACGTCACCGATCCCGATATCGCCGTCAAGGTCAAGGCCCTGGACGAATCGAGCCGGCTCGACAAGGTCGTCAACCTGTCGGAATGGTTCCCGGAGCGCCCCTACTTCAGCGAGCCCGATTTTCTGCGCCAGTTCGAGGCCTACTACAACCGCCGCGCCGAGGTCTGGAAAGAGCTGGAGGATTACGCCTGCCTGGTGCTGGTCGGCGGCTCGGGTCCCCTGATCGACATGGCCAACAACCAGCGGGTACACGACGCGATCCTGGGATTCCACAAGCTGGATAAGCCGGTCGCCGGCATCTGCTACGGCGTGACCCCGCTGGCCTTCGCCCGTGAGATCGACGTGCGCAAGTCGCTGATCTGGGGCAAACACGTCACCGGCCACTGCATCGAATACGACTACAAGGACGGCACCGGCTTCCTGAACACCGATCTCAACATGGGGCCGCCGCCCTATCCACTGGAATATCTGCTGCGCGACGCCACGGGACCCGACGGCCAGTATCACGGTAATTTCGGGCGGCGCACCTCGGTGATCGTGGACTGGCCGTTCATTACCGCCCGCTCGTTGCAATGCTCCTTCGAATTTGGCGAGCAACTGGTCAACATGCTCGACAAGGGCCTGCGCCGCTACGGCTGGTGACCCCCATGACAGCGTCCGCCCCCAAAACCGGTCGTCACGCCATTATCGAGCAGTTTCTTGCCGATGGCATGACCTATATGTTCGGCAATCCTGGCACGGTCGAGCAGGGTTTCCTCGACGCCCTGTCCGACTACCCGGAACTCAAGTACATCCTGACCCTCCAGGAGTCGGTGGCGGTCATGGCCGCCGACGGTTACGCCCGCGCCACCAAACGTCCCACTTTGGTGCAGATTCACAGCGCTCCTGGCTTGGGCAACGCCATCGGCGCCTTGTATCAGGCCAAACGGGGTCATGCGCCGCTGGTGGTGATTGGGGCCGACGCCGGCGTCAAGTATTTTGGCATGGACGCGCAAATGGCCGGCGATCTGGTGGCGTTCGCCGAGCCGGTGACCAAGTACGCGACCTGCGTCTACGACCCAGCCTCGCTGCTGCGGGTGCTGCGCCGGGCCATCAAGATCGCCGCCACGCCGCCGATGGGGCCGGTCTACGTGTGTCTGCCCATGGATATTCTGGATGCTCCGGCCAGCGAGGAGGTGTTCCCCACCTTCATTCCCTCCACCCGGGTCGCGCCCGAACCCGGACTGGTGCGCGAGGCGGCGTTGCGGCTGGCGGCGGCCGAGCGGCCGATGATCTTCATCGGCGACGGAGTCGCCTATTCGCGGGCGCAGGCCGAACTGACCCGGGTGGCCGAGTTGCTCGGCGCCGAAGTCTGGGAGGCCAACAACGGCGAACTGAACATGGATACTACCCATCCCCTCTATCAGGGGGCGACGGGGCACATGTTCGCCGCGCAGAGCCTGCCCATCACCCGCAAGGGCGATGTCAATCTGGTTTGCGGCACTTACCTGTTGCCGGAGGTGTTCCCGGAGTTGGGCAACATTTTCGCGCCGGGGGCGCAGGTCATCCATTTCGACCTGGATAGCTACGAGATCGCCAAGAACCACCCGGTAACCCTGGGCGCGGTCGCCGACCCGAAGTTGGCGCTGGCGGCCTTGGCCGAAGCGTTGGAACCGGCGCTCGACCCATCGCGGCGCGCGGCGGCCCAGGCCCGGACCCAGATCCTCGGCGCGACCAAGGCGGCGCGCGTCGCCGAGCAGAAGGCCAAGGATGCGACCAACTGCGCGGACCTGCCGTTGCACATGGCCCGCTTCATGGAGGAACTGGCCCCACGCCTGCCGGAGGATGCGGTGATCTTCGACGAGGCGCTGACCAATTCGCCGCCGATCACCCGCTACTTTCCGCCGCGCCGGCCGGAGCATTACTTCCTCACGCGCGGCGGTTCGCTGGGTCTGGGTTTTCCCGGCGCCATCGGCCTGAAGCTGGCCCATCCCGACAAACTGGTGATCGGTTTTTCCGGGGACGGGGGCTGCATGTACACCATTCAGGCGCTATGGACGGCGGCGCGGCACCAGTTGAACGTCAAGTTCGTGGTGTGCAACAACCTGTCCTACCGGTTGCTGCAACTCAATATCCAGGCCTACTGGCAGGAACGGGACATCACTCCGCATCTCTACCCCCTGAGCTTCGATCTGTCCCACCCACCCCTCGATTTCGTCAAGATGGCCGAATCGATGGGGATCGCGGCGATTCGGGTCGAGCGCTCCGAGCAGATTGTTCCGGCCATCGAACAGATGTTGAACAGTCCCACCAGCTTCCTGATCGATCTGGCGCTGGAGAACGATACCCACCCCGAACTGATCGGCGTCCGGTGCGGCCAATGACGCCCGGCGCTTTCCCCCACGCAGAGAGGATTTTTCCATGCCTGAACTGAGCAATAGCGAAATCGAACGGTTCGTAGCCGACTGGTACAAGGCGCTGGACGTCCACGAACCGATGGTCAACATCCTGCCCCTGCTGGCCGACGAGGGGCTGGAAATGGTGTTCCCCGAAGCCACTCTGCATGGCAAGGCGGCGTTTGAGGGTTGGTATCAGCGGGTGATCCGGATCTTTTTCGACGAGGACCACCGGGTCAAGTTGGTCACGGTGGATCGCCAAGGCGAAGACTATAACCTGGACGTGGTAGTCGAGTGGAAAGCCAGCGTTTGGAATCCGCCGGCGCCGTACAGCGCCCGCATCATGCTGGACGCCTATCAGCGCTGGGTGGTGCGGGCGCATCCGGTCACCGGCAAGCCGGTGGTTCGCACCTACATCGTGGATCGGCTGGAATACCACGAAGGTTCGGCCAAGCTCTAAATTCTATCCCACCCCGCGTCCTCGCCGGGCGCGGGGACGCCTGAACGCATCCACCGCCAAGGAGATTCGAACCATGAAGAAAAACGTGCCCGACAGCCCGCTGGGCAAGCTGTACAACGAACACATCGACTTCATCATCGCCCACAACGTCGAGGGCCTGCTTAACCAGTACGCTCCCGACTGCGTGCTGATTAGCAGCATGACCCCGGACAAGCAGCCCCTCTATGTGCGTGGCCACAAGGAACTTGAGGAGTTTTTCCGCTCGCGCATTTTCACGCTCAAGGATCTCACCACAGACATCGCGTTCTGGGCGGAACTGCCCAATGGCCTGATGATGGTCGAGGCCATCGAGTTCGAGGGCATGGACGGCAGCAAGGGCGCCTGCCGCTTCTACGACAACTGGGTGCTGGACGAGAACGGCAAGATCAAGATTCACTTTGCCGGCGTGGTCCAGTATGCCGACGGCAGCGTCGCCTGAGCGGGAGGACCGCCCCATGCCCCTGCACGGCAAAAAAGTCGGCATCCTGATCGAAGGCGATTATTACGAGCCGGAAATCTGGTACTACCAGCATCGTTTTGCCGAGGAGGGCATCGAGTTGCATTTGCTCACCCGCCTCTGGGGCCAGCCGATGCTGGAGTTCCTCGGTCACGAGTACCGCGCGCCCTTGCAATGTCGCGAATCCTTCGAGGGGATGAGCGACGCCGAATTACGAAGCTACGCGGTGATCATCGTGCCTTCGGGCATGGTGGCGGACCGGTTGCGCTACACCGAGGATCCGGAGCGTCCGCCGCCAGCCACCGAGTTCCTGCAACGCGCGTTCGCGGAACCCACCGTTCTCAAGGGCATCATCTGCCACGGCATGTGGCTGGTAGCCCCGATGCCGGAACTGGTGCGCGGGCGCCGGGTCGTCGTGCATAACAACCTGATCGGCGACGCGCGAGCCTACGGCGCCGTCTATACCAACGAGGATGTGGTGGTGGATGGCGATCTGATCACCGCCCGCAGTGGTGGTCACTGCCATCAGTTTGCCCGAGCCATCATCGACCGCATGTCCCTGACCTAATTCTGGAGGAAAGCGATCATGTCCACTCTTGCCTTCGCCCATGTCGGGCTGACCTGCAAGGATCCCTTGGCGATCGAGCGTTTCTACACCAAATATTTCGGGTTCCAGCGGGTTCGCGTCGTTCCCCTGGGGGACGACCAGCTCGTCTACACCCGCTCCGGCGCCCTGACCCTGGAAATCTTCCCGGCCAAGGAAGAGCGTCCCGTCCCGCCGCCGAGCGTGGACGGCTATCCTTGGCCTGGGGCGCGGCATCTGGCTTTTCAAGTCGACGATGTGGACGCCAAACTCGCCGAACTGGGCGAGGATGCCAAGATCACCCTCGGCCCCCTGGATTTCGATGCGTTCATTCCCGGCTGGAAAACGGTCTGGATCGCCGATCCCGATGGCAACATCATCGAGATCAGCCAGGGTTATACCGATGCCCCTGGCACTCCCCCCTTGCCGGTATGAGTCCATCCGGCCACCCTCCGGCTCCGCGGATCGCCCGGCGACCGCCGGCCCGGTCGGGTTCGGGGCTTTACCACGGTGTCCCGCGCCGGGAGCGACCCGATCAACCATCCATGAGGGTTAAAGCGTGTTAACCGTGAACGTGGCCAAGTCTGGCGAGGTGATTGAAGTTCTCCTGACCGGGGAACTGGATGGCATGACCTCGCCACGACTGGAACAACAGTTGAATAGCCTGATCGACTCGGGCGAGCGGTGTTTTCTGCTCCGGTTCGCCGCGCTGGCCCTGATCACCAGTGCCGGGCTGCGCGTGTTCCTGGGGTTCGCCAAGAAGATGCACAAGCTCAACGGTAAGATGATCCTGTGCGAGATGTCGGCCAACGTGCGTGGTGTGTTCGACACCTCCGGGTTCAGCAGCATCATGACCATCAGCGCCACGGCCGCCGAGGGTAAATCCCTGCTCGAGCCCGCGCCGGCACCGCCGGCCTGACGTCGTCCGGAGCTTCCCGCCCCGTTGCCAAGTCCGCTTCGGCCATCGAACGCCCGTCAAAACGACCCCATCGGAGAAATTGATGTTCGGTAGTTCAGGCAATGCTTCCAAGGAAGAGGCCGCCCGCACCGCGGTGATCGCCGGCGCCATTGACGTGCTCGTGACTTTGAGCGCCCTGATCGCGGCGCATTCCTCGGTTCTGCTCGCCGACTTTTTCAAGACCAGTCTGGAGTTCGTCGCCGTCCTGCTGTCGTGGCTGGCGATCCGGCGCATCGTCGGTGGAAGCAACCACCAGTTCGACTATGGCATCGGCAAGTTGGAGAATCTCTCCAGCCTGTTTGTGGGCAGTATCATGTTGCTGGGTATGCTGGTGATCGTAATCAATGCCATCGCCAACATTTTCAATCCGTCTCATATCGAAGGCATCGGCGTGTGGATCAGCCTGGTCGCCCAGATCGTCTTTGGGGTGATCAACGGTACCTTGAGCTGGCGCAGCTTCCAAACCGCTCGCGCCGAAAATTCCCCGCTGATGAAATCCCAGGCGCAGTTGTTTTTCACCCGCGCCTTTGGCAACGTCTTCATTCTGCTGGCCTTGGGGTTGAGCCTGCTCCTGTCTGGTTTCTCCTGGTCGATTTACATTGACCCGGCGGCCTCGCTGGTCATCGCCGCCAGCATTCTGATCTCGGCGATTGGCGTGCTGTCCAGTTCATTCTACGACCTGCTCGACCGGACCCTGGAAGAAGCCGACCAGATCGTGATCCTGCGCGAGCTGGCCCAGCACTTCCACGACTACGAAGCCTTGCACGGTATCCGTTCGCGCCGCGCCGGTGGTGAAGTGTTCGTGGAGGTCTTTCTCGAATTCGATCCCGACAAAACCATGGGCGAAATCCAGACGGTTGCGGACGCCCTGTGCCGCAGCATCGAAGCGCAGATTCCGAGTAGCCGGGTCGCTGTCGCCCTCGCCAAGGACGCCTTGCATTGAACGGCCTCCCGACCCACCGCATCGGAATTTTCCCAACCATCCCGAACCGACGGAATACACGGATTTCCGCCATACCGATTTTGGAGTGGGCCGCCATGACGGCGGTCCGGCGTCAAGGAGCCGTGCATCGGTGGATGCCGGAATCGACCACAATTCAACATCCCATCAATTTGAGGAGGGTCGTGTCATGAACCATCTGCGTAACCTTGCGTTATCGCTACCTATCGCCCTGTGCGTCCTGCTGCCTATCAGCGCCGACGCGAAGCAGCCCTACAACGAACTCCAAGCGATGGCTGCGGCGCAAGCGGCGGGTTTCGATATCCAAGCCTCCATTCGTCGCCCCGCCGCCTCTTCCACGGTGCTCCAACAGGCCGCGCAAAGTTTCTTCGCGGCCTATCAGCAGGCCACCGTTAACGCCAGCGCCACCACTGCGTTGCTGAACCTGCTGACGGACAAAGTGGAAATGACCTTCAGCGGACAACCGGGCGAAATGCTGCCCTTCGCGGGCACTTTCGTCGGCCACGACGGGGTGGCCAATGTGATGAAGGCCATCCGTGATCAATCCACAACCGAGTCTTTCCAGGTTCGGGAGACTCTCACCACGACATACGCGGTCGATTTCAGCCTGCTGCCGAACGATCCCCTGATCGCCCAGAACAACAGGGTCGCCGCCATTCTGCAGGAAGTGCGCACGGCCAATCAGCCCGCGCGCCGCAGCTACCGGCTTGATGTGGTCGCTTGGCTAACGGTGGAGAGCAACGGCAAAATCTCCAATGTGCATTTTTTCTATGACAGTTACGTCCCCTCCCAAGCCTTTGTTGGCGCCCCCCGGCTGATCGTCAATCCGGACATCTATCCAGTGATCACGCCGCTGCGCTTCCCCGACGCCGATCCGGTCACCACCCTCGGCACGGTCATGGACTTCTTCGGTCGCTTCGTTGCCGACACGGCTGAGCCGTTCGATTGCATCTTCAACAATATCGCCCAAGTGATGGATCCCAACATCGCCGTCAGTTTCGCCGGTGATCCGACGCTGCTACCGTTCGCGGACAACGTGATCCGGCAGGGTATTCCCGCCGCCGTGAGCACCTTCTGCGATCAGGAATCGCATTCGCGCCCGCGTACTGTCGATATCGAGGAAGTCGCCGTGGGCGCTGACCGCGTCATTGCCAACACCTTCGAGCAGCGCACCGCCGTCGAAACCAACCGTGGTTATGACGTTTCGGTGCAAATCATGGTGACCGCGCGCAGCAGCCTGATCACCTCGGTCAAAGGATTGTTCGACAGCGTCATCACCACCACGGCTTTCCACGGCGTGGATCCGTTCTACTCCGGTCCGTACATCTTTCCCGTTCAGCGTTGATCCGATCACTGTTCGGCTCAACGTCACCGGCGCGAAACGACGTTGTAACCGTTCACTCCCCTCTCCCGCAGGCGGGAGAGGGGTTGGGGGTGAGGGCCGCAGTTTCAAAGACTTACCCCCTCACCCTAACCCTCTCCCCCTTGACAGGGGGAGAGGGGACAGGTTGAGGGTGCGGATGTTATGGACGAACCGATCAGGGATAGCATTAGCCAGATGGGTCAAACGGCTCGCAACGGAGCGTCTGCCAATTGGAGGGGTATTTCATGAATGGAAAGCTTGGCGGTATCTTGCTTGTGGTCGATAACAAGGCCATGAATGAAACCATGGCTCTAACCTTGTCCTCCCTGGAACAACAGGTGACGGTAGCTAACGAGGCGCGGCAAGCGCTGGCTCTGATTGGCGCCAACTCCTTCGAACTGGTTTTGTTTTCCGTGCGCTTACCCGATATGGCGGCGCAAGAGTTCTTGGCGCGAATTAAAGATATCGGTGGCGTGGACGTGGCCACTATCGTCGTCGGTGATCCAGATCAAGGCGCGGAATTGGAGCAATGCCTGCGGGCGGGCGCCGACGATTTTTTGATAACCCCGATCAGTATGGGACTGTTGAAAGCGCGCGTGCAGTTCGTGCTCGAGCACAAACGCTTGCGCCACAAGTATGAGCATCGGATTGAAAGCGAAGAACTTCTGAAAATCGAGCACGATATCCAAATCGCCAGGCGTATCCAGGCTGGCTTTTTGCCTGAGACGCTACCCAACCCGAAGGGGTGGGACGTGGCCGCGCGCTTCCAACCCGCACGCGAGGTGGCCGGCGATTTCTACGATGCCTTCATGCTCTCCCAAAACCGTCGTCTGGGTTTCGTGATCGCTGACGTGGTGGACAAAGGAGTGCCAGCCGCTCTGTTCATGGCGCTGGTGCGCAGCCTGACACGCGCTTTCGCGCAACAGAACTACTCGTTCAACTGGACTGACATACTCGAGACGGATACAGCGGCCCAACCGTTTAAACGCAAGCAAACTCGCACTATTCCATCGACCGGCACCATGGCTTTGAAGAATGCCGTACAACTGACCAATAACTACATTACCGAAAACCATATGCAGGACAATATGTTCGCCACCTTGTTTTTCGGCATGCTGGATCCAGCGACTGGCCAGTTGGCGTATATTAACGCGGGCCACAATCCACCTGTCATCTTTGACGGCAAGGGCAATTTGAAGCTCGAACTCAAACCGACCAACATGGCTGTGGGAATGATGCCCGACACGAACTATTCTATCGAATTCGCCCAGATCGACCCAGGCGATTTCATCTTCTGTTATACTGACGGAGTTACTGAGGCGCGCAATGCGGCCGGTGATTTCTTCATGGAAGAGCGTCTCTTTGAAGTGCTGGCCCAGCCGATAAAGACCGCGCAGGGGCTTGTTGATCAAGTGTATGCGGCGTTGCGGGATTTCGTGGCTGGCGCCGTCCAGTTCGACGATATTACGATGATTGCCTTGATGCGCCAGACGGACCAATGAAGAGTGAGTCTCCTGACTGATGAATCTACCAAAAACATCGTAAGGAAAATTGGAAAGCAACCATGTCCAAAATTGTCTCGGTTCATTCGTTTCGTGGCGGCACAGGCAAGTCAAACACAACGGCCAATATAGCAGCACTTCTGGCCGAGAAAGGAATGCGGGTTGGCGTAGTCGATACGGATATTCTGTCGCCGGGTATCCATGTGCTTTTCAGCGTGCAAGAAGGGGCAATGGTCCACAGTCTCAACGACTATCTGTGGGGCACATGCAATGTTGAAGATGCAGCCATCGATGTCACTACCAATAGAGGCAGCTCGGACAAAGGAAAAATCTATCTCATTCCCTCCAGCATGAAGACGGGTGACATTGCCCGCATCCTGCGGGAAGGCTATGACGTTGGCCTACTCAATGATGGTTACGAACGTCTTATCAAGCAACTCAACCTGGACTTTCTCCTCATCGATACCCACCCGGGTCTGAATGAGGAAACGTTGCTGTCGATCGCGATTTCCGACGTGCTGCTCATCGTCATGCGCCCCGACGCGCAAGATTTTCAGGGGACCGCCGTCACCGTTGAGGTGGCTCGCCAACTGGATGTGCCGCTCATGTTGTTGATTGTCAATAAAACACCATCGATCTTTGACAGTCAAATACTCAAACAGCGTGTTGAGAGTTCGCTGCGGTGCGATGTGGCTGCTATCCTGCCGCACAGCGACGAGATGATGGCGCTGGCCAGTGAAGGGGTCTTTGTCACGAAATACCCCGGACACCCCATGGCTCGCCTGCTAAGGGAAGTTCTCGATCATTTCCATAAGTAAATAATGCCTTGGTCGAAAATGGGTCTGCATAGGGCGTAACCAGTCGGGCGCGGGGTAGCCGGCGGGCCGGGTCGGAGTTGAAAAGGGCTGCGGATATCTTGCCCGGTTGGCCCGGACATGAGTAGTGCTTCACCCGACTTGGAAGCTGTATAAAACGCCCCTTTGATTTTTCAGAAAAATTTGATTAGGAGATTGGTTTTTCCGTAGGGGTATCCCGAGCCTGACCATGCCGCTGTCCAAATAGGTGGCCCGTCTGATCGCTGACGAGCGCACCGAGCTTGAAGACCTGATCCGCACCGGGAAGTGATATCCTCATACTTGATCGTGCGCCGCCCGGGCACGAGCAGCCTTACCCTAAAACCACCACACTGGCGGTTTTTCCTCCCGATTTTGGCCCCCTCAAGTAAACCGCACATGGCCACTGGAACCCTGTACATCGTCGCCGCCCCGTCCGGGGCCGGCAAGACCAGCCTGGTCAAAAGCCTGGTGGAGACCACGCCCGGCGTGGTCGCCTCCGTCTCCCACACCACCCGCCCGCCCCGGCCTGGCGAACAGGAGGGTGTCCACTATCATTTTGTCCCACTCGCCGTCTTCGAAGCCATGATCGCCGCCGGCGCGTTCCTGGAACATGCCCAGGTGTTCGGCAACCGCTACGGCACCAGCCGCGCCGCCGTGTTGTCTCAATTACAGGCCGGGCTGGACCTGATCCTGGAAATCGACTGGCAGGGCGCCCGGCAAGTGCGCGCGCGGATGCCGGGCTGTCCAGGCATCTTCGTTCTGCCGCCTTCCCGCGACGCCCTGCGGCAGCGGTTGGCCGGGCGTGGTCAGGACAGCGCCGAAGTGATCGAGCGGCGGATGGCGGCGGCGTTGGACGAACTGTCGCACTACACGGAGTTCGATTATCTGGTGATCAACGACGAGTTCGCGACGGCGCTAACCGAATTGCGCGCCATTCTCATCGCCCAACGCCAGCGGCGGACGGCGCAACTGGAGCGATACCCGGAACTGTTTCGAGCGCTCTTGTCTTAACCGCTTGTTTTTCATTAAACTGCTTAATTGCAAGTCGGCAATGTCACGGCTGGAGAAATCCCTGAATGGCCCGAATTACCGTTGAAGACTGTCTCGACCGGGTGGATAACCGGTTCGAACTGGTGCTGATCGCGTCGCGTCGCGCCCGGGAACTGGCGCTTGGCAAGGAAGCGAGGGTTCCCTGGGAAAACGACAAGCCTACCGTCGTCGCGCTGCGGGAACTGGCCGAGGGCAAGCTCGATCACCTGATCAAGGAAAAACAGGGTCGTTCCGTCGCGCCCGTTCCCGAACCCGATCCGGTGCCCACCGCGCTCGACGAACCCACGCCCGAATCGGATTGATCGCGCCGGTCCACCGGCAGGAGACCAGCCGTCGTGATGAGTGTGCCGTTGCGGGAAGTCCGAACCGAGGTCGAGCAAAGCCGCAAACTGGCCGTGGACGACGAATGGCTGGACGACCTGCATTTGCGCATCGACGATCTGTGCGCCATCGCCGGCGACTATCTCGAACCGACTCAGGTCGGACGGTTGCGCGAGGCCTGTTATTTCGCTACCGAGGCCCACGCCGGCATCTATCGCAAAAGCGGCGAACCGTACATCTTCCATCCGCTGGCAGTGGCCCGTATCCTCGCCAATGTCCGCTTCGATCACGAAACCCTGCAAGCCGCCCTGCTACACGACGTCATCGAGGACACCCACTACAACAAGGATCAACTCGGCGCCCGCTTCGGGCCGGAAGTCGCCGAGCTGGTGGACGGCGTCAGCAAGCTGACCCAGATCCAGTTCAACTCCAAGCTGGAGGCGCAGGCCGAAAACTTCCGCAAGATGTTCCTGGCCATGGCCAAGGACCTGCGGGTGATCATGATCAAGCTGGCCGACCGCCTGCACAACATGCGCACCCTCGGCGCCATGCGCCCGGAATCGCGCCGCCGCATCGCCCGCGAAACCCTGGACATCTATGCCCCCATCGCCGGCCGGCTGGGCATGAACCACCTGCGCCAGGAACTGGAGAATCTCGGGTTCAGCCATCTCTACCCGATGCGCCACCGGGTCTTGCAGGACGCGGTACGCAAGCTGAGCGGCAACCGCCACGAAATCGTCGGCCAATTCGAAGCCCGCATTCAGGACCGGCTGCGGGACGAAGGCATCAACGGCCGGGTCGTGGGCCGCGGCAAGCACCTGTGGGGCATTTACCAGAAAATGCGCCTCAAGCGCCTGCCGTTCAAGGAGGTCCACGACGTCTACGCAGTGCGGATTATCGTGGACGCGGTGGACACCTGCTACCGGGCGCTGGGGGTGATGCACAGCCTGTACAAGCCGATCATGGGCCGGTTCAAGGACTACATCGCCATTCCCAAGGCCAATGGCTACCAGTCGCTGCATACGGTGCTGTTCGGCCCCAACGGCGTGCCGATCGAGGCGCAGATCCGCACCGAGGAAATGCACGTCATGGCCGAAGTTGGCGTCGCCGCCCACTGGCGCTATAAATCCGACGGCGACGGCCAGGGCAGCCATGCTCAGCAACGGGCGCGCGAATGGTTGCGGAAACTGCTGGACATGCAACGCCGCGCCGGCAACCCGGTGGAATTCCTGGAAAGCGTCAAGGTGGACCTGTTTCCCGACGAGATCTATGTATTCACCCCGCGCGGCGAGATCGTTCAACTGCCGCGCGGCGCCACCGCGGTCGATTTCGCCTATGCCATTCACTCCGATGTCGGCAACACCTGCGTGGGCACCAAAATCGACCGCCGGCTGGCGCCGCTGCGTACCCCGCTGGTCACCGGCCAGACCGTCGAGGTCATCATCACGCCCACCGCCCGGCCCAACCCGGCCTGGCTCAACTTCGTGGTCACCGCCAAGGCCCGCGCCAGCATCCGCCACTACCTCAAACACTTGCAGCGTGGGGAGGCGATCCTGCTCGGCAAACGGCTGCTGGAGAAGGCGCTGGCCGGCCGAATCGGCGGCCTGGGAGAACTGCCCGCCGGACGGATCAAGGCGCTGGCGCGGGAGTTCAATCTGGCCGATTTCGACGATCTGCTGGCCGATGTCGGTCTCGGCAACCGGGTCGCGGCGCTCATCGCCAAGCGGCTGTTGCCGGACGAGGGCGAGGATGAGATCGTCTCGCCGGATGCCAGCGCCCAACCCCTGCTGATCAAGGGCGCCGAGGGCACGGTGGTCAGCTTTGGCAAATGCTGCCGGCCGCTGCCGGGTGACGCCATCGTTGGCTACCTCAACGCCGGGCGCGGCATCGTCATCCATCGCGACAGTTGCAAGAACGTCGCCAGCTACAAGAAGAATCCCGAGAAGTGGATTGAGGTGGAGTGGGAGTCGCAGGTGAACACCGATTTCAGCGCCGAACTGCGTCTCGACGTGATCAACCGGCGCGGGGTCTTGGCCACCATCGCCGCCGCCATCGCCGCCACCGACTCCAACATTGAAACCATCAATACTTCGGAGCGGGATGGCAACACCACCACGGTGCATTTGCTGCTCAATGTTCGCGACCGCGCCCATCTGGCGCGGGTGATGCGCCAGTTGCGCATCCTGCCCGAAGCGCTGAAACTGGCCCGACGCGGCTAGTTTTTTCAACCGTTCGCTCCCCTCGCCCGCTTGCGGGAGAGGGGCTGGGGGTGAGGGGCGGTTTTCCTTCAAATCCGCTTTCCGTTGCTCGATCCAGCGGGGAAGCTTGTTCAGGAGCATTGATCATGCCGCGTGAAATCATCCATACCGACCAGGCTCCCGCCGCCATCGGCACTTATTCCCAGGCGGTCAAGGTCGGTGACACCGTCTATCTGTCCGGCCAGATTCCGCTCGATCCCGCTTCCATGCAATTGGTGGAGGGTGGCATGGAGACGCAAATTCGCCGGGTGTTCGACAATCTGGCGGCGGTGGCCCGCGCCGCCGGCGGCAGTTTGGCCGATACCGTCAAGCTCAACGTGTTCCTGACTGATCTCGGCCATTTCGCCCTGGTTAATCAGGTTATGGCTGAATATTTCAAGGGGCCTTGTCCGGCGCGGGCGGCGATTGGCGTCGCCGCTCTGCCGCGCGGCGCGCAAGTGGAGATGGACGCGGTGCTGGTGTTGGAGGACTGAGGGCGCGGCCATTGCCACACGAACCGCTCCCGGTCACCGCCCTGAAGGGCGTCGGGCCGAAGCTGGCGGACCGACTGCGCCGGTTGGGCATCCGCACCGCCGAGGATGTGTTGCTGCACCTGCCGTTGCGCTATCAGGACCGCACCCGAGTCACGCCCATCAGCCAACTGCGCCCGGGCGAGGAAGCGCAAATCGAGGCCGAGGTGGTCGGCAGCGAAGTGACGACGCGGGGTCGGCGGTTTCTGCTCTGCCACCTGCGCGACGGCCACGGTATCCTGACCCTGCGTTTCTTCCATTTCAGTCCCGCCCAGGAACACCTGTTCAGCCAGTCCGGCGCGCGGCTGCGCTGCTTTGGCGAGGTGCGTCAGGGCTACGCCGGCTTGGAAATGATCCACCCCGAATGCCGGCGGATCGGCCCGGATGCGGCGGCGGTGACCGACCGGCTCACGCCGATCTATCCCGCCACCGCCGGTTTGCAGCAGTTCACCCTGCGCGGGCTGGTGGAACAGGCGCTGGCGCAACTGGACGCGGCGGCGGTGCTGCCGGAACTGCTGCCGCCGGCGCTGTTGGCCCAACTGAAGCTGCCACCCATCGCCGAGGCCGTGACGCTGCTGCACCAGCCACCGGCCGATACCGCGCTGGCCGAACTGGACAGCGGTCGCCATCCGGCCCGACGCCGGCTGGCGTTCGAGGAGTTGCTGGCCCATCAGCTCAGCCTGCGGCGACTGCGCCAGCGGGTGCAACAACAGGCCGCGCCGCCGCTGACTGGTCATGGCGGACTGAGCCAGCGGTTTCTGGAGCGGTTGCCGTTCACGCTCACCCAGGCCCAGCGACGGGTATTGGAAGAAATCGGCGCCGATCTGGCCCAGCCCCGGCCGATGCTGCGGCTGTTGCAGGGCGATGTCGGCTCCGGCAAGACCGTGGTGGCGGCCGCCGCCGCGTTGCGGGCGGTGGAAACCGGCGCGCAGGCGGCGCTGATGGCCCCTACCGAACTGCTGGCGGAACAGCATTACCGCAATTTCCACGCCTGGCTGGAACCGCTGGGCATCGAGGTAGCCTGGCTGACCGGCCGGCTGGCCGGTCGGGCGCGGCAGACCCTGCTGGAGCGACTGGCCGCTGGTGAAATCCACATCGCGGTTGGCACCCACGCCCTGTTCCAGGAGGCCGTCGCCTTCGCCGAGCTGGCGCTGGCCATCGTGGACGAGCAGCATCGCTTCGGCGTCCATCAGCGGCTGGCGCTGCGCGAAAAGGGCCGCCATCGCGGCTATTGTCCGCACCAGTTGATCATGACCGCCACCCCGATCCCGCGCACCCTGGCGATGAGCGCCTACGCCGATCTCGACACCTCGACCATCGATGAACTGCCGCCGGGCCGCCAGCCGGTGAAAACCGTGGTCATGCCCGATAGCCGCCGCGACGAAGTGATCGAACGAATTCGCCAGGCCTGCCGGAGCGGCCGCCAGGCCTACTGGGTCTGTCCGCTGATCGAGGAGTCCGAGGCGCTGCAATGTCAGGCGGCGGCGGTCACCGCCGAGCGGCTGATCGAAATCCTGCCGGAACTGCGAATCGGCCTGGCGCATGGGCGCTTGTCGTCCGCCGCCAGGGAAGCGGCGATGACCGCCTTCAAGGCCGGCGAACTCGACCTGCTGGTCGCCACCACCGTGATCGAGGTCGGCGTGGACGTGGCCAACGCCAGCCTGATGATTATCGAAAACGCCGAGCGGCTGGGGCTGGCCCAATTGCACCAGTTGCGCGGCCGGGTCGGGCGCGGCGCGGCCGCAAGCAGTTGCGTCCTTTTGTACCGGCCGCCGCTGTCGCAAATCGCGCATAGCCGGCTGGCGGTGCTGCGGCAATGCCACGACGGCTTTGAAATCGCCCGCCGCGATCTGGAATTGCGCGGCCCCGGCGAGGTCCTCGGCACCCGCCAGACCGGCGAGCAGACGTTGCGGGTCGCCGATTTGCTGCGCGATCAGGATTTGCTCAACGCCGTCCGCCACGCCGCCGACGGGCTGTTGCGCGACCATCCGGAGCGGGTGGAGCCGCTAATTCGGCGCTGGATCGGCGCCGGCGCGCATTACGGCGAGGTCTAGCCCATGTACGCGGCGCATTTCGGGCTGCGCGAGCCACCGTTCGCCATCACTCCCGATCCGGCCTACGTCTACCTGAGCCGTCATCATCAGGAAGCGCTGGCGCACTTGCTGTACGGCGTCGGCGAGAACGGCGGTTTCGTGCAACTGACCGGCGAAGTCGGCACCGGCAAAACCACGCTGGTCCGCACTCTGCTGGAACAGCGGCTGGATGATGTGGACGTCGCTCTTTGCCTCAATCCGCGGCTGACGGTCGAGGAACTGCTGGCGACGGTCTGCGACGAGTTGGGCGCCGCCTGCCCACGCGAGCACTCCACGCTCAAACCGCTGCTGGACGCGCTCAATGCCCACCTGCTGCGCGCTCACGCCGCCGGCCGGCGCACGGTGCTGATCCTGGACGAGGCGCAGAATTTGAGCCGCGAGGTGTTGGAACAGATCCGGCTGCTGACCAATCTGGAGACCACCAAGCACAAGCTGCTGCGAATCATCCTGGTCGGCCAGCCGGAACTGCGGATGCTGCTGGCGCGGCCAGACTTGCGGCAACTGGCCCAGCGCATCACCGCCCGCTACCACCTGCCGCCGCTGGACCGGCGGGAAACCGCCGCCTACATCGGCCACCGGCTGCGGGTGGCCGGCGGGCGCGAGGACTTGTTCACTGGCGGTGCGCGTGGGGTGGTTTACCACCACTCCGGCGGCATTCCCCGGCTGATCAACATCCTCTGCGACCGCGCCCTGCTCGGAGCCTATAGCCGGGGGGCGCGGCGGGTACACGCCGGCCTGGCCCGGGCGGCGGCGCGAGAGGCCCTGCAC
>JBATNZ010000167.1:0-12617 GCA_049290615.1 Candidatus Contendibacter sp.
CAACCAGCGCCCATCGCCGCGCCGCCCGTCGCCGCGCCGACGGCATCACCGCCCGCTGAAGCTAGGTCCAGTTGGATAAGTAGCCCCATCGTCTGGGTGGCAATTGCCCTGATCGCGCTGGCAATCGCCTCGGTGGTCCTGCTTCCGCTATTGCGGCGTCCCGCCCGGTCGAAGCCGGCGGTGGGAGCAGCCGCGCTGGAATTCCCGGAAGGCGAATCCACTGGGATTGTCGAACATCGAGACGTCCGAACGGCCCGGGCCCGGATACGCGAGCCGGGTTCCGTGCGCCCCCGGCCCGCCGTGGGGTTGGCGGCAACCGCCCCGGCGGCTCCAAGCGCAGCCAAGTTGGCGCCCGCTCCCGCGGGCGCGCCGTCGCCCAAGCCCATCGGGGAGCTGCTCAAGGACTTCGATTTTGGCCTTGGCGAGGGAGAAACACCGCCTGTGGCTGCTGCTCGCCAAGGCGCGGTGCCCGCGAGGGATCTCAAGGCACCGCTGCTCGATGCCGAGCCGCCCACCGCGTCGGGTATCCGCCGGGCTATCGATCCGTTCGCGGCTACGCCAACCGAACTGGCCGAACTGACGGCGCAGGAGAAAAAAGAGAGGGAGAAGAATGCGTCTCCAGTGCAATCGCAGGCGGAATTGCCGTCCGAGTTGCGGTTGGATGATTTTGATTTCAAATTCGACGACCTTGCGCTGGGCAAGACCGCTCGGCCGCAGTCGTCCGAACTGCCGCCACTGGATATGAACATCGCCGAGCCCCCGACCAAGCCGCCATCCCTGGCATCCACCGTCGCCGCTCCGGCGGGTTCCCCAATGCCGGATCTGAAGTTCGAATTCGCCGATATCACTCAGGAAATAGCCAGGCACGGCGCGCACGAGGATTCGCTGAAGCTGAATGAGGCCTTGCAAGGTCTCGGTGGCGATACCTTGAAACGTGGTGACAAGGAAGATGCGGTCGGTGGCGCTCCAGGAGGCATAAACACCGCTGATTACGTGGAAACCAAGCTGGATCTGGCCTCGGCCTATATGGATATGGGGGATGATGTCGGGGCGCGCAGTCTGCTGGAGGAAGTATTACGGGAAGGTGATGCCACGCAGAAGGAGCGGGCTCGGGGGGTTCTCAATAAGCTGGGCTGACTCCCGATCGGGCGAAAACAAAAACCCTCCCATATGGGAGGGTTTTTTTAGGATTGACGGTGACTTTGGAGGGTTGATCACCGTCCCCGGTCAGCGCAGCCGGCCGGTGGTGACTGGGTCGGCCAGCGCCAGCGCCCGGTCGGCGATGCCCCGTTGCGCCAGGCGCTCCACCGTTCCGGCGGGTAACCACACCAAAGTTCCCGCCGGCAGCGCGATTCGGCCGTTCTGAGCCGCCGGGTTCCAGGCTTTGTTCAGGCTCGTCAGCTCCCACGCATTGATGGCGTAATAATTCGCCAGAGTCATGACATTCACCGTTTGCCGCAGCCGCACCCGGTCCAAATTCAAGGGGGGCTCGTAGTGGATGCCTTCCGGGAAGAAACGCTGGGGATCGCGGGCGATTTCACGGGCCGCCAGGAATTCCGTATAGAAATTGCGCGAGGCGAAGCCGAAGCCGGCCCCGGAGTAATTGCGCGCGATGGCGACAAAATCGTTGCCGAAGGCCTGCTGCGCGCGCTTCATGCCGCCCACGCCGTGATTGTAGGAGGTCAGGGCGAGTGGCCAACTTCCCAAGCGGTCCTGGGCGTTGCCCAGATAGCGGGCCGCGCCTTGCGCCGAGGCCACGGGATCGCGCCGCTCGTCCACCGCCGCGTTTAGCATGCCGAAATGGCGCGCGGTGCCGGGCATGAATTGCCACATGCCCACCGCGCCGGCCGAGGAGGCGGCGTGATTTTGGAAGGATGACTCGACATGCGGCAGGTAGGCCAAATCCTCGGGCAGACCCGCTTCGCGGAATACACCGCGGAACGCCGCGTCATAGCGGCCACTGATTTCCAGTCCCCGCTTGAAGCGCTCGCGCATACCGCGCTGGCTGCGCAGCCGGTCGCTGGCGCCGGCGATGGCGCCGGGACCGCCGCTGCTGGCCCGGATGCGGTTCGCCAGCGTCTGTTCGGCGGGCGTCAGCGGGGCGTTAGCGGCCGCCTTCGATTCCAGTTGGCTCAGGATGGTTCGCAGATTTTCCTGATGTCCCTTGACGAAAGCCTGTTGTTCGGGGGTTTGGCTTTCGCCGATCTCGCCGGGCAGGGTCAGGACGCCGTATACCAGATCGAGGTAGCGGTCATCGTGCAGCGCAACCTGGTTGCGCCCCCAGCTCGCGTAGACATTGCGCCAGAATCCGACCTGGGGCTGCAATTCCGGCGGCGCCGGGAATACCGCATCGCCGGCGAGCGAAAGCGAAACCTTTGGCGGCGTTGGCTGGCTGGCGCAGGCGGCCAGCGCCAGCATGATCAGGACGATCAAGAATCCGCGCGGTTGTGGGTGCATCGGCGCTTACCTCCCTTGGTGGTTCCTCGGAATCGGACAGTGGTGAACGACGTCCCGGTTCGGCCCTTACTGAGGCAGGACGCCGGAAAAGCTCAAGGTCCAGCGGCCATCGCCGCCGGGCGGTCCCAGCAGGTTCATCGCTTGCCGGAGCGCCTGGTTGCCGGCGTCGCGCACCGCCGCCTGGCCAGTGAAGCGGTAACGGCCATCCGGCAGCAGGTTCAGCGTACCCTCCAGCGCCAGCGGCCCGTCGTTATCCCGGACCGCGCCCTGGATGCCCTCGGGAGTCGCGGGCGCCAGTTGGACGATGAAATCGCCCAGATTCAGGGGCTGGCCCAGGGTGGCGCGCGCGTTCAGCAGATAGACGACGCCGTCGGCGGTTTGCGGCCGACCGGCGGCGTTCAGGGATAAATCCCGTAGATTGAATTCCACCACCCCTTGCAGTGGCAGCCCCGGTTGTCCCGCGAGGGCGCCCAAGCGGGCGAGCGGCAGCCGGCCGCTCAAATCGCGGAAGCGCAGCCGGCGGCCCGGGTTCGCCGCGACGCTGCCGCTCAATTTGATCTCGGGATCGTCGGCGTCCAGCCGGAATTCCAGCCAGCCGGTCAGCAGCGCCGGCGCCCGCCAATTCCAGTTGAGCCGTTCGATCCGGACGCCGCGCCAGTGAACGCCCCGCGCGGAACCCTCGGTCGCCAGGCCTTCGACGGCTTGCACGCTGAAGCCGGTCAAGCGCTGGGCGAGCAGGTCGGTGACCAGGGTGGCCGGCGCCAGCAGCAGCAGAGACAGCAGAAAGGCCAGCAGTCCCAACAGGCTATAACGCAAGACATGCTTCATGGCCGGCCGCCCTGAACGATGACGCGGGCGTTCACCAGACCGGCGGCGGCGCGGTCCACGCTCAGATTGACGATGGCGATGGGGTGATCGCGTTCCAGCGCGCCCAGCCAGGGAATGAGCTTGTCGAACTCGACGGCGTCGAACTGAGCGCCGAGCCGGTCCTCGCCCTGCGGCGCGACCCGTTTGAGGGCGGCGCCCAGTCCGGCCGCTCGCGCGGTCTGATCCACCAAGGTCAACAGGGAACGGCCATCTACCGGCGGCTTACCGCCCGATCCACCCAACCGCTTGATTTCCTCAGCCATCCGCCACATCGCAGCCAGCTCGGTGCGCTGCTCGGCGACGCTCTGCCGCAGCCGGCGGTGACTGGCTTGGAACGGTTGCCACACCAGCGCGTAAATTAGCAGCGCCAGGGTCAGCGTCGCGCCGCCGACCGCCAGCAGGCGTTCGCGGCTGCTCAGGCTTTCCCACCAGGCTTTCATGAAGGCGTCCTTTTCAGCGTGACCTTGCTTTGCAGTTGGCCTTCCCGCTGGGTGGTGCGCATCTCGACCTGTAATCCCATCTGCTGGTTCAGTTTCTGCCGGAGTTGGTCCAGCACCGCTGGGTTACCCCCTTCCAGATCGAGGTCCAGTTGGCCGTCGCGATAGCTGAAGCCACGCAGGGTGACGTCCTTGAAGTCGAGCAGCGGTTGTCCGCCCCGGTAGAGCAGTTCAAGGAATGCGCCACCGCTGGCGCTGGTCGGCCGCAATTCCCGCAGGCGGGTTTCCAACTGAACCTTGGGATTCACGATCCGAGTCGCGCCGGGTACGGCGTCCTTGTAGACCTGTTCCATCGCGGCCCGCAGGGTGGCCTGTTCGCGCCGCAGGCTCCAATACTCGTGCGCCAGGCTAAAGCTTTGCACCAGCAGCCACGCGCTCGCCAGCATCGCCGCCGCGCGCCAGGGCCGCAGCCAGCGGCCCCAGTGCGCCCGTGGGCTGTAGGCGCCCTGCAGCAGATTGATCGCCGTGGCCGGTTGATAGGCGCTGGCGAAGACCTGCAGCGGTTCGGGAGCGCTATCCTCGATGCGCGGTTCCAGACCGGCTTCGGTCAAAACCGGCGGCGGGTTGCCCCAGACGCGCAGCCGTTGCGGTTTGCCGTCGCCGGCCTCGGCGATGGCCTGGTTCAACAGCAATTCCAGCAGGTTCCGTTCGGTGGCGAAGCCTTCCCAGCGGCCGGTGCGCACCACCGCCCGCCGTTCTTCCAGCAGTATGCTCCAGTCGCCCTCCTGCCAGGGGAGCAGCAACGGCTCCGGAATGACGGCGACCGGGACCAACCCTGCTTGCGCGCAGGCGTCCAGCCAGCCGCGCAGCGCGTCCCGGTTGACCACCGCCACCGGCAGCCGATCACCATCCGGCATGCCCCCCAGCGCGAAGTGCAGGGCCTCGATGTCCTCGACCACCTGGTCTTCCAGGGCATACGGTACGGCGCGCGCCCAAGTGGACCGCTTGCGGCTGGGTAGTGGAACCCGGTGCAGGGTGATCGCCTCGCCGGGCGCGATCAGTAGCAGGCGCGCGCCCATGGCCTGAGTGGCCAATTCGGATAGCAAACCGCGCCGCATCGCACTGTTGGGATACAGCCACTCGGCTTGGTCGGGCGCTAGCAGGCGAAAAAAACACAGTGGGGCGGGCAAGGTCGTTTCAATCCTGATGGCCGAAATCGCGTCGCAGAACCCGGACGCCGTTCTCATCGCGATAGAACATACTGTATAACATCGCACGGCCATCGCCCACCCGCGCCTCGGCTCGCAGCAGAAAATACTGGCTGTCGGTGCTCAGCAACGCCTTGACCGGCGCTTCCACGGTAGTGAGCTTGGCCGCGTTCAGAAAATCGTCCACGTTTTTGTAGCCTTCCGCCGGACGGTCTTCCAGCAAGCGCTCGAGGTCCGCCGGTTTCAAGCCCTCGCCCAGCGCCGCCAATATCGGCGCCAGCGCCGTGTTGACGTTCAGCGGCGTACCGGGCGGCAAGGCGCAGATCACCGGCGCCAGCTTGTCGTAAGCCTCCCGGTCCACGCCCTTGACCAGTCGTAGTTCGGATACGCTGAGGAACGGGCGATTCGCGGCCAGATAGGCCGGATTCAGGACCATGTAATCGCTGTCCTCGGCCCCATCGGGAAACTGGGGATCGGGGTCGGGATCGATCCAGTCGGCAATGGCCTGCGCCAGCGCCGGCTTCAGTTCGAAATTTTCCAGCAGGCGCTGCAACACCTTGATCTGCGCCGGTTCCAGTGCCGCCTTGCCCATGGTTTCATCCGGTTTGGGCGGTTTGGGCGGTTTGGGCCTGGTTGGATCCGGTTTGGGTTCGGTGTCCGCCTCCGGGTCCTGCGGTTTCTGTTTCTCCTTGTCCTCGCGCGGCGCGTTGGGGGAGGGCGATTGCCCACCGGGTGCTGGCCGCCACAGATTGTTGAGATTGAAACAGCTTTGCTGATCGACGAGGCGGGCGGTGAGCGTACCGTCTTCAATCGGCAGGGCTGGCGGCAGCTTGGCCCATTCCTCGCCGGGATGGTCGGTTTCGCTCCGCTGGCGGTCGCGCGCCAGGATGACCATGGCCCACTGTTCGGCGCCGAGTGCGTACAGCCGGGCCTGCTGCTGGTGCAGGAGCACCGTGCTCCGGCGGATGGCCAGTTGCTGCAAGCTGGCGAGGCTGATGGCGGCGATGCTGGCGAGGAATACAATCAGCAGCACGGTAATCAGGGCGACGCCGGCCTGGAATTTGGCGCGACTCGCTCGATCCCTCTGGCAAAGGGGGATAGGGACAGCATCAGCCGGGCAAGGGCAACAAGCGGGTAATTTCACCCCAGTCCTCCAGAGTCAGGCTGATTTCCACCGCGCGCGGCAAGCGGTCGGGATCCGGCTTGTTTTCGTCGCCGCTGACGGGTGGCGGCCAATCGTCGCGCCAGTCGTCCTGATCCAGAAACCGCGCCTTGAAGTCCCGCACCCGGTCCAGCAGCAGCGTCTCGCGCGGTTCGATCAGGCCGCCCCGGTCGAGTACCGGCCAGTACAGCCGCCACAGCCGGCCATCCCGCAGCCGGTAGGCGATTCGTTGCAAGGTGGCGCGGGGTTGGCCGAGGGGATTGTCCCAGCCGGCGCGGGTCAGGGTCAGCCGGTCGGCGGCGAGCGCGCCGCCGAGCAGAGCGCCCTGCGGTTCGCCGTATTCGTCGCGGATACCGCGCGGTACGGCTTGTTCGATGTCCTGTTCCAGCCGGTAAATCGCCAGTTGCACCGAAGCCAGCCGCCGGTTTTGCTCCTCCACCGCGGCGCGGGTGTACAGCACGTTGCGCAGGCCGCTGTAGGCGGCAATCGCCATGATGGAAAATACCGCCAGGGCCACCAGCAGTTCCAGCAGGGTAAAACCGCGCGTGGGCCTATTCATAATGCGGGCTGTGGTTTCTTGGGCGTCGTCGGTTTGTCCTTGGGCGCTGTCGGTTTATCCGTGGCTCCGGGCGGTTGGCCGGTCGCATTGGTGGGTTTCTCTGGCGGCTTGCCCTTGAAGGCGATCAGCTTGCTGAGTTCCGCCCCGGCCTCGTCGATGCGCACCGTGAGTTCGAGGCGGCGCAGGTCGGGATCGGCGGTCTTGTGGAACCGCGCCTCCCAGCGCCAGTTTCGGTTGGCCAAGTCGGCATTGCCTTTGCGGGAGCCTTCCTCGGGCCAGGGTTTCGCCTCCAGCAGCAAGGCGTTGACCCGATTGAGGGCCACCCAACTGGCGAAGGTTCGATCACGCAGCGTGGCGACGGTGTTGATGCTCTGAGTGGCGGCATGAATGATCGCGCCCATGGCGATGGCCAGCACCGCCAGCGCCACCAGCACTTCCAGCAGGGTAAAGCCGGGCTGGCGGTTCACCGGGTGACCTCGCCCGTCGTCAGCCGGCCCAGCGCGTCGCCGGCCACCCGGTAGCGTGGCGTATCCGGAGAACGGTCGTCGGCGAAGCCGAACACGGCGACGAATTCGGTGGTTTCGCCGCTGGCCAGCAATACCACCTGCGGCAGCTTGCCGGTGGTTTTCAGATCGGCCGGCCGCCCCTCGATCCACAGGCCAAGGGCGATGTCCTCGGGCAACGCATGCCGGATCAGGGTATCAGCGGCGGCGGGGGGCCGCCATTCACCTTTCTCGCCCAGACTTAGAATCGCGTAGCCGGCGCGGCCGAACTGGATGCCACGCAGTTCGCCGCTCAGGATCGCTTCCTGCTGGTGCAGTTCCACCAGCGCCGCCAGCCGCCGCGCCTCCTCGGCCAGGCGCTCGCGCGGGCCGCCGCCGACCGACAGCAGGGCGAAGCTGGTGATGATGCCGATCAGCACCAGCACCACCATGATTTCCAGCAGCGTGAAACCGCGCGGCGGCGTGGTCATTTCAATAGGCCATGCCTGAGTGCTTGAGTGCCTCGGTGCCTGCCCTATTCATCCAGATTCCAGTTGCCGAGGTCAGCGTCCACGCCTTCGCCGCCCGGTTGGCCGTCGGCGCCCAGCGAGTAGATGTCGATGTCGCCGTGCTGGCCGGGGCTGAGGTACTGATACGGCTTGCCCCAGGGATCCTTGGGCAGCTTGTCCAGATAGCCGCCTTCCTGCCAGTGCGGCGCTTCGGCGGGTTTTTGCACCAGCGCTTCCATGCCCTGCTCGGTGGTCGGGTAGCGGAAGTTGTGCAGCCGGTATAAATCCATCTGGTTCTTGATCACCCGAATATCCTGCTTGGCCTTGACCACCCGGGCCTTGTCCGGGTTGTCCATGATGCGCGGCACCACCACGGCGGCCAGAATGCTGAGGATCACCACCACGACCATGACTTCGATCAGGGTGAAGCCGCGCGGGCGTGCGGGCAGCCCATGTCGCGAGGAATGTCTGGATTGGATTCCCCCCCTCGCTTGAGGGGGGGTGGCGCGAAGCGCCGGGGAGCTTGTGAACATGGGAATCTCCAGAATCCGGTTTTAAACGGTGGCTCAGGCGCGGCTCAGCCGGTACAGGGCGATTTCGCCCAGCAGGTTGGGCCACAACTTCGGCCCCAGCCGGGGACGGTGGGCATGGTCGAGGACCGTGCGTTGCAGGATGTCGATGCGCTTGCGCCGGCACAGTTGCTCGAAATCGCGCAGGGTGAACAGGTGGATATTCGGCGTGTCGTACCACTGGTAGGGCAGGGCTTTACCCACCGGCATCAAGCCTTGCAGAGCGATCTGCATCCGGCAGCGCCAGAAACCGAAGTTGGGAAAGGTCACGATGCCTTGCCGGCCCACCCGCAGCATTTCGTCCAGCAACGCCTCGGTTTGCCGCACGGCTTGCAGGGTCTGGGTCATGATGACGTAGTCGAAGCTGCTGTCGCCAAAGTCGGCCAGCCCCGCTTCCAGGTCGGCGTGGATGACATTCACCCCGGCCTGAATGCATTGGACCATGTTGGCGCTGTCGATTTCCAAACCGTAGCCGCTCACCTGCCGGTGTTCGCGCAGATAGGCCAGCAGCGCGCCGTCGCCGCAGCCCAAATCCAGTACGCGCGCGCCGGGGCGAATCCAGGCGCTGATCAGTTCCAGTTCAGGCCGCATGGGCGTTCACCTCGCGGGCGACCCGCGTCAGATAGCCGCGCAGTACCTCGTGGTACAGCGGGATCGGCATCAGGAAAGCATCGTGACCGTATTCCGAGGGAATTTCGGCATAGCTGACCTCGCGCCCAGCCCGTACCAGCGCCCGGACGATTTCGCGCGACCGGGCCGGCGCGAACCGCCAGTCGCTGGTGAAAGCGATGACCAGAAAGCGCGCCGGTGTCCGGTGAAAAGCCGCCGACAAATCCCCGTCGAAATCCGCCGCCGGGTCGAAATAGTCCAGAGTCTTGGTAATCAGCAAATAGGTGTTGGCGTCGAAGCGATCCACGAAGGCATGGCCCTGATGGCGCAGGTAGCTTTCCACCTGAAATTCGGTATCGAAGTTGAAGTTGAAGTCGATCTTGCCTTCGCGCAGCTCGCGGCCGAACTTGGCGCGCATGCCCTCGTCGGACAGGTAGGTGATGTGGCCGAGCATCCGGGCCAGCATCAGCCCGCGCCGCGGCACCACGCCGAATTCGTAGTAGTGGCCGTGGTGAAAGTCGGGATCGGACAGGATTGCCTGCCGCGCCACTTCATTGAAGGCGATATTCATGGCCGACAGGCGCGGGGCGGCGGCGATGACCAGGGAATGGCGCACCCGTTCGGGAAAGGTAATGGTCCACTGCATGGCCTGCATCCCGCCCAGACTGCCGCCGATAATCGCCGCCCACTGGGTGATACCCAATCGGTCGGCCAGTCGCGCCTGGCTGCGCACCCAGTCCTTGACGGTGACGATGGGGAAATCCGGGCCGTAGGGCTTGCGGTTGTCCGGATTGATCACGGTCGGGCCGGTGGAGCCTTTGCAACCGCCCAGATTGTTGCAGCACACCACGAAGAACTCACGGGTATCAATCGGCTTGCCGGGACCGATACAGGTGTCCCACCAGCCGGGTTTGCCCGGATCGTCCTCGTCGTGATAGCCGGCGACGTGATGATCGCCCGACAGCGCGTGGCAGATCAGCACGGCGTTGCCGCGGTCGGCGTTCAGCGTACCGTAGGTTTCGTAAACCATTTCGTATTCCGCCAACGACCGGCCACAGTCCAGCGCCAGCGGTTCTTCGAAGCAGGCGGTCTGGGGCGTGACCAGGCCCACGGAATCCGGGGGGAAAGTATGCGGCATGGGCTCCTGACCGTCGTGGTGATGTCTTTGGGGGATGGGTTAAAACCGGGCGTCAAGTCTAGTCGGGGCCGGGTTTAGCGGCAACCGGGGCTTTTGGCAAGCACGGTTGTACGGTTATTGCGGCACCCGCCAACTCATTGCTCCAGTGTAGGTCGTAATTGTGGAAGACCTTGCAATACTGCCGTTCGATGAAGTCGCAGAGTGGACCAGGATCGCCGGTGCTGTAAAATCGCTCGACCGCTCCCCTAAAATTCGGCGTGGAAAAACACCCTGTTTTTTGCGCTAATTCAAGAGATATTGACAATTTGTCCTGGTCGGATATTCGCCATGGCTTGCAAGATTTGGGGAACCAGCGGTAATAAGTACTGTAGCTTGTTCCAGCGAACGACGAGCGTGATTAAGGCAATGTTTTTGCCCTCCAGGGAGTTTTGATGCTGAACGCCCTTATCAACCGTAATCAGCACATCAAATACATTTTCTGCCTGTTTCAAAAGCTCTCCATTCCTAACGCCAGCCCATCCCATTTCTCCTACCGTTGCAATGATAAAGTTAGGGAAAGCCTGTTTCAGCTTCCGGGGTACGTTTTCGTCCAATAGAATTCGCATGGCTTTACGCAGCCAGCGCCTGTTTGGAATATTCAAGCGCCATTTCAACGAATGGCTTGGGCACCGTTGGAAAATCATCCAGAAATTCGTCAATACTGTCGCCGGTTGCCAAATAATCAAACAAGGTTTCTATCGGGACGCGGGTACCTTTGAAGACGGGAACGCCATGCATTATTTCTGCATCAATAGTGACAAAATCGTGTTTGTTCATCGCCTGGCCTCCAGACTGCTAACCGATGGTCTTACTGGGTTTGGACAAAAAACGCAGCGTTTCAGCCATGGCTGTAGATAAGTCCCCTTCATGTGCAGCTTCAAGTCGAAGCCGCGATAGGTGATCCCGAACCCGCCCTGGCCGAGCTTTTCCCCGACCACGTAATCCTTCAGTTGCGTCCCGACCGGCAGCAGCGCTGCGGAACGGCCCTCCAATCCGGCTCGGTAATGGCAAATCGGGCATACGACGGCCGCGTCCCGGTGCGGGGGTGAAAACAGCCCGGACAGGCTACCTCGACCGGCTGGACGCGGGTTTCTTCCAATGGCGCGGTCATCCGGGCCAATCTCCCTCGGCTAAAGATGGTTGTACGGTGATACCGGCAAAACGGGATCAAACGGCGGCCGGCGGTTCGATACCCGCCGGCCATCGCTTCGGCGCGGCGATGCGCCAGCGCTTGTCGCGGCCGGTTTCGCCGGCCAGCAGCGACACCTGGCTTTTCGCCACCCCGAACAGCACCGCTAGAAATTCGCGCAAATGCGCGTTCGCCTGGCCGTCCACCGGCGGCGCGGTGATGCGGACCCGGAACCGGTCCTCCCGCAGTCCCGCCCATTCGTCGCGGCTGGCGCGCGGCTGCGCCCGCACCTGAAGAATCAGGTCGACGCCGTCCCAGCGGTAGCCGGTGGTGGCCATGATCTCAGCGCAAGCCGGTTAACAGGCCGAGAACATCCTGCAACAGCAGGCTGACGAAGATCAGCGCCACCACCACCAGCATCGGCGCCAAATCCACGCCGGAAATCGGCGGCAGCACCCGCCGGGCCGGCCGTAGCAGCGGCGCGGTCAACTGAGACAGCACCCGTGCCGCCGGATGACGGGGATCGGGATTGACCCAGCTCAGCACCGCCTGAATGATGATGCCCCACAGGTAGATGTTGATCAGTAGCTTGAGCAGTTCCATCACGGTCAGCAGCAGCAGGCCGCCGACGCCGAGAGGGCGGCCGAACAGCAGGGCCACCAACAGCACCTCGATCAGTTGCAGGACGAAGGCCAGCACCACCGCCGCCAGATCCAAACCCCGGTAGCCCGGCACGATCCGGCGCAGCGGCAGCAGCGGCGGGTTGGTGATGCGGACCAGAAACTGCACCAGCGGGTTATAGAAATCGGCCCGCACCCACTGCAGCAGAAAGCGCAGCATCACCGCCAGGATGTAGAAACCGAATACGGTTTGAATCAGAAAAACCGTCGCGGTCATGGCTGGCCCCCCAGCAGATCGCCCAGTTCCTCGGAACGGTGGCGGGCGGCTTCCAGCGCCTTGGCGACCAGGTCGTCCAGGCCGTTGGCCAGCAGTTCCGGCGCTTCCAGGATCGCCAGCGAGGCGTTTAGCGACCTGGCGATCAGCACATCGAGCTGCTCGTCCTGGAACACGCTGATCGCCCGCTCGGTGGTGCCGCCCGGCGAGGTGACCCGGGCGCGCAGCGCGGCCGCGTTGTCGGGGCTTTCCAGCGCCATCTTGGCGGCGCCGAACGCGGTCTGGATGGTCAGCAGCCGCGCGACCTCGGCATCCAGCCCGAGCCGGACACCGATCTTTTCCAGGGTTTCCATCAGCAGGAAAAAATAGGCTGGCCCGCTGCCGGACAGAGCGGTGACCGCGTCCAGCAGACCCTCGGCGGCCACCCAGACCACCAGCCCGACGGCCCGCAGGATCGATTCAGCGGTCTGCCGCTGGCTGGCGCTCACCTGGGCGTTGGCGAACAGCGCGGTGGCGCCGCTGCCGACCAGGGCCGGGGTGTTGGGCATGGCGCGGACG